>NZ_JANZNP010000006.1:0-441841 GCF_025153065.1 Pantoea sp. XY16 | reverse complement strand
GTGGTGGGTGATGACGGGTTCGAACCGCCGACCCCCTCCTTGTAAGGGAGATGCTCTACCAACTGAGCTAATCACCCATATCTTCATACCTGTTCACTGCGGGCACCCTGTTAAGAGTGGTGGGTGATGACGGGTTCGAACCGCCGACCCCCTCCTTGTAAGGGAGATGCTCTACCAACTGAGCTAATCACCCCCGCTGTGTGGAGTCGCATTATAGGGATAGTTGATTTTGAGTCAACGCTTTTTAAAACATAAATGTGCGTTCGGTTTATTTTTAAACATCCTGTCGCGCTTTTAGTCAATGTGCTGGTTTTACTGGCAGAAAAGCCCCTTTTCCCGGAAGGCAACCTGCGGCCACGCATTGAGGATTCACCGTCAGATGCTAGAATGTGCCCACTGTTTTTTCGCGTCTAACCTGTTTTTTGTCATCCAGACAGAGAACCCGCGCATCTAAGGCAATACTCAATGAAAATCAAAACACGCTTCGCGCCCAGCCCGACCGGCTACCTGCATGTTGGTGGCGCCCGTACCGCACTTTATTCCTGGCTCTTTGCGCGTCATAACCAGGGCGAGTTCGTGCTGCGCATTGAAGATACCGATCTGGAGCGCTCCACGCCGGAAGCTATCGAAGCCATCATGGATGGCATGAACTGGCTCAGCCTGGACTGGAATGAAGGCCCTTACTACCAGACTAAGCGTTTTGATCGCTACAACGCGGTCATTGATGAAATGCTGGAAGCGGGCACGGCATACAAATGCTACTGTTCTAAAGAGCGTCTGGAAGCCCTGCGTGAAGAGCAGATGGCCAACAACGAAAAGCCGCGTTACGACGGCCGCTGCCGTGACAGCCATGAACATCATGCCGATGATGAGCCGTGCGTTGTGCGTTTCCGCAATCCACAGGACGGTTCGGTCATCTTTGACGACCAGATTCGCGGCCCGATCGAGTTCAGCAACCAGGAACTCGATGATCTGATTATCCGCCGCACCGATGGTTCCCCCACCTATAACTTCTGCGTCGTGGTAGATGACTGGGATATGGGCATCACGCATGTTATTCGCGGTGAAGACCACATCAACAACACACCACGTCAGATCAATATCCTTAAAGCGATTGGCGCGCAGGTTCCGGTCTATGCCCACGTCTCAATGATCCTGGGCGACGATGGCAAAAAGCTCTCCAAGCGTCATGGCGCAGTAGGGGTGATGCAGTATCGGGATGATGGCTACCTGCCGGAAGCGCTGCTCAACTATCTGGTTCGTCTGGGCTGGTCGCATGGCGATCAGGAAATTTTCAGCGTGCCTGAAATGACTGAGCTGTTTACTCTGGACGCCGTCAGTAAGTCTGCCAGTGCGTTCAACACTGAGAAACTGCAGTGGCTGAATCATCACTACATCAATACGCTGCCGCCAGAATATGTGGCGACGCATCTGCAGTGGCATATTGAAGAGCAGAAAATTGATACCCGTACCGGGCCGGAACTGGCGAAACTGGTTAGCCTGCTGGGCGAGCGCTGCAAAACGCTGAAGGAGATGGCGGCGTCCTGTCGCTACTTCTATGAAGACTTTGCAGAGTTTGATGCCGATGCCGCGAAGAAACATCTTCGTCCGGTGGCGCGTCAGCCGCTGGAAGTCGTGCGCGATAAGCTGGCCGCAATCACTGAATGGAACGCTGAAAACGTCCATCAGGCGATTCAGAGCACCGCAGATGAGCTGGACGTGGGGATGGGTAAAGTCGGCATGCCGCTGCGTGTGGCGGTAACCGGCGCCGGTCAGTCACCGGGTCTGGACGTCACTGTTGCAGCGATTGGCCGCAGCCGCAGTGTGGCACGTATTGAGCAGGCTCTGGCCTTTATCAGTGAGCGTGAAGCACAGGCTTAATAAACACAGCCGGAAGCATCACGCTTCCGGTTTCTTTACTCTTCACCAATTCCCAGACGCTGCATAACGCCCTTAATCCCTTCACGTAAGATTAATGCGGTGAACTGATCCTGTTCATCCTGACTCATTTGCTGGATGGAACTTATCAATAACGCAGGTAAAGAATTAGCCACTGCACCATAGGTCGCTGGGGGCTCGTTGAGATTGCGTGTTGACTGAATAAAACTTTTTACGCGTTCATCAATATGAATCAGACGTGCCTTACCGCCTTGTACACCGGGCTTTGGCGTGGTTGTCCAGTTCTCTCGCTTGATCCATTTGTTCACCGTTTGCCGACTGTAACCCGTTTCTGCAGCCAGCTCTTCGGGAGTAAGCCATTCCTTTTTCACGATGCTGTCCCTGTTAAATACATTAGCGGTACATATTACAGCAAAACGTAACGGGGGAAAGTAACTGAAGCTGAAATTGCCTTTTGTCTTTTGACAAAAGGCAAAGCAGGATTACTGCGGGTTGCTGGCAGGTTCTGCGGCAGGGCGGAAGGCAAGGAAGTAAGCCAGGCCAACGAAGACGGCACCGCCCACAGCATTGCCCAGGAAGACGGCAACAAAGTTAGGGAGATACTCTGCCCAGCTCATCTGACCGGCAAAAATGGCGGCCGGAATGATAAACATGTTGGCGACAACGTGCTGGAAGCCAATGGCAACAAACGCCATAACCGGGAACCACATGCCGAAGATCTTGCCGACCACATCTTTACTGGCAAACGCCAGCCACACCGCCAGACACACCAGCCAGTTACAGCCAATGCCTGAAATAAAGGCGTGCAGGAAATCGGCATGGACTTTTGCAGAGGCAATCGCAACGGTCTTTTTCAGGTAATCGCCTTCGGTCATGCCCAGCATATGGCCAAAGAACCAGGCGACCGCCACGCTGCCGAGGAAGTTCGCCAGGGTCACCCAGAACCAGTTTCGCGCCACGCTCATAAAGCTGATGCGGCGGGCAAACCAGGCTACCGGCAGGGTCATCATATTGCCGGTCAGCAGCTCACCACCTGCCAGCACGGTCATGATGATACCCACCGGGAAGACAGCCGCGCCTAACAGGCCACCAAATGAGCCCCACTCAGCCGGCAGGGTGTTAATCACGTGAAGATCCAGCAGGAAGCCGGTCGCAATAAATGCGCCCGCCATAAAGCCGAGAATCAGGAGGATGCTGACAGGCGCACGGCTTTTGGCCACGCCTGACTGGATCGCCAGTTGTGCGATTTCTTTAGGTGTATGCAGCGACATAGTATCTCAATAGTTTTTTATGATTAATGGGACGATAACGCCTGGTGGACGCGTGGTGTGCGGGAGAGGGTCCCGGTGACCACTAAATTAGCGGGCTAAGTTTTGCACGCGAAAAAGACGAAGACAAGAAAATTCCTATAACATATTTAACCGGGAATTAACCTCACGGCAGACTGAATAACAGTTAAAAAACGGTCCTGCCTGACCAGACACGATTTTCACCTGCAGCATGCTGCTGAAACTTCGCAGGTTGCCGCCTTTTTCAGCGATCAAACAGAGAATGTCATTTTGCCGTTGACACCCTGGAGGCGGTTTCATATTATGCCGTCCGTCGCTTAACGCGACAGTTTTTCGGTTCGGGGCTATAGCTCAGCTGGGAGAGCGCCTGCATGGCATGCAGGAGGTCAGCGGTTCGATCCCGCTTAGCTCCACCAAACTTCTTCCCAAAAGTTTGGCACTGAAAAACGAGTCCAGATGTGGGGGTATAGCTCAGCTGGGAGAGCGCTTGCATGGCATGCAAGAGGTCAGCGGTTCGATCCCGCTTATCTCCACCATTTTCTGACACGTCGTTGTCAACATCCTTTCTGCTATCTCTTTCATTCGCCTTCTCGTGCGGATAAAAACCTTATTGCTTTACTATTCACGCCACGCTGCTGCATACGCTCAGGCGTTTCAACGGGCATGACCTTCCGGGACGCGGTGCTGTCTCTCGCGCATGGTTTAACTGCAGATGTGACTTTGTTGTGCGACGTGAGAAGTGACGCCTGAAGGGCGAACCAGCGGGGAGCAGAGCAGGAATGGCGCAGAAAGAAGAGGGCGAGAGACACTCGCCCTTTATTGCTTAGAAACTTATCAGAACGCCAGAACCAGACCGGCGATAGCGGCGGAGAGCACGCTGACCAGCGTAGAACCGTACAGCAGCTTCAGGCCAAAGCGCGAAACCACGTTACCCTGCTCTTCGTTCAGACCTTTAATCGCGCCGGCCACGATGCCGATTGAAGAGAAGTTGGCGAACGACACCAGGAACACGGACAGAATACCTTCTGAATTTGGCGACAGCTGACCCGCGATTTTCTGCAGATCCATCATGGCTACAAACTCATTCGACACCAGCTTGGTCGCCATAATGCTGCCGACCTGCAGCGCTTCGCCAGAAGGCACACCCATCATCCAGGCAAACGGATAGAAGACAAAGCCGAGAACGCCCTGGAAGCTGATACCGAAAATCAGATCAAACAGCGCATTCAGACCTGAAATCAGCGCGATAAAGCCAATCAGCATGGCCGCAACGATAATCGCGACGCGGAAACCGGCCAGGATATATTCGCCCAGCATCTCAAAGAAGCTCTGACCTTTATGCAGATCCTGCAGCTGCAGGTCTTCTTCGTTCTCAACACGGTAAGGGTTGATCAGCGACAGCACGATAAAGGTACTGAACATGTTGAGCACCAGTGCAGCGACCACATATTTTGGCTGCAGCATCGTCATGTAGGCTCCGACGATGGACATCGATACCGTCGACATTGCGGTCGCAGCCATGGTGTACATGCGGCGCTGTGACATTTTGCCCAGAATATCTTTATAGGCGATGAAGTTTTCTGACTGTCCCAGTATCAGAGAACTCACGGCGTTGAATGATTCCAGTTTTCCCATGCCATTGACTTTCGACAGCACGGTACCGATACCGCGGATAACCCACGGCAGGATACGGAAATGCTGCAGAATACCGATCAGTGCAGAGATAAAGACGATTGGGCACAGTACGTTAAGGAAGAAGAAGGCGAGGCCTTTATCGCTCATGTTGCCGAAGACAAAATTGGTTCCCTGAGCCGCATACTTCAACAGATGGTCAAAGAAGCCCGCGAAGCCTTTGACGAAACCCAGTCCCGCTTCTGAGTTCAGGAAGAACCAGGCGAGCACAATTTCAATCACCAGTAGCTGTATAATGTAGCGAATGCGAATGCTTTTACGATCGTGACTGACCAGCAAGGAGAGTATCCCGACCACCACCAGTGCTAAAAGAAATTGCAAAATATGGGACATGGTTGCTCCAAATTTGAGGAGGGTTGTATTTTGTTGCGTATTCTATGTAACGCGTTACTTAAAAACGAGATCTGAACCACAATATAAGTATTCGCTATCGCTATATTTTCCAGAAAAGTTCCAGAGATCACGTCCTCTTTACAAATCATTCACTTCAGATAACCACATAATTATTGTCTATATTTTACACGGGGCGTAGAGTGACACTATTGCTCACATTTTTAGCAATCACCTCCTTTACTGTAATGTATAGCAATGGCTATACTTTATAGCAGCATCTATTACACCGATAACAATAAACGAATTTTACTTGCACATGCCAACCCCTAAGCTGCCGGGGCAGGCAAATGTTCAGACAGGGTACCGGATATGTTTGAAAGTCGTACCGCCGAGCGCGCCGCTCGCGGAGTCAGAAAAGTCAAACTCGCACTGCTGGGCCCCGCCTTTATCGCCGCTATCGGCTATATCGATCCGGGCAACTTTGCGACCAACATCCAGGCGGGCGCTGCTTACGGCTACAAATTGCTGTGGGTGGTGGTGTGGGCCAATATCATGGCCATGCTTATCCAGCTGATGTCTGCCAAGCTGGGGATCGCCACCGGCAAAAATCTCGCCGAGCATATCCGCGATCGCTTTCCTCGTCCCGCCGTCTGGTTTTACTGGGTGCAGGCGGAAATTATTGCGATGGCCACCGACCTGGCGGAATTTATCGGCGCGGCGCTGGGCTTCAAACTGCTGCTCGGCATCTCACTGATGCAGGGCGCGGTACTGACCGGCATCGCCACGTTCCTGATATTGATGTTACAGAGCCGCGGTCAGAAACCGCTGGAGCGGGTGATTGGCGGACTGCTGCTGTTTGTGGCGGCGGCCTATATCGTCGAACTCTTCTTCTCTCAGCCCAGTGTCAAAGAGCTGGTGATCGGCATGGCGCTGCCCGCGTTACCCACGTCGGATGCTGTATTCCTGGCGGCGGGTGTGCTGGGTGCGACCATTATGCCGCACGTGATTTATCTGCACTCCGCGCTGACGCAGGGCAAAAGTGAGGACAGCAAAGGTCAGCGGTACTCCTCAACTAAACTGGATGTGGCGATTGCCATGACCATCGCCGGATTTGTTAACCTGGCGATGATGGCGACCGCGGCAGCGGCCTTCCACTTCAGCGGCCACAGCAAAATCGCTGAGCTTGACCAGGCCTATCTCACGCTGCAACCGTTGTTAGGTCAGGCGGCGGCAACAGTATTTGGGCTGAGCCTGGTGGCTGCCGGACTTTCCTCAACGGTGGTCGGAACGCTGGCGGGACAGGTGGTGATGCAGGGCTTTATCCGTTTCCATATTCCGCTCTGGGTGCGGCGTACGGTAACCATGCTGCCTTCCTTTATTGTTATCTGGGCTGGCTGGGATCCAACAAAGGTGCTGGTGATGAGTCAGGTGCTGCTGAGTTTCGGTATTGCGCTGGCGTTGATTCCGCTGCTCTCCTTTACCGGCAACCGCGAGCTGATGGGCGATGATATGGTTAACTCGCGTCTGATGCAGAACACCGGGCGACTGATCGTGCTGCTGGTGATTACGCTGAATCTTTACCTGCTGGTGGGTGAAGCGCTGGGGCTATAAGGGTTTCTGGAAACAAAAAAACGCCCGGCATTTGCCGGGCGTTTTTTATTAGTGGCGATCGTGTCCGTGATGATCGGGACCACTAGGCCCAAAACCACGCGGGCCAGGACCACCACGGTCATGACGATCCCAGTCACGATCGCGGCGATGCTGATGATCCCAGCGGCGCTCACGGTCGCGCTCATGCCAGCGACGTTCACGCTCCCACTGCTGCTGACGACGCCACTCTTCGTGTCGCCACCAGCGGCGTTCTTTATAGGAATAACGATCATTCCACCAGCGTGGTTCACGCCAGCGACCGCCATCCCAGTAATAACCACGATTGTCGCGATCGCCCAGATTCAGCGTAACGCCGGGGGCCAGAGTAATAGAGGCACTGGAGGCCTCAGCTGTGTGATTTGCCAGCGGCGACAACACCGCCAGCAGGGCAGCAAAAATAAGTGCTCTTTTCATTATATTCTCCTCATCAACAGTCTGATGCTGTTGCGGCGCAGTGATTATGCCTGCGTAATGCTGTCGTTACCGCATCATTGTGTCGGAAGATTGTGAGGAAATTGGGGAGAGAAAGGGGATTGAGACTATTCTGGTGAGAAAACACCCGGCCTGCGCCGGGCGGGGAAAAATTACAGCAGGGCCGCGTCAATCGCCGCTAACTCCGTGTCGCTGAACTGACGTCGGGCGAGCATTGCCACCGCGTCATCAATCTGAGCCGTTTTACTGGCACCAATCAGCACCGAGGTGACACGATCGTCGCGCAATACCCACGCCAGCGCCATCTGCGCCAGCTTCTGCTCGCGCTGCTGCGCAATCACATTCAGCCTGCGGACCTTTTCCATCTTCTCATCCGTCAACTGACTTTCACTCAGGAACTTGCTGCCGCTGGCCGCACGCGAATCTTCCGGGATGCCCTGCAGGTAGCGATCGGTGAGCACGCCGCCTGCCAGCGGCGAGAAGGCGATACAGCCGACGCCCGCATCGCCCAGCGTCTGAATCAATCCCTGTTCAGGCGTTCGTTCAAACATCGAATAGCGCGGCTGGTGGATCAGACAAGGGGTGCCGAGATCGCGCAGGATAGCTATCGCTTCGGCGGCGAGATCGGCCGGATAGTTAGAGAGGGCAGCGTAAAGCGCTTTGCCCTGGCGCACGACATGATCCAGCGCGCGCATTGTCTCTTCCAGCGGGGTTTCCGGATCGGGACGGTGATGATAGAAAATATCCACATAGTCCAGCCCCATTCGCTTCAGGCTCTGATCCAGACTGGCGACCAGATATTTACGCGAACCCCAATCCCCATAAGGTCCCTGCCACATGGTATAGCCCGCTTTAGTGGAGATGATCAGCTCATCACGATGGGTACGAAAATCTTCCCGCAGAATACGCCCGAAGTTCTCTTCGGCTGAGCCCGGCGGCGGACCGTAGTTATTGGCTAAGTCGAAGTGGGTGATGCCGAGGTCAAACGCATGACGCAGCAGCTCACGGCTGTTATCGACCCGGGTACTGTCACCAAAGTTATGCCACAGCCCCAGCGAAATGGCGGGCAGTTTAATGCCGCTGCGGCCGCTGCGACGGTATTGCATCTGTTGATAGCGATCGGGATGGGGGAAAGAGGACATTCAGCGCTCCTGAGTAAAAACGGGCATATGTGCCAAAAGTCTATCAGTGTATACGGTTACACTCAGTGACAGCGCGCAGCAGTTCGCATTTTTACAGAATAATCTGCCAGCGTAACGCCGCCTTTCCAGCCAATGCGGCTGGCGAAAATCGTGGCCCTCCTCGCTAATTTCATCGGCTGTCAGATACTTAACCCAACTCTTCCCTGAAAGGATTGTGCAATGTCCACATTCACTATTGGAGATTACCTGCTGACCCGTCTGCAGGAGATAGGTATAAAGCATCTGTTTGGCGTACCGGGCGACTATAACCTGCAGTTTCTTGATCGGGTCATCGACCATCCGGACATCCGTTGGGTAGGCTGTGCCAACGAGCTTAATGCCGCCTATGCGGCGGACGGCTATGCACGCAGCAACGGTGCTGGGGCGCTATTAACCACCTTTGGTGTTGGCGAACTCAGCGCGATTAACGGCATTGCAGGCAGTTATGCAGAGTATCTGCCGGTGATCCATATCGTTGGCGCACCAGCGACTTCAGCACAGTTACAGGGTGACTGTGTCCACCATTCGCTGGGCGATGGCGATTTCCGGCATTTCATACGCATGGCCGCCGAAGTCAGTGCCGCAACGGCACAACTTACTGCCGATAATGCCACTGCTGAAATTGACAGGGTGATAGAGCACGCGTTACAGGCCCGTCGTCCCGGCTATCTGTCGCTGGCCGTCGACGTGGCGGCTATAGAGGTGCAGCCCCCTGTTCAGCCCCTGAACCCCCATCAATCCTCTTCGCCCGAGGCGCGTCGTGCTTTCCGCGACGCGGCGGAGCGGTTGCTGGCACCAGCAGAGCGCGTTTCACTGCTGGCCGATTTTCTGGCACTGCGCTGGCAGCAGCAGTCTGCGCTGGCCGCGCTGCGTGAAAAGAGCGCAATTCCCTGCGCCAGCCTGCTGATGGGCAAAGGTGTACTGGATGAGCAGCAGCCAGGTTACGTCGGAACCTATGCCGGTGAAGCCAGCGCAGGTCAGGTGTGCGGGCAAATTGAGCAGGTGGATGTGGCGATCTGCGTCGGGGTGCGTTTCACCGACACCATTACTGCAGGCTTCACGCAGCAGTTTGCGCCTGAGCGACTGATCGATCTGCAACCCTTCAGCGCCAGCGTGGGCAAGGAACATTTTGCGCCGTTGTCGATGGCGGATGCGCTTAGCGAACTGCAACCGCTGTTTGAACACTACGGCCAGCAGTGGCAGCCCGCCATAGCACCGTCTGCCGTGCAACCGGATGAACCGGCAGCCGTGATCAGTCAGCAGGCTTTCTGGCAGGCGATGCAGAAATTTCTGCAACCCGGCGACCTGATTCTGGCAGAGCAGGGGACAGCCGCTTTTGGTGCCGCCGCGTTACGACTGCCCTCGCAGGCGCAGCTGGTGGTTCAGCCATTATGGGGATCAATCGGCTATACTCTTCCGGCAGCGTTTGGCGCGCAAACCGCTGACCCCGATCGCCGGGTTATCCTGATTATCGGAGACGGTTCGGCGCAGCTGACGATTCAGGAACTGGGTTCCATGCTGCGTGATGAGCAGCGACTGATACTCTTTTTGCTGAATAATGAAGGCTATACCGTCGAACGGGCCATTCATGGCGCAACACAGCGTTATAATGATATTGCCCCGTGGAACTGGACGGCCTTACCGCACGCACTGAGTCTGCAGGGCCAGGCGCAGAGCTGGCGCATCAGTGAAACCGTACAGTTAGACGAGGTGATGGCGCGACTTTCCGCGCCTCAAAGGCTGTCGCTGGTTGAGGTGGTCATGCAGAAAGAGGATTTGCCGCCACTGTTACGAAAAGTCACCGCCTGCCTGAATCAACGCAACGGCGGCTAAGATTCAGATAGTTGCCGCTGTGCAGGGTGGACTATCGCGGTTAGGCTGTAGCACACCTGAGTAAGACGCTCACCAATCGCACCGGTGAGCGTTGTTGTTTTATGGGCAGAAATTTATAGTGTCCTCCAACTCTTAAGACCCCAAGCGGAGCAACAGAAGAATGACAACCTATGCCTTGGTCGGCGATGTCGGCGGTACTAACGCACGCCTCGCCCTGTGTGAGGTGGAAAGCGGCAGCATCACCCAGGCCAAAACATTCTCAACATCAGAATATGACAGCCTCGAAGCCGTCATCCGCCACTATCTTGATGAACAACAGCAGGATGTTAAAGATGGCTGTATCGCTATCGCCTGCCCGATTACCGATGACTGGGTTGAAATGACCAACCATGACTGGGCGTTTTCTACGCGCAAGCTCAAAGAGAACATCGGTTTTGAACACCTGGAAATCATTAACGACTTCACTGCGGTATCCATGGCGATTCCGATGCTGACCGCCGACAACGTAATTCAGTTTGGCGGCACAGCCCCGGTTAAAGACAAGCCTATTGCGATTTATGGTGCCGGTACCGGATTAGGCGTCAGCCATCTGGTGCATGTGGACAAACGCTGGGTCAGCCTGCCTGGCGAGGGCGGTCATGTCGATTTCGCCGCCAACAGCGAAGAAGAAGATCAAATTCTGGAAGTGCTGCGTGAAGAGCTGGGCCATGTTTCAGCAGAACGTATCCTGTCCGGTGCCGGTCTGGTCAACCTCTATCGTGCGATTGTTAAAGTTGATAATCGTGTGCCGGAAAACCTGAAGCCTAAAGATGTCAGCCAGCGTGCGCTGGATGACAGCTGCATCGACTGCCGTCGGGCGCTGTCGATGTTCTGCGTCATTATGGGCCGTTTCGGCGGCAATCTGGCATTGAACCTCGGCACCTTTGGTGGCGTCTACATTGCGGGTGGCATCGTGCCACGTTTCCTGGAGTTCTTTAAGGCGTCAGGTTTCCGTGCTGCTTTCGAAGATAAAGGCCGCTTCCGCGACTATGTTGCCAGTATCCCGGTCTATATGATCACGCACGATCAGCCTGGCCTGCTGGGCGCGGGCGCGCATCTGCGCCAGACGCTGGGTCGCATTATCTGATTCAGTTTCACCTCGCGCGCACGGCCACTTTGCGCGCGATCGATTTTCCCGACCTGACTGCTTCAGCAGGACAGGATCGGGAAATCACTCTCAGTTTCAGTACTCGCTCTCCTGAGACATTCCCCTCTCTCCTTTGCTACAGGCGCATCAGCTGCCGAAACTGCTTCACCTTGCTGCGGCTCACCGGTACCTGAAACTCCAGATCGCGCAGCTTCAACAGATAAGTGTTGTTAAACCACGGCTCGATTTCACGAATCTTGCTGAGGCTGACGCAGTAAGAGCGGTGGCAGCGGAAGAACTGTTGTTCCGGCAGACGTGAACAGAATTCGGTAATATTCATCGACATCACGTAAGACTCACGCCGCGTGTACACAAACGTCAGCTTTTCATGGGCTTCTACATAGTAAATGTCGTTCACGTCCGTGACGATAATACGCTCATCTTTGATCAGGTTGACCGTCTGCGGTGCTGGCGTGGCGCTGAGATGGCTGACCGCCTGCTGCGCCTGTGCAGTGGCTTCCAGCTTGTTCAGCATGGTGACAATCCGCGACTCCTGATAAGGCTTGAGAATGTAGTCAAACGCCTCCAGCTCAAACGCCTCCACCGCATGCTCTTTCCATGCGGTGATAAAGACAATCAGCGGCTTGTGCGCAAACTGATGGATATTCTGTGCCAGCAGCATGCCATCCAGCGAAGGAATATTGATGTCGAGAAAAATCACATCAACCCGATGCTGTTGCAGATACTTCAGCACGTCGAGGCCATCATCAAAGCAGGCTTCAATCTCGATTTTGCTGTGATGCTGAATCATCCAGCTCAACTCCTGCTGCGCCAGGAATTCATCTTCCACAATAATGGCTTTCATAACAGATTCTCCGCCAGCCGCTGGCCATTCTTACTCAGCGTAAAGGAAATCTCGGTGCCCGGCTGGTGTCGCACGATGTTCAGTCCCTGACCTGACAGGAGTTTTACCCGATGATGCACATTGAGCAGGCCGATTTTATTACCGGGCATCTCATTGCGCGCCACTCTTGCCATGACTTCGTCACTGATGCCCTGGCCGGTGTCCCGCACCGAGATCTGCACCTTATCGCCCCGATCCCGAACGCTCAGCGTTACCACGCCTTTGCCTTTACAGGGCTGGATGCCATGCACAATCGCATTCTCCACCAGCGGCTGGATCAGCAGACTTGGCAGCAGAAAATGCAGATCTTCGTCTACGTCATAGATCATCGTCAGCTTATCGCCAAACCGCGCCTGCTCAATGGCGATGTAATCTTTGACCTGCCACAGCTCCTTACGGATATCGATCAACTCATCATCGTTCAGCTCCAGGTTGTAGCGCAGGTAGCGTGACAGGTTAATCACCAGCTGGCGGGCAGTATCGGGATTAAGCCGGATAGAAGAGGAAATGGCATTCAGGGCATTGAACAGGAAATGGGGATTTATTTTACTTTGCAGCGCCCGCAGTTCCGCTTTATTGGCCATCTCTCGCAGCTGCTCGGCACGTGACACTTCAAGCTGTGTAGAGATGATTTGCGACAGGCCTATGGCCATCTCCTTCAGCGAGCCGGTAATACGGTGCGCGCGGCGATAGTAGATTTTCAGCGTGCCGGTGACTTTGCCTTTTTCCCACAGCGGGATGACGATCATCGAATGGATATCTTTGGTGCGGTGCGCTTCATCGTTGTTCTTAATGATAATTTTACCGCTGGCGATCGACTGCGCGGTGGTGGGACTGATGCCATCATCCCCATGCTGATAGTTATTTTCGCCATAGCCGACGTAAGCCAGAATCTGTTTCTTGTCGGTCATCGCCACCGCATCGGCTTTGATCTCCCGCCGGATAATGTCACAGATGTTGCGAAGTGAGTCGCTGTTCACCTGACGAAACAGCGGCAGGGTTTTGTTGGCGATCTCCAGCGCCAGCTTGGCCTGACGGGCGGCAATCGCCTCTTTCTCTCCCTCAACGCTCTGCACCAGCAACACAATGATACCGATACTGGAGGCACCGAGGATCATCGGCAGGGCAATTTCTGACACAATCGCCAGCCCGAGTGAGGTTGGCCGCGCCCACAGGACGATCAGCAACATCGTCAGGGCTTCACACAGCATGCCGCCGACAATACCGGCGCGCCAGCGATGCTCTTTCAGCACCCGGCGATTAATGCCGCCCGCGACGATACCGGCAATGATGCTGGTAATCAGACAGGGCACGGAGGTCACGCCGTGAATATCGATCAGAAAACGGTGCAGCCCCGCAATAATACCGGTGGCGATGCCGACCCAGGGACCAAACAGAATGCCACCCGCCATCACGGCAATGACACGCACATTCAGCAGCGAACCGTCGACATTGACCCCAGACCAGGTACTGAACAGCGCAAACAGGGAAAAGATGGCGGTTACCGCCATTTTCTCTGCGCGCGTGTGTTCATCTTTTTGAAGCAGCTGACGAAACGGGCGGGTGCGCGTCAGGAAGAACAGGCAGATCAACATCAGGGCGGCGCGGTCAAATACTGCCAGTAACATCGTGAAGTGGGAGGACACAGGCGGCTCGTCAGCAATGGAAAGTGTGCCTATGATAAAAAATGTGATCGCGAACCGCTAGCGCCCCGCACCATCACGCCGGGACTTCATGTTTCAGATCAATTTTTGAGGCCTGTGCATAAAAAGAGGAAAGGTTGAGTGCAATAAAGGGGAACAGTTTTTCAGCCTGCGAACGCTGGTCGCTGCGGTGTCGTTTTGCTATGTTGCGCGATGACGCGTGCCAGCGACAGCTGGAAAACCGGCCCATCGGGAGCAGCAGATGCAACTTGTCACCGCCAGATTAACCCTGAATAAATTACAGCCAGAAGACTGGCAACTGTTTCGTGCTGTCCATGAAGATCGCGACACGATGACGTGGGTGAGCGAGATCCCCGATGAAGCGGATATTCGCCAGCGCTTCACCGCGCGTCTGGCTCCATGGCAGCCAGGCAGTTTTCATATGCTTTGTCTGGTGGCACGGCGACGCGATAGCGGTGAGCCAATTGGCCTGTTTGGCTGCAGCCCCGAGTGGGAGCCACACCGTCAGGCCGAGGTGGGTTATATGCTGCTGCATCGCCACTGCGGACAGGGCTATGGCAGCGAGGCGCTGGCGGCGCTGTGTCAGTTTCTGCTTGAAGCCGATTTCCATAAACTCAAGGCGATGGTGGTTGAAGGTAACTGGGCGTCACGCCGGATTCTGGAGAAAAACGGTTTCCAGATGGAGGGCACGCTACGGGATAATTATCTACTGAACGGCTGCTGGGTGAACGATTGGCTGCTGGGACGCCTGAATTCACAAAAATAAAAATATTTTCTGCCCCTCGACAAAATGATCCTCACCGCGTTATGTTCGTAACGGGTCACCGCAGTGACCCGCGTCGCTCGGATGGTCCGGGCGCTTACGTAATCCAGAGGTCATCATGGCTGATAACAGCACACCCCGTCGTTTCTCACGTATTGAACGTTTACCCCCTTACGTTTTCAACATCACCGCTGAACTGAAGATGGCTGCGCGCCGGCGCGGCGAAGATATCATCGACTTTTCAATGGGCAACCCTGATGGTCCGACCCCGCCGCACATCGTCGAAAAGTTATGTCAGGTAGCGCAGCGCGACGACACCCACGGTTATTCCACCTCACGCGGTATTCCGCGTCTGCGCCGGGCGATTTCGCGCTGGTACGCCGATCGCTACCAGGTTGAAATCGATCCTGAATCTGAGGCAATTGTTACTATCGGTTCCAAAGAGGGGCTGGCACACCTGATGCTGGCGACGCTGGACCACGGTGATACCGTGCTGGTACCAAACCCTAGCTATCCGATTCATATCTACGGTGCGGTGATTGCTGGCGCGCAGGTACGCTCAGTGCCGCTGGTGGCGGGTGTCGACTTCTTCAATGAGCTGGAACGCGCCATTCGCGAGAGTTACCCCAAGCCAAAAATGATGATCCTTGGCTTCCCGTCTAATCCCACCGCACAGTGTGTGGAGCTCGACTTTTTCGAGCGGGTAATTGCGCTGGCAAAACAATACAACGTGCTGGTGATCCACGATCTGGCCTATGCCGATATCGTCTACGATGGCTGGAAAGCGCCATCGATTATGCAGGTGCCGGGCGCGCGTGATGTCGCCGTCGAATTCTTTACCCTGTCAAAAAGCTACAACATGGCGGGCTGGCGCATCGGTTTTATGGTGGGCAACAAAGAGCTGGTCGCCGCGCTGGCACGCATCAAAAGTTACCATGACTACGGCACCTTTACGCCGCTGCAGGTGGCGGCGATTGCAGCGCTGGAAGGGGATCAACAGTGTGTTCGCGACATCGCAGAGCAGTATAAACGGCGTCGAGATGTGCTGGTCAAGGGATTGCATGAAGCGGGCTGGATGGTAGATAACCCGAAAGCCTCAATGTATGTCTGGGCAAAAATTCCGGACCACTATGCGCATCTGGGGTCCCTGGAGTTTGCCAAACATATGCTGCAGGAGGCGAAAGTCTGTGTTTCACCCGGTATCGGGTTTGGCGACTATGGTGATACGCACGTGCGTTTTGCACTGATTGAAAACAGCGATCGCATTCGTCAGGCAGTACGGGGAATTAAAGCGATGTTTCGTGCCGATGGCGTTTTGCCAGGCAGCATGAAAACAGAAGAAGAGAACTGACAGCCAGCAGGGGCGACTCAAGGGTCGCCCCGTGGCGGCACTGTCACGCCATTACTTCAGCAGCAGAACAAAGGTTCCGAACCAAAGTAACGCGAAAAAAGATATTCCCATCAAGGCATATTTCACAAAGCAACTCCTCTGAGCGGTTACGATGATGGCGATCCCAAACCAGTGCAACGCGAACAGCTGTGGAAAAGAGATCACCATTTCAGTCATGGTCTGCTCATTTCCGGGTCGATCTGAATAACTCAGAACAGGATCAGGCGCTAATTTACGCGTAATCCTGCCTAAATGAAATAGGTCCGTTCTGAGATATTGCTCACAATTTTACGGCACCTGAATGTCCGGGATCGCCGACATGCCGACACGTAACTGAGCCAGATGCTGTTGGTCACTATCCAGCACAATTTTAACCGGCAGACGTTGAACGACTTTAGTGTAGTTGCCGGTGGCGTTATCGGGGGCGATCGCGGAAAAAGTTGCCCCGGTGGCCGGCGCAATGCTGTCCACGTGGCCGGTGAAGGTCTTGCCTGGCAGGGCATCGACACGAATCTGTACCCGCTGACCCGGACGCACATCGCTTAGCTGCGTTTCAAGGTAGTTAGCGGTAATGTAGGTTTGCTGCAGGGGTACTACCGCCAGCAGACGGGTTCCGGCTGACACGTAAGCGCCAGTCCGCACCGAGCGCTGACCCACCATGCCGTCAACGGGCGCCGTAATACGCGTGTAGGAGAGGTTCAGCCTGGCCTGATCGACGCTGGCTTTAGCTGCGGCAACATCCGCTTCCGCTGAACGCACCGCCGCCTGTAGCACGCCGACCTGTTTCACTGCCGACGTCAGCGCAGCCTGACTCTGATGCACGGCTGCCAGTGCTGAACGCTGGTTCGAGCTGGCTTTCTGCTGATCGTCGGCGGCCACAGTGCCGCTTTTATAGAGTCGGTTGTAGCGATCGGCGCTCTGTCCGGCATACTGCGCGGACGCCTGGCTGGCCGCGACGCTGGCTTTCTGCTGATCAATCACCGACTGCTGCTGTTCCAGCTGTGCCTGGCTGCTCAGCAGTTTCGCCTGACTCACCTGCAGGTCAGCCTCGGCACTCTCCAGCGCCACCCGATAGTCACGATCGTCCAGCGTTGCCAGCAACTGGCCGGCTTTGACCTGCTGATTATCCTGCACCTGCACATTGCTGATGTAGCCGGAGACTTTCGGTGCCACCAGGGTGTAGTCCGCATTGACGTAAGCGTCGTTGGTACGGTGATCGTTGCCGCTCATCATTGACCAGACTGCAAAAGCGATGGCCAGTAACACCAGCAGCAGCAGTGTGAGCACCAGAGTTCTTCTCATTTCGAAAGCACGCATATTCAGTTATTCCGGGAAGGGTTTTGAAGCAAAGTTTGAGGCGGCCAGACCCGTTTTGGCAGGATGGCGGTAAGCAGTAACAGGCACGCGGCAAAACCGGTCAGCATCAGCCAGCTGTCGCTCAGACTCAGTACCGTGGCCTGATGCCGGACCAGCGTGGCGAATCCGCTGAGATTTTCGCTGGCGCTGATGCTGCCATCCGGCAACAGCGGCAAGCTGCTGCTGGCCTGACTGGCCGTCGGCGTTGTCATCAGCCAGCTGCGACTGGCGGCCTGATTAATCAGGATACTGGAGTGAAACTGCTCGCGATGGGAGAGGAAAACCTCAACCAGCGTAGAGGCGGCGATGCTGGAGAAGCCGCGCACCGTATTAAACATCGCCGAGGCAAACGGGCCTTCCGGTGGAGCCACCACGCTGGTGGCGCTCATCAGTATCGGCAGAATAATCATCGGTTGTCCGAACGCCTGCAGAATCTGCAGCAGCCAGAAATTCTGGCGCGCCCACTCACTGGTGATCTGTGTGCCCAGCAGACAGGAGGTCACCAGCAGGCCGACGCCCGCCGTCAGCATCCAGCGGCAGTCGATCCAGCGGATATTCAGCAGGGCCGCAATCAGCGGTGCGATCAGCAGTTGCGGCAGGCCCACTGCCAGCGCCAGCGGGGCAAACTCCAGGGTGCGAAAGCCGCTGACCTGCGCAAAATAGGCCGACGGCAGCGCAGAACCAGAAAGCCCAAGGATGAGCACGCAGGCCAGCCCCAGTAAGCCATGCGCCAGATTTGGCCGGCGGAGCATCTGCAATTTAAACAGAGGCAGCGGGTGAAACCACTCATTAATCAGGAAAACCAGCAGCAGCGGCAGCGCGGTCAGTAACATACCGACGATCAGTGGGGAGTTCAGCCAGTCCAGGCGCTCACCCTGGGTCAGCACCAGAACCAGCAGCGAGACTGCACTGCAGCCGGTCACCATGCCGAACAGGTCGATCTGCTGGAAGCGTTCAGGACGCAGCGGGTCCTGCGGTATCCCCCAGCTAATCAGCACCATAGCAATGAGCATTAATGGCACGACCTGCCAGAACACCATCATCCAGCTGACATGATCGGTCCATAACGACGCCAGTGAGGCCGCCATATTGGGGCCAAACGTCGCGGTCAGGGCATAGCCCGCCAGACCAAACAGCTTAAAGGGCGGCGGCAGAAAGCGCAGGGCGACGGTCATCAGCATCGGCGGCAGTGCGCCACCAAAAAGGCCCTGCAGCACGCGCAGGCTGATAAACAGCGTTGGGTCAGGCACCAGCGGCAGCAGAATGCCGGTCAGCATAAATCCCGACGAAACGCCAAGGGTGAAACGCCGCAGCGACAGAGTGACGGCAAACCAGGGCGCGATCATCATGGCAGCGACTTCTGCGGCCTGATAACCGGAAATAATCCAGCTACCCTGATCGTAACCGATGCCAATGGCAGCCCGGATATCTGCCAGCGCGATATCACTGACGCGATCGTTCAGCCCGGAGGTCAGCGCAGCAATGAGCACGCCGACCAGGCCAAACGCCAGTCGAAAAGTAAAAGGATGAGGGGCCGGCGCGGCGGCTGGCTTAGCGTTCATTGCAGGCGATCTCATTATTATGATGCAGTGTACTGCGATGTGATACAGGGCGTAATATTACATCCCGGTATGCTGTATTGCAATGTGGTACAGACTGTAAAAAGTGCGGCATTCGCGCTACAGTAAGGCAGCTCAAACAGGACGACGCTATGGCACATCAACCCTCCAGCCGTGAGGATGAAAAAACGGGCGGCATTCAGGTCATCGCACGTGCGGCAAAAATTCTAAATGCGCTGGGCGAACAGCCGGGCGGCATGAGCCTTGGCGAAATTGCTCAGGCGGTAGAACTCCCCCGTTCAACGGTGCAGCGCATTGTCGCCGCACTTGACAGCGCCGAGCTGGTGCGCAGCAGCGGGGCGGGTGGACTGCGACTGGGTCCGGCACTGTTAAAACTGATCTCCAGCGTCCACACCGACGTGGTCGATCTGGTCAGTCCGCTACTGGAAAAACTCTCTTCCGACACCAATGAGACGGTTTCACTGGCGCGCGCCAGCGGCAGCCAGCTGGCGATTATTCACCACGTGGTGGCGTCGCGGGAGTTGCGGGTGGTTCCGCATATGGGACTCAATCTGCCGCTCTACAGCACCTCCGGTGGACGGGCGCTGCTGGCGCTGGAGTGTGAAAAAGATGTGCGGACGATTGTCGGTGAGGGCTGGCAGGAATTAACCGATATGACGGTGAAAACGCTGCCGCAGTTGCTGCAACTTATCAGGGAAGTGCGCGAAACCGGTATCGCTGTGGATCGCGGTGAAACGCTGGAAGGTATCTCTACCATGGCGTTTGCACTGGATACACTGTTTGGTCGCTTTTCTGTCTCTTTGCTGGTGCCCTCTGCACGTTTTCTGCGTCACGAAGCCCGTTTCCGTGACGAGATGCTGAAGTGCAAAGAGGCTCTGGTGCGTGAAATCGGCAAAGTCGCCGCGATAGAAGGATAAGCATCTGATGAAAACCCTGCTGATGGCTATTGATCACTCTCCGGTCGCGGAGAAAGTGGTTGCCTTAACCATTGAAGAAGCGCTGGCGCATCGCGCCGATGTGGTGGTGCTGTGCTGTGTTGATCCTGCTTACTCCTCCTGCAATCAGCCAATGGAAATCGATGCAGGTGAAGATCCCGCCGATTTTGTGGCGGCGCAGGATGAGCAGAATACGGCGGAAATGGTGGTGCGCCATGCGCTGGCACCGTTATTGCGCGCGGGCATTAATGCGCGTGGCATGATTCTGGCGGGTGACGCAGCAGACACCATCGTTGCCCAGTCGCAACAGCTTAAAGCCAGCATGATTATCATGGGACGTCGCCATCTCTCCTCTTTTAATCGGCTGTTAAAAGGCTCGGTCAGCGCATCAGTTATTGAGCGTGCTCACTGTCCTGTGCTGATCGATGTGCGTAAGGATTAATCGCGCAGCATGAACTCTCTGTTTTTTATTACGCTGGCCGCGTTTACGCTGCTGGCGCTGATTATCATTGTGCTGATCAGAACCACCCGGCTGCGTTTGTGGCAGGGGCTGATCCTCTTTCTGTTGCCACTGATACTGGCAAATCTGCTCTGGTTCAGCTGGGTCGCGCCGCATCAGCAGCAGACTGCTCAGCATGAGCAGGCGGTGAATCAGCTGGCAAAGATGCCGGGCTATCGGGTATTGCAGACGCAGGAACCAGCATTATGGTTGTTGCTGACTCAGGAGCTGACCCGGCGGATCCGTGCGGGCGAGCAGCCTGAAAGGGCGACAGGTGAACTGCGTGGCTGGCTGATTGAGGTGATTAATCAGCGACTGATGCGCGGAACAGATGCGGCGGTCGTTAACTATATCAGCGTCTCGGTAGAAGAAATGCGCGCGTTGAACCAGATCGATCCGGGCCTCTGCTTCCGTTATCTCTATCCGCAGGTCAGTGGTGGCATCAATTTGCAGACCACACTTCCAGCCTCGCTGAATCAGAAAGAGGCCGATGCCATGGAGCTGCTGCTGCTCAATAGTCCGCCACCCGAGCAGCCCCTTGATAAGGCTCAGGCGCAGGATGATCTGCAAAAGATTGTCGGCCGGCTTTATCTGAAGTGGGGCGACAAACTGCAGCAACTGAATATGCCTGCCGACACGGCGGTGGATCGCTCTTCGCTATGTGCCATGTCAATTGACCTCTACAGCGCCGTTCTGGCATTACCTGATAAGCGCGCCGCTAACCTGTTACGTAAAATGGTGGCACTGACCGGCCAGTAAACTCGCGTTTAGCGGGCGAAAAAAAGCCCGCTAAACGCGGGCAGGGAAGAGAGAGGAACAGATTTTTATTTTTGGCATTTCCTGGTGTGGTGCAGTCTTCGTTTGGTCTGAATATATCCTGTCACTTTTGGACTGATAGTAATAGCCGTTTAATCGTATTGAATTAATCGGCTAAAGCTTCTCAATTTTTGATTTTTCGCGCATTAATCCTATGGATGCGTGGCATGCTGCGTCATACACTGCGTGACAACGTGAGGATAACTAAATGAAAAAATTAATTACCGGCGCACTGGCGCTGATTCTGCTGAGTGGATGTACCGCCAGCAAACCCGGGGCATTTGAACGCGTTGATGAAGATCCTAGCTCAAATACCGTGCAGTACCGTTATGACCCGGTAAAGGTCAATCGTGATGCAATGGATATTGATCTGGCGAATTACTGCAGCAATAAAGGCTTTGATAAAGTCGAGGCGTTACCTGCGCAGGAGAGTCATATTCCGGGACTGCAGAAAGCGTGGTTCCAGTGTAATTATGCTGTGAAAAGCTAAATAAAACGGGCGGGATAATTATCCCGCCCTTAAAGTTACTGCTTTTATTTTATGCTGTGTGACATCTTTGCCCGTTAGCGGCGATGGTGACCGCCATGATACCCACCGTGATAACCTCCATAGTAGCCTCCATGATATCCGCCGCCACCCCCGCGATGCCAGCCATTGTCGTGTCTGGGGCTGATGATACAACCACTTAATAAGGTCATCAGCGCAACCACCGAAGCGACTTTAATTAATCTCTTCATCGGAAGCTTCTCCTCTTTTCCAATGACTATGACACTACGCTGTAAAAGTGGAGTGAAGATGCAGGCTTTGTAGAGTTATTTAAGAAGATATGACGGAATATTTCAGATCGCTCTGTTCTTCAGCGGCAGGAAATAAAAAAATCGGAATCAACTGAATAATAAATACTATCAAAGAGAATAGTCTTAAAATCAAGCGAAAATAATTCTCATTTGAAAGTTTTTACCACTACATTATTAGCATGTCATTTCAATGGGAGAGAAACATGGCGCATAACGTAAAAAATATTCTGGCTTTACAGGCTGAACTGGGCGAATGCCCGCTCTGGTCAGTGGAAGAACAGGTGCTGTACTGTGTCGATATTCTGGCATCCGCCATTCACCGTTTTGATCCGGTCAGCGGTGAACTGCAAACCTTCCCGCAGGCGGAAGAGGTGGGATGCATCGGTCTGCGTGAGCAGGGCGGGCTGATAGCCGCATTGCGCAACGGTGTCTGGCTGCTGGATGCGCAGGGTAAACCCGAGAAAAAGATTGCAGAGAATCCCGGTGTGGCCGCTAAGAGTCGATTTAATGATGGCCGTGTGGATCCGTGGGGTAACTTCTGGTGCGGCAGCCTGTGGGAACCGCAGGATAAAAATGGCGGGCTGCTGTGCCGCGTGACGCCTGACCTGAAACTGGAGGTCAAAGCGCGTGATATTAAAATTTCCAATGGGCTGGCCTTCTCTCCCGACCTGCGCTGGATGTATCACAGTGACACGCCGAATGAATCGCTCTATCGCTATCCATTAAACGCGCAGGGCGAACCGGGCGAACGCACCCTGTTCCGCCGTTTCGACGCGAAAGGTGGATTACCGGATGGTGCCGCGGTGGATAGCGAAGGTTTCTACTGGTCAGCACAGTTTGATGGCGGACGCGTGGTGCGTATCGATCCGCAGAGCAGTGACATTGTCGATGAGATTCTGCTGCCGGTGAAGTGGCCAACCATGGTGGCCTTTGGCGGGGCCGATCTTAAAACGCTGTTTATTACCAGTTCACGTGAAGATCGCACCAAAGAGGAACTGGCGCGCTATCCGCAGTCCGGCGATATCTTTGCCGTGGACGTCGCGGTGGCAGGAATAGCAGAGCCGCGATTCCGCGGCTAAACGTTAACGGGCCGCGTAATGGCGGCCCGTGGTCGTTGCCCGTGATTAGTGACGTTGCAACACAGGTTCTGTTGTGACGGGACTTTGCGGCAGGCGAATGGTAAGCGACAGAAACAGGGAGATGACCAGTAGCGTCATAATCAGGCTGAAGGTAACGGTGAAACCACCAAACAGCGAGGCGACCAGCGATCCCAGCACGCTTCCGATACCAAAGCCCAGGTAGAGCAGGCCATAGTTTTTTGTCAGGTTGTTGAGTCCAAAGAAGTCACTGACCAGCGACGGGAACACCGTAATGGTCCCGCCAAAGCTGAAGGCCACACAGGCGAGTGACAGGAAGAAGGTGACCTCATTCATCCGGGTAAACAGCAGCACACTCATACCAATCAGCGACACAATTTGCGCCAGCGAAATGACCCGGATGCGCAGCATTTTGTCAGAGAGCACACCCAGCACCAGACGGCCACTCAGGTTGGCAATTGCAATCACCGTTACCGCGCTGGCAGCAGTCTGCGTGGAGAGATGCACCAGACCTTCGCCGATATCTTTGGCAACCCCTATCACATAGAGTCCACTCATACAGGCGGTCAGGAACATCAGCGCCAGCATCCAGTACTGCGGCAGACGCACTGACTGGGCCAGCGTGTAATCCCGCGCATGTTGCTGACCTTTAGCGGTGGTTCCGGTCTGTTGCAGTGGCGCTTCACGCATCAGCAGCGCACCGAGAATAATCATCGACATGGCCAGCACGCCCCATATCATAAAGGTTTGCTCCAGACCGACCGTCACCAGCAGTGTTCCGCAGATAAACTTGAATCCCAGACTGCCAAGGCCGTAAGCGCCAATTGCACAGGCCGAGATCATCCCCTTACGCTCCGGGAACCATTTCACACAGTTTGAGAGCGTCATCAGATAACCGGCGCCATCGGCCAGACCAACCAACAGTCCGGCACTGAAGTAGAGCATCATCAGGTTATTAGCCTGCGCGGTGAGCCAGAAGCCCAGCGCCATCAGTACACCCGCGCCAATAGTGACGCGGCGTACGCCAAAACGTTCCTGTAATTTTCCGGCCAGTGAAGAGGCGATAGCCAGACCCAGGCTCAGCAGGCCAAAGGAAAATGCGACCTGACTGATCGGTGCATCCAGCTTCTGTGACAGCTGGCCGTTAAACAAACTCCATGTATAAACTGACCCCAGCGCAAACTGAGTAATAACCGTTCCGAACAATGTAAGCCAGCGGGAACGCTGGTAAGACGCCTGTTGAGTCTGGTTCATAATTTATCTCTCCCGTCCGGGAATCTGGAAACTGCGGTCAGAATAAAACAGTGATTCGCGCGCGTGAGCAGCAAAGGTATGAACGGAACGTATCAGGGAATGAAATGCCATTCAGGCGGTATGAATGACATCAAAAGGGGGCGCGACACTGCGTCACTAGTAAGCAAAGTGGCATGTTAATGATTAAGCGTAATTAGCCGTAAGATAATGTTTCAGATAGCTCTTTCTGTGAGCAGGTTTACAGATTATTTGCCATGCTTACAGTTCACTTAACAGGAGGAAATATGAAAGACCGGACATATGAATCCAGTACCAGTGAGGATGACGTTTGCTGCATCATCGGTCAGGCGGTGATTGAACTCAGTACAGAACAACAGCCTGTGACCAAATCGACGCTGGCATTAAAACTGCTGTCGATGGCCGATCGTGATAGTGACGATGAGCGTGTTCTGCTTTACTGGATTGCGCGTAAAGCGATCAATCAACCACAGAAACTTCTTCAGCAGCAGTGGGCGTAATGCCCATCCGGACGCGGGTCTGAGCCCGCTCCGTGTCAGGTAGTGACCCGGCAATGGCTTGCCGGCCAGCGGGCAAACATCACGATATTGCCCAGCAGAATCATGACAAGGCCAGGGATGGCGCTGACATGCCACTCATACCCCTCAAAGCGCGTAGAGAGTGCCAGCGCAACCAGCGGAAACAGGACCGTTGTATAGGCAGCCCGACTGGCGCCGATGCGTCCCGCCAGTGTGAAGTAAGCGCCGAAACCCATCACCGATCCCACGATAGCCAGATAGAGCAATGCCCCAAACCACTGTGTATTCCATGTCGGCTGCAGCGAAACACCCTGCAGCAGCGAGACCAGTGCCATGATCAGCGCACCGTATAACATGCCGTAACTGTTAGTTGTCAGCACGTCACGTTGCAGACGCTGATGCCGCTGACTGATCATATTGCCGAATGAAAATCCCAGTGTGCCCAGCGCACTTAACCCAATGCCCCACATCAGCCCGGCAGAGGCCTGCGTGCTGCGCAGATCGTGCCAGAACAACGCCACAATGCCTGCCATGCCCAGCACGATGGCCGGAATCAGACGTGCGGAAGGGCGCTGACGGAAAAATATCCAGCTGTTAATGGCGTTATACATCACGGCCATCGAGAAAATGACCGACTCCAGTCCGCTGCTGATATAGCCGGAAGCGTAATAAAAGCAGACAAAGTTGAAGCCAAAGACGCTGCAGCCCTGGAGCATGCAGAAGAGATGATCGCGCAGCGTCAGCCTGTGCAGACGCTTTATCAGCTTAAGCAGCAATAACATGACCAGCGAGGCCAGCAAAAAACGCCAGAAGACAGCGACAGTTACGGCCCCTATGCCCGCAGACTGTTGCGCATAAATCGCAATCCAGGTCGTGCCCCAGATCAGCACGACTGAGAGATACAAAAACAGGTTCATTGCCAGATTCTCCACCCTAAAACGCCGAGTCTGCACCCGCAACGCTCCCTGGTCTTGCAGCGGATTGCGCAAGTTTTGCAAAATCTTGCGCATTTTTGCCGCCCGTCCCGATATGGCCTGTTTTCTGTCCCCTGCAATCCGTAAACTGGCCTTCTGTTTATCTGAACTGATGCTCCAATGCGTACCTATCAAACCTTTGAAATGCTGCAACGCCACAAAGCACAACTGCGTGATCAGGTGCAGCTTCACAGCGGCATTCAACTGGCAGCCTGGTTCAATAGTGGCGATCGCGTGACAAACCTCAGCGATCATCACACGCTGAGCCTTTACGTAGCGGGCGGCTACGATACCTGGCATAAAACCCCGCATGGCTGGCGTAACGGTGGCGCACCGGACCGCTTCTGTCTGATGCCGGCTGGCACGGAATCGACCTGGGATCTGCGTGCGGATCTCGCCTTTGTTCATCTCTATTGCAGCGAGAACCAGCTGCGGCAACTGGCCGAAAGGGTCTGGGACCGTAATCCGGCGCAGTTAAACCTGCATGAGAAAATCTTTTCTGTTGATGACCGCATTACCCAGCTCTATCGACACTTTCTGCTGAGCAGCGACTGGCAACAGCCCGCCAGCCAGCTGACGCTGAGCAGCGCATCAACACTCCTGCTGACCCATCTGCTGCAGCACTACAGTGAAGTTAAATGGCGACTGCCCCAGGTGCGGGGTGGACTCGCTCCAGTGGTATTACGGCGGGTTCTGGAATTTATTGAAACCCATCTCGATCAGCCTTTAACCCTGGCGGTGCTGGCGCAGGAAGCGGCATTGAGTGAGTTTCACTTTGCCCGCATGTTTCGTCATACCACTAGCGAGGCACCACACCAGTTCGTGATGCGCCGTCGTATGGATCGTGCAAGGATGTTGCTTGAGCGGCCCGAGCTGACGCTGACCGATATTGCCCTTCAGTGTGGTTACCACTCTTCAGCCCACTTCAGCCATCGTTTCCGGCAGGTTTATGGCATGACGCCCTCGGCGTGTCGTCGGGAAAGTCGATGAACTTCTTAGCGGTAACAGAAATATTAGCAGCGCATAATAGCGCCAAAAATCATTAACATTTCTTATTATAAAAACTAACCTGTTTGGGTGGGTTCCCGTTTTCACTTTCTGCCGTGATCCTGTAAAAAAAAGCATTAACCGCACTTTTTAGCTATGGGTCATTTTTCTGCTTAATCCCGCAATGAACTACTTACTGAAACATTTTTTATTCCCAGCTATCATGCGCCTCACAAGCAGAATCTTAAGAAAAATCTTATGTATCAAATCAGTATAAGATTTTTGCTGGCAACTTTATCCTGTTACATGTGGTTACATATTATCATTTCCTTTGGCTGACCCACTATTTTTAAACTCGCGCCATGAGTGTTTATCTGAAAAATGAATTTCGGATTTACGCTCTTTCATCACGTCATATCGCCAGTAAATGGAATGTACTCGCTTCTGACTGCAGGTTCTGCTTTTCAATGAATGTTTAATGGCAGGAATGTTTTATGGCAGGGTAAGCCGTTCTTAATATTTGACACTGGCTGTGACGGTTTCTATCACTCAATAGATTAGGGACAGCCATGTCTAACTCTTCTTTTCAGTCCGAAATACCAAAGGCACGCATTAATTTAAAGCTTGATTTGCATACGGGTGGAGCCAGCAAGAAAACCGAGCTTCCTCTGAAATTACTGGTGGCGGGCGACTTCAGTAATGGTCAGGAGTCTGCACCCCTGTCTGAGCGCAAAAAAGTTAGCCTGAACAAAAATAACTTCGACTCAGTTCTTTCCGAATATTCCCCAAAAGTCAATCTGACCGTTAAAAACACGCTTTCCGGTGACGGTAGCGAAGACAACATCAGCCTGACCTTCAAGAGCATGAAAGATTTCACCCCGGAGCAGGTTTCCCGACAAATCCCTCAGCTGAAGGCGATGCTTTCCATGCGCAACCTGCTGCGCGATTTAAAGGCAAACCTGCTGGACAATCAGGCTTTCCGAAAGGAGCTGGAAAAAATTCTGCTCGACCCGGCGTTAAGCGCAGAACTCAGAGCCGAACTTTCAGCCCTGGCACCTAAGCAGCCATAACGGTCACGATGATTTAACGGATTTAAAAGGAAGATGCTGATGTCTGTAAAAAATGAGAATGCCGCAGGTAGCGAGAGTGTGGTGCTGGAACGTCCTGCTGCGGGCGGGGTTTATGCCTCTCTGTTTGAAAAAATCAACCTGAATCCGGTCTCTGAGCTGAGTGCGCTGGATATCTGGCAGGACGCGCAGGCGATGTCGGATGCGACCGCGGATGAACGATTAACGGCCGGGATGCAGGTGTTCCTGGAGTGCCTGACAAAATCAGGCTCAAAGGTTGAAAAACTCGACAAAAACCTGATTGACCACCATATCGCGGAGCTGGACTACCAGATTAGCCGTCAGCTGGATGCGGTAATGCATAGCGAAGAATTCCAGGCAGTGGAGAGCCTGTGGCGCGGCGTGAAATCGCTGGTCGACAAAACCGATTTCCGCCAGAACGTGAAAGTTGAACTGCTGGATATGTCTAAAGAAGATCTGCGTCAGGACTTCGAAGACAGCCCGGAAATCATTCAGAGTGGACTGTATAAACACACATATATCGATGAGTATGACACACCGGGTGGAGAGCCGATCGCTGCGCTGATTTCCGCTTATGAGTTTGATGCGTCTGCGCAGGATGTCGCGCTCCTGCGCAACATCTCTAAAGTGTCTGCTGCAGCACATATGCCGTTTATCGGCTCTGCCGGCCCGAAATTTTTCCTCAAGGATTCGATGGAGGAAGTGGCGGCCATCAAGGACATTGGTAACTACTTCGACCGTGCGGAGTACATTAAGTGGAAATCCTTCCGTGAGACGGACGATGCCCGCTATATCGGCCTGGTGATGCCGCGCGTGCTGGGTCGCCTGCCGTATGGTCCGGATACCGTGCCGGTGCGGAGCTTCAACTACGTGGAAGAAGTCAAAGGCCCGGATCACGATAAGTACCTGTGGACCAACGCATCCTTCGCCTTTGCATCCAACATGGTTCGCAGCTTCATCAACAACGGCTGGTGTGTACAAATTCGTGGCCCGCAGGCCGGTGGTGCCGTGCAGGATCTGCCTATCCACCTGTATGACCTCGGCACAGGCAATCAGGTCAAGATTCCGTCCGAGGTGATGATCCCCGAGACCCGCGAGTTTGAATTCGCCAATCTCGGCTTCATTCCGCTCTCCTACTACAAGAACCGCGACTACGCGTGCTTCTTCTCGGCGAACTCGACCCAGAAACCAGCCCTGTATGACACCGCCGATGCAACGGCCAACAGCCGTATCAATGCCCGTCTGCCGTACATTTTCCTGCTGTCGCGTATTGCGCACTACCTGAAGCTCATTCAACGTGAAAATATCGGCACCACCAAAGACCGTCGTCTGCTGGAATTAGAACTCAATACCTGGGTGCGCAGTCTGGTGACCGAAATGACCGATCCGGGCGACGAACTGCAGGCTTCCCACCCGCTGCGTGACGCGAAAGTGGTGGTGGAAGACATTGAGGATAATCCGGGCTTCTTCCGCGTGAAGCTGTACGCCGTGCCACACTTCCAGGTGGAAGGGATGGACGTCAACCTGTCGCTGGTTTCCCAGATGCCGAAAGCCAAATCCTAAGGCGAGGGGAAATCAGGGATGAAAATTCATCGTCCGTTATGGAATGAAGGGGCGCTTCTGGCCCCTCAGCAGTTCCAGCAGCAGTCTGAATGGGATGCATTTTCCCGGGCCGGTATTGCCGCCCGCGGAAATGCTTTCCCCTGGGGGGTTGGTCGGGTTGAGCTTGATGACGCGATGCTGGCCTCCGGCCGCGTGCAGGCGCAGTCACTTCGTCTCTGGCTACCGGATGACACACTGGTTGATACCCGATTCAGTGACCTGCCTCCGGAGCCACGTGAAATCGAGGCACCGGCTTCTGCCGGCAATGCCCCGGTGACAGTATATGTGGCGTTGGCCACACCGCAGCGGCGTGCCGGAAAGCGTGTGGCAGACCCAGGCACCGAAGCTGCTCGGCTTCTGGACGCAGAATCTGTCGGCACACCCGGAATGGAAAATTACCCCTGACCGCGAACTGGTGGGTACGGTGCGCCAGATTTTGCTCAAACAAATTGGTCAGCGTAACGCCGAATCCGGTCTGTACCAGGAGATGCTCGGGCGCATTGCCCGAAACTGGCCGGATTTAACCCTGGCAGATATGACCGGCGACACGGACGCGTCAACCCTGTTTTCTTCTGAACAAGTGGTGCCGGGGATGTTTACCCGTCAGGCATGGGAAGAGCAGGTTGAAGATGCGATTGATGAAGTGGTGAAGACCCGCCGCGATGAAATCGACTGGGTGCTGACCGACAAAACCCATCAGCCGGGCAGTGATGTGTCACCGGAAGCGCTGAAACAGCGCCTGACTGAGCGTTATTTCACCGACTTTGGCAACGCCTGGCTCAACATGGCCAACAGCATTCAGTGGCACGAAGCGTCATCGCTTTCGGAGGCCATTGCGCAGCTGAATCTGCTGGCGGATGTGCGTCAGTCCCCTCTGGTGGCGCTGATGAATACGCTTGCCTGGCAGGGACAGACGGGTGCCAAAGAAGAAGCCCTGGCTGACACCCTGGTGGACTCGGCGAAAAAACTGGTGGGGCGTCAGAAGAGTGCAAAACAATTTATTGAACAGGCGCAGGGGCCGAAAGGGCCGCTGGACGGCGTCTTTGGGCCGCTCACGGGGCTGATGGCCGGCAAGGACGGTACCGGCTCAAACGGTAACCTCAGCTTCCAGTCCTGGCTTGCCCGTGTAACCCAGGTGCGTCTCAAGCTGCAGCAGGTGACCAGCGCCCCTGATCCGCAGGCGATGGCGCAGATGCTGGCCCAGACTGTTTTCCAGGGAAAAGCCATTGACCTGACCGACACCCGTGACTACGGCTCTCTGGTAGCGGCAAGTCTCGGGCAGGAGTGGAACGGTTTCGGGCAGTCATTGTTTGTGCAGCCGCTCGATTTGGCCTGGCGTCAGGTGCTGGCTCCGGCGGCAGGCAGCCTCAATGCCCGCTGGCAGAGCACCATTGTTTCGCAGTGGAACACCGCCTTTGCCGGACGCTATCCGTTTAAGGCCACCGGCAGCGATGCTTCACTGCCACTGCTGGCCCAGTTCCTGCGCAGCGACTCCGGGCGTATCGCGGAATTTATCAAAAACAATCTCGGCGGCATGCTGCATCAGGAAGGCAGTCACTGGGTGGTGAATCCGGCTGCCAGCCAGGGAATGAGCATCAGCCCTGCGTTTCTCGCCGCCATCAATAAGCTTGCCGATATCTCGGATATTGTCTTTGCCCAGGGCGATGCCGGGGTTCATTTCGAACTGATGGCCCGACCGTCACGCGATGTGGCCCGCACCCAGCTGACGCTCGATGGTCAGAAACTGGATTACTTCAACCAGATGGAAAGCTGGCAGAGTTTCACCTGGCCGGGGAATACTTACTATCCGGGTGTCGATTTGAGCTGGCGTTCAGTGAACACCGAAATGCGCCTGTATGAAAGCAACCAGGGGAACTGGGGCTTCATCCGCCTGCTGGATAAGGCGCTGATCACCCCGCTAGACAGCAGCCGTACCCAACTGGTGTGGATCACGCCGGACGGTAATCCTCTGAAATTTATCATGCGCAGTGAGCTTAGCAACGGGCCACTGGCGCTGCTCGAACTGCAGGGCTTCAGTCTGCCACAGACTATTTTTTCCGTGGGCGCGACTGACGGCTCACTCACCCTTGTGTAATGGAACCGCCCGATTTACCCGATACCCCGGGCGTTGACATTCCCACCGGGACCAATAATCAGCCGTGGGACTGTACGACAACCGGCGTTGAGATGGTGGAGAAACAGTCGCGTTTGCCGACGAGCGATAACCGGCAATACCTGCACATCAAGGTGGAGTACGCGATGCGTTTTCCACGGTTGTCGGCAGAAATCCGTCGCAACGGCAAAAGCTATCAAATGAGCCTGAAGCAACTGATGCTCAGTGGACTTATTCGCGTGGATGAAATCAAACGAGATTATCGGTGGTGGTATAAAGCCGAAGTCCCGTTTGATATGCGCACCACTCCGCCACGTCCATTTCTCAGCAGTTCGTTACTGGGTGAATGCGCAGGCAGGCGGCACACCACCAATCCTTTCCCGGTGCCGGGCAGCCAGTCCATGCGCGCATGGAAATCCTCAGCAGCCTGAGTCAGCGCCTGCAGCAACGGATGCGCTCGCTGCCGCTGAATTACAGCGACCTCAGCCACCTGTATCGGGCGGAGCAACTGCTTACCGGACTCGGAGAGGTACTGCAGCGTCTGGAACTTAAGCATCTGAGTCAGCTCGATACGTTGCGTACCCTGATGCACAACAGTGCTGTCCGGCTGGAAAACAGCGATGGCATAACCAGCAGCGGGTCGAACATTCAGCCAGGTATCGTGTTGGCTGCCACCGTGATGAATGATGCGACAGCATCCACCAGAGACTTTGCTGGTGATCCGGATGAAGATACGCCAGAGAGTGCAGTGAAGAGGGCTTACGTTGCGCAGTCGGAACAGCAGCCGAATGTGGAAGTGCTGGCAACTATGCCCACTCCGATAAAAAAATGGAAATCCTTCTCCGCCGGGATGTGTACCATGCTGGTAATAAGCATAGTTTCAGTGTGGAGCTGGCATTTTCTTCACCGGCCAGACCCTCTACAGAATCAGCTTGCTGCTTCACTGGCTCCGTTCCCTGCACCTCTCACGTCTGAACAGTTGGGGATGTTGCGTCAGCAGACTCCGTTACCGCAGGATCTTATCGCACAGACACAGCGGCAGCTTGCCCGACTGGATAAGTTGCCGCCTGGCTGGAATATGGACTTCAGTCGACAGCTTGTAAAACAGGCGCAGGTGCTTTCGCCAGAGCAGGCTAAACCTCTGGCACAAAACTGGCAGCAGCAACTCAAGGCGATTGCATTACCGACAGAACATCTTGCTGACTGGTATCAGGGAATGACAACGCTACAAAAACTCAGCGACAGACTTAACGGGCTTGATGAGCAGAAAGGTAAATACGTAACGGTCAGTGAGCTGAAGTCAGTCGTTTTTTCAGCCATGCAGTCTTTCAGCCAATCGATACCGGCTGAAGAGCAGCTAAGGGCATTGTCACAAAATCCCGCAGGCGAACCTCTGCCTGCTGCTGCCAAAGCTCAGCTGGAGATGCACCTGAAGCAACTGATTGCCCGTTATGCAGAAATAAAACAGAATGCATCTAAATAAAAAATATCTGAAGCATTCGATGCAGCCAATTACCCATACCCGGCCGGTCATGATTACAACGCATTCGCAGGTGTTCATTCATTTGTCTGAAGAGCATAGCCATAGCCGTTAAGCAATCAATGGTAAGTGAGCAGAGAAAAGGCAAAGGGGGGTAGCCGTCATTAATGGCCTGATGTTAATTTTTAAGGGTTTTAAATGATGGGGGCGTTTTCAAAAGAGGAGAAGTCTGGTGTCCCCTGCAGGAATCGAACCTGCAACTAGCCCTTAGGAGGGGCTCGTTATATCCATTTAACTAAGAGGACCGCGGCGTGCAGTATAGCGAAAGAGGTCTGAAGATTCACCAGGTTGCCGTGCGTTTGCTCATTCCGCCAGCAACACTGCTTTTATGTCTTCCTTCTGCTGCTATTCAGGTCGTGACGGCGAAGGTGCTAAACCCAAAATAAGCGCATCGCCGCCAGTAAGCTTACTCATATTCCATATAGATAATAATGGTGCCGACCACGGTGCCAGGTGATGCATTCGCTGCATCAAAAATTTTATAGCGTGCACCAATATCGATCGCCGTCAGCGATGAAACGAGATCTTTGCCTTTGGTCATCGCTGCCAGTGAGGTTGATGCGGAGTCATAACCGGTCGTGAATTTCAATGGATCAGAAAGGGTATTAAACAGCTGAAAGCCGATGCCTGAAGAGGTGGAAGAGGCATTCCTGACGATGTAGTTAGCACTATCAACAATATCGTTACTGTAGGCACGCAGGTTAAACGTTTTCGTTGCCTTACTGTCAATGCTTCCACTGCAGGAGAGGGGAATAGAGAAGCGCGTATCCGAGTAATCACCGGATTTAAGGGTAAACAGCGTTGTAGAAGGCAGGGTGAACTGCTGATTCTGGATGCTGCAGGTCGTGCTGACCGGCACAAATGAGATATCGATCGACGCAAATCCTTTTAGATCGATATAAGAAGCGGACGCGGCTGCAGCTTTAGTCGCTACCAGACCACGAAGCGCACTGGCAGTAGGATAAGCAGTACTGCCGTTCGATGAGATCAAATACATCAATGGAAGTTCTGTCTTGCCATTGGTGGTGGCAGTATCATAAGTAGTGCTGTCTGTTATTTCAGCATGAATTGTAATGTCAGTATCAAAATCGGAAGCCGGATAATCCTGTGACAGTCCCGCACTAAAATTTTTACTGGTCACCGGAAGAGATGCCGTAAATTTGATGTAATTTTCCTGGTCGCCTGTCGTGAATTTTACTGTGTAGCCGCCTTCAAGACCGTTACGGTAATAGAGGGTTTCACCACCATTGGCACAGCCCAGTTTAAATGCCGAAAAATTTGAGCTACTGGTGACGGAATAACTGCTTGCCAGTGAAAGCATATTAGCCAGATCAATATCACTTGTTGTGGAAGTGGCAACAGTCGCCTTATCAGTAGCCAGCGTATAAGGGTTACAATATGCCAGCGCCTGATTAATTGAAACGATGGCGAGTGCGAAAAATAATCCCGAGGCGATTAACAGATTCTTTATAAACGTGTGCATAGATTATCTCCGGTGAGAACCGCGTTTTTAATTACGCAGGACTGCTGTTTATCGGTCCGTGCCAGAATATAGTCAGGCAGGGTATCGGCTTTAACGTAAATAAGCCCACCCTGCGCCACATACCCTAATTCGCCACCTTTACGGTCGAACAGAGCGGCACCAAACGCCAGCGGCGTTCCATCTGTATAGCGCGCCTGCAGAGAAAAGGTTTTACGGGTATCCGTAATGTATTTCACATAAGAAATACTGCCTTTCCACGGCGCAATTTTTTTAATATTCCCCTGAATATCACTGGCTGATTCAGAGTTAAGATAAAACGTATTTTTACGCCACGGCGTCGCGAAGGGCACCAGCGCCTTACCCTGACTGTTAGTATAAATTGTCGCGTTACCATTAACTTTCGCACCCGCAACGCCTGGCGCATCAATAATCACGAAGTGATTACCGGTCTGTGGTGACGTTAGCAAGCCGTGCTGAGAGAGCAGAATCGTTCCCGAAGCCGTCGCGCCATATTGGGTATATTTCTCGCCCTGTGTCAGATTCCCGGTAAAGGTCGACCACGGAGAGGCATAAGAGAAATAACCGCCGGATGAGGCACCGTCACGGCTTCGATTATTCACTAACAGGTTATACCTGAACGCGTCTGAAACCTTTTCATTCCAGCCCAGCGAGGCGCTTGACTGGCTTCCCTCAACACTGGATGAAGCACTGACTGTGCCATCGTGCCCAAATAGGCTCCAGGGAATGCTGAGTGTTAAACTGGCGTACTCTTCCTGGCGATAAACCGCCTTACTGCGATTCTCTTCATACAGTTCAGCATTGGTATAGATTCTTTTGCCTGCGTTAACTGACCAGGAAATCTGATTATAAGTATTGCTCCATCCCACACTAAACTGGCGAGAGACTTTTTCGGTATTCCAGTAACCCACAGCGTACAGGCTGGCGTTTAACCTGCCGAAACCGGCTGGCAATTGTTGATCAATTGCCAGGTTCAGACTGTTCTTTTCCTGAGCTCGATAGCCTATACGGTCACTGATATATTCAGCGGTAGTGTCTGCCTGACTCAGCGTAATGAAATTTTTGTCGCTGTAAGAGGCCGCAACAGTGACGGATGTTCGGGTTGGAAAATGTTTATTCAGTGCTACCCGGACTTTCTCACCCTGCTGCTTATCCTCTGCTAAATTCGCCTGGGTATATTGATAGCTGGTGGTGAGTGTTCCGAGCCACGGAACGAGCAGACCGGTACCAATCAGTCCGGACTGATATTTTTCGGCAGCTATGGCACCGGTCACCAGCGTCAGATAATTATTGATCCCCCGGCTGTACTCTGCCTGTAAAAAATTACTCTGTCTGAACAGGGCGTCACTTTTGAATTTACCGGTATACATTGCCCAGTCGGTTGAGCCGCTCCTGAGCAGGCTGCCTGCAGACGAATAAGGAATGACGGTTGTAGTTTTACTGCCATCCGCGTTTTCAATCACCAGATAGAGATCGGAACGTGAACCGGTTGGCATCAGATCACTAAACTCAAAAGGGCCCGCGGGTACGCTTTGCTGAAAAACGATCCGGTCATCCTGCAGCACTTTAACTATCGCATTGGTTTGTGCTATGCCGCTGATCACTGGCATATAAGTTCGGTAGCTGTCCGGCAGCATGCCGAGATCTTTAGTCAGACTCACGCCACGGAACTTTACACTGTCAAACCAGGATGAACTGGTATTATCTTCACCCACTTTAACCGTCGAGCTTATTGAAGGTAGAGATTTTTCAAGATAACGAGAACGGTTAATCCATCTTGAATCGGTCTGATTTCGATAATAGTAACTATTGTCGCGCAGATGCCAGTCAGCAACATTAAACCCGCTGTTCAGGGTCAGGTAGAGGTTCGACTGGTCATTACTGTTATTGTATTTTCCTCCGGAATAGATTGCGCTGTAATTAGTGAAAAGTCCGGTGATACCTTTATCCCACAGTTCCGGCGGCATCCAGTTGCGGTCGTGCGCAATAATACGAGCCTGCGGGACGGTAATATCCAGCTGGAAAATATCCTGACGAAACTTAAGCGCGTCGCCAGTGAGAATATCCTGCAGGTCAACCCAATCCTGGTTCAGCGGCGTCAGTATCTTATTGTGTGCGTCAGGGTCGCTTTTGATATCTAAAGCACTGATATCTTTTTTGGGAATAAGAAAGACGCCATTCCCTTCTACTCTTAGCTGATGATTACCTTTCCACTCTTTATTAACATAAATATCCACGCTGTAGACGCCAGGAGAGATAGGGTTTCTCTCACCGGACCAGGCTTCATTCGAGGCGCTACCGAGCATAAAGCCCTGATTAAATTCTTCCTCAGCATAGCTGCGAATACACACAGCGATGCTGATGAAAAGTAACGTTGTTTTTAAAAGAGTCAGTCTGGTGTTCATTAGCGGCTGATATCAACTGTTCTTAAGGTTCCGAAATCATCAATATATGTCAGATAAAATTTCCCCTGGATGGACAAGCCCGCAGACTTACCTGTCGAAGCGCAACTAAAGGGTTTTGCCAGCACGGTTTCCTGCAGCAGGTTATCTTTTTTGCTGCCATTCCTGACTTTGCTTAATCCTGCCACGGTGACGTAATAGGGCGAGCTATTATTAATACAAATACCATTATTATCATGGGTCAGCTTAAGATAATCCTGTAGTTTATTTTGATCGACACTCAGATTAGCGGGGCGATAAAAAACTTTGACGCGGTTTCTGACAGCGAACTGGAGGTAGCTACCGCTTTTATCTTTCGGGTTAGGTGGGATATCAATGAAATTCAGCCAGAAGAGGCTTTCACGATCTTTTGGCAGCGAGGCTGCCAGATTGTTTTTTACTACAGTCAGAATCTGGCCATCATTGGCGCCGATGCGCACTACCGAGGGTACGACAGCCAGTGCCAGCCGGAGGTTTTCAGGCTTCGCATCAGGATTTCCGTTGTCTATCCATGACTGAACGAGATGAGCTTCTGCTGATTTATTGACGAGCTGTACGTTGACGCTTTTCTTGTCACCACTATAGATAACACGCGTATTATTCATCACCACGCTGGCGTTTGCGCTTAATGAAATAATGCACAGCAATGTGCCTAAAGAAACGAGTTTCATTTTCAGTCCTCATTTTTAGACATCCTTGTCTGAGCGAAATATCCTGTTTTACAGTTAATCGTAATTGAAGGTATAAGTTGCAGTGGTCACTACTGAACCGGCTGTTACTGCTGCGCCACCGTAGTTGTAGTAGTTGGCATAGTAGTTAATAGCGCCAGAAGCTGGTGCGGTATCAAAGTTTGTACCATCTGAAGAGGTGGTTTTCAGGCCAGTGTCCAGCGCCGTGTTCAGGGTAACCAGCTGACTACCATCTTTAGTAATACCAATGCCTACACCGCTGGAGGTACCGGTTGTGTTTTTCAGGTAGGTGTTATCATCAGAAACATTTCCGCCTGAAAAGGTGATTTTCAGCGTTTGCGCTGTAGTGCTAGTGCTGTTGAAACCCGAACAGCCATCGACATTCAGCGTAAACTGTTTTGCATTCGTCGGAATGACACCGACCGTAGTTCCCATGTCGCTGCTGGTGACCGGATTTAAATCAACGGCGAAGTCACTTCCGCTGTTAGTTGTTACGTTACAGGTTGCATCAGTCACCGCACCGTAAAAGGTGATTGTGCCACCGCCGACGTCAGCGGTAGTCGAGGTGGCGAAAGCGACCTGGCAGGTCATTAACAGGGCAATTCCTGCAGTGATTTTATTAAACGCTAATTTTTTCATTTTTATAATCCTATTATTGAGTCTGATTAATGTGGCGTGCGTTGCTACATTAAAAAAGCTCTTAACGTGATGACGCAGGATTAATTACCCGGTCCTGGTTGTGTGTAATTAACAGGAAGTGGCCAGGCGCGAAAATAAATGTTTTTTCAGGACTTAACTTTTTCTCGCCTTAATAAAATTAAAGCGGAAAACTAAATAAGTTACCAGTCCGGTTTTTACAGCATCGCGTCAGGAATTAAGCTTTCCTGTTGGCGGTAAATGTAACAAAAAATCCGGTCGTGCAATATATGTTGAGGGTTATATATATTTATTCAAATGCTGATGAGGGTTAATATAAGGAAAGGATTTTGTTAGGTGCTTTCAGATTCTATTAACCTGTACTCCAGGATGGGAATATTCTGAAGATATTAAGAAGTAAATTGACAAGAGGTCAAATTAATTTACGGTTGATGAGCGCTAAATGCAAACGATAATAGCTGCTCTTGCATACTCATCTTTCCTCAGCGAACGATTTCCATCTTTTTGCCGTCAGTGTGTCACGGAGTCATGCTGCCAGAAAAACCTGCACAGCATGACTCTGATCGACTGACTGTTACTCCGCCTTTTCCTGCTCTTCGCGCTGACGGCGTTTCTCCTGCTTCCGTTTTTCCGCCTTCGCTTTCGCTACTGCCGCCTCACTCATGTCATTACGGATCTGTGCGTGGCTGATCAGCGCAAAAATCAGGGTGCCGCCGGTAATGTTGCCAAGCAGCGTCGGCAGGGCAAACGGCCACAAAAATTCATGCCAGCTGATAGTGCCGTTAAACACCAGATAGAGCACTTCGACCGAGCCCACAACGATATGTGCGAGATCGCCCAGCGCAACCAGCCAGGTCATCATGACAATGACCAGCAGTTTAGCGCCGCCCGCAGAGGGGAACATCCAGACCATGGTGGCGATAATCCAGCCGGAAATCACCGCATTAGCAAACATCTCGCCAGGGGTGTGTTCCATCACCTTCATACTGATATTGGTAAAGGCCTGACGGGTGGCATCGTCAAATATCGGCATCTCATTGAACGCCAGCGCACCGAGTGCCGTACCGATTAAATTTCCGAATAAAACAATGCCCCATAACCGCAACAGCAGACCCGCATTACTCCAGGTCGGTTTGTGCATCACTGGTAACACGGCGGTAACGGTATTTTCAGTAAACAGTTGCTGGCGCGCCATAATAACGATAACAAAACCAAAGGTATAACCGAGGTTTTCCAGCAGGAATGCGCCGGGTACGCCATCCAGATGCACCTGAAATATCCCCTTCGCCATCAGCGAGGCACCCATGGATAAGCCCGCCGCAATGGCTGACCAGAGCAGCGCCACACCGTCGCGCTCCAGCTCCTTCTCCCCATCCTGGCGGATCTCTTCATGGATGGCGGCGGCGCGGGAGGGTAAAGCCTCCTCATCGACTTCGATGTCAGTGCCCTTATCCTTCTCTTCACTCTCTACGTCGTTTGGACCCTGTTCATTACCTGATGAAGGCTTCATATTTTCTCCGGGTGATAGTGCTGTCGCGTAATAAGCGTAGCCGTTTTTTATTTGCTGATAATGTAACGACCAGTGCGAATAAGCGTAACAACGTTTTTCGGAACTGCATTTTTATTCAGACTCTTTGCGATATCGCACGAATAAGCTACTGGTATCGAAACTGAGCGGTAGCTCACACTTCGGCCCACAGCAACATTGTGGTAATATCCCGGCCACTTTTAGCTGGTGCGATTCTCCCCTCGATGTTGGAAATCATTACGCTCACTTGTGCATACGACGAACGCGCGCTGTTCCGGCGGCTCTCTTTTCGTGTCTCTGCTGGTGACATTGTGCAGATTGAAGGCCCCAATGGTGCCGGAAAGACCTCGTTATTGCGCCTGCTGGCGGGTCTTAGCCGTCCGGAAGAGGGTGAAATACGCTGGCAACAGCAGCCCATCCTGCGGCAGCGCGAAGCCTGGCATCAGGCGATGCTTTATCTTGGCCACCATCCCGGTGTCAAAGGCGTACTCACGCCGCTGGAAAATCTGCGCTTTTACCATCCCGGTTGCAATGATGCGCAGATCTTTGCAGCACTCGAAAGTGTCGACCTCACGGGTGACGAAGAGGTGCCGGTCAGCCGGTTGTCGGCGGGCCAGCAGCGTCGGGTAGCGCTGGCGCGGTTGTGGCTCAGCCAGGCCCGCATATGGATTCTCGACGAGCCGCTGACCGCTATCGACAAAGCGGGTGTTAAAAAATTAATGGCGAAATTCGCCCGGCATGCCGATAACGGTGGCGCAGTGATCCTGACAACCCATCAGGATTTGCCCGCGGATGCGGCGCGGGTGCGTAAAATTCGCCTCGGCGACGGGGAGGCAGGCTGATGCTGTTTCGCCTCATCCAGCGTGAATTGTGCATCGCTTTTCGCAGCGGTGCGGATGTGGTTAATCCGCTCTGGTTTTTCCTGATTATTATTACCCTGTTTCCGCTGGGAATCGGACCTGACCCGCAACAGCTGGCGCGCATTGCGCCGGGCGTTGCCTGGGTTGCCGCACTGCTGGCGTCGCTGCTGGCGCTGGAACGGCTGTTTCGCGATGACTTCAGTGATGGCTCGCTGGAGCAACTGGTACTGCTGCCGACGCCACTGCCGGTAACGGTCATAGGCAAAGTGGTGGCACACTGGCTGGTCACCGGCGTGCCGCTGATCATTCTGTCGCCCCTGGCCGCTCTGCTGCTGTCGCTGGACTTTAATGGCTGGCGGGCGATGGCCCTGACGCTGCTGCTCGGCACGCCAACGCTGAGTTTCCTTGGTGCGATTGGCGTGGGTCTGACGGTGGGGTTGCGACGCGGCGGTGTGCTGCTGAGCCTGCTGGTGCTGCCGCTGGCGATTCCGGTATTGATCTTCGCCAGTGCGGCGATGGAGGCGGCCAGTCAGGGATTGCCGATTGGTGGTTATCTGGCGATTCTCGGCGCGATGCTGCTGGGCAGCGCCACGCTCGCGCCCTTTGCCACGGCAGCGGCGCTACGCATTACTTTGCAGTAACCGGCTTGTATCCACCGCGCGTAAAAGACGCGGCAATACTCTTTTATCGTTAATGTGAGCATCTGATATGTGGAAAGCGTTACATCAGCTGGCCAGGCCTGAACGGCTTTATCAATTTTCGGGGCGACTGGTGCCCTGGTTTGCCGTTGCAGGGCTGGCGTCGTTGCTGCTGGGCTGGGTATGGGGATTCGGATTTGCCCCTGCTGACTATCAGCAGGGCGACAGTTTTCGCATCATGTATATCCATGTACCCGCGGCGATGTGGTCGATGGGCATCTATGCCTCAATGGCTATCGCTGCCTTTACTGGTCTGGTGTGGCAGATGAAAATGGCCGATCTGGTCTCTGCCGCCATGGCTCCGGTGGGCGCGGTTTTTACCTTTATTGCGCTGGTCACCGGGTCCGCCTGGGGCAAGCCGATGTGGGGCACCTGGTGGATCTGGGATGCGCGTCTGACCTCGGAACTGGTGCTGCTGTTCCTCTATATGGGTGTGATTGCGCTTTATCACGCTTTTGATGACCGCCGCACCGCAGGCCGGGCCGCCGGAATTCTGATTCTGGTCGGCGTGGTCAATCTGCCCATCATTCACTTCTCGGTGCAGTGGTGGAATACCCTGCATCAGGGCTCATCAGGCATTCTTCAGCAGGCAATTGCGCCGGTCATGCGCACACCGCTGCGCTGGGCGATTCTCGGTTATCTGCTGCTGTTTATCACGCTGACGCTGATGCGGCTGCGCAACCTGATCCTGTTAACTGAACGTCATCGTCCCTGGGCGATAGATGTGGCGAAGCAGGGAGAGCAGGCATGACCCCGGCATTTACCTCCTGGTACGCCTTCTTTGCGATGGGGGGCTACGCCTTCTTCGTCTGGCTGGCGGTTATCTGCACGCTGCTTCCGCTTATCGGCCTGACGCTGCATACCCTGTTGCTGCGACGTCGCCTGCTGGCTGAGATTCGCCAGCGCGAGGCGCGGGAACGCCGCATCCGGGCGGCGAAAACGAAAAAAGCCGCGGCTGAAGCAGCAGGAGAGACATTGTGAATATCCGTCGACGCAACCGTCTCTATGCGGCAGTAGCGATCCTGCTCGGCCTCGGCCTGGCCACCGCGCTGGTCATGTATGCGCTACGCTCAAACATCGATCTGTTCTATACCCCGGGTGAAATCCTCTACGGCAAAGGCGAGGCGCACGAGAAGCCGGAAGCGGGTCAGCGGTTGCGCGTCGGTGGCATGGTCATGCCCGGCAGCGTCCGGCGCGATCCCAATACCCTGGCGGTATCGTTCAAACTTTATGATGCGCGCGGTGTGGTCAGCGTCAGTTTTGAAGGCATCCTGCCGGATCTGTTCCGGGAAGGGCAGGGCGTTGTCGCACAGGGCGTGCTGGCGGCGGGCAACCAGGTGATCGCCAAAGAAGTGCTGGCGAAACATGATGAGAAATACACGCCGCCGGAGATTGAAGACGCCATGAAAAGTAATCACATCGGCCCGCAGTCGTTATATCAGGCGGGAAATAAATCCTCATGATGCCTGAAATCGGAACCTTTCTGCTCTGCCTGGCGCTGGGGCTTTCGCTGCTGCTGAGCAGTTATCCGCTGTGGGGCGCGGTGCGCCAGGATGCCCGCCTGATGGCAATGGCGCGTCCGCTGGCCTGCGGCCTGTTTGTCTGCATCGCGGCGGCGTTTGCGCTGCTGGTCTGGGCCTTTATCAGCAACGACTTTACCGTTGCCTATGTCGTCACGAACTCCAACAGTCTGCTGCCGGTCTACTACCGCATCGCCGCCACCTGGGGCGCGCACGAAGGTTCACTGCTGCTGTGGGTGCTGCTGCTCAGCACCTGGACACTGGCGGTGGCGATCTTCAGCCGCGGGATGCCGCAGGATGCGCTTGCGCGCGTGCTGGCGGTCATGGGAATGATTAACCTCGGCTTCCTGCTGTTTATCCTGCTGACCTCCAATCCGTTTAGCCGCACGCTGCCGGACTTTCCGATAGACGGGCATGATCTGAATCCGATGCTGCAGGATATCGGTCTCATTTTCCATCCGCCGCTGCTCTATATGGGCTACGTCGGCTTCTCGGTGGCGTTTGCCTTTGCCATCGCCTCACTGATGGCCGGACGGCTCGATACCGCGTGGGCGCGCTGGTCGCGTCCCTGGACGACGGCGGCCTGGATCTTTCTGACGATTGGTATCGTCCTTGGCTCGGCCTGGGCCTATTACGAACTGGGCTGGGGCGGCTGGTGGTTCTGGGACCCGGTTGAAAATGCCTCATTTATGCCGTGGCTGGCGGGCACGGCCCTGATGCACTCGCTGGCAGTCACCGAAAAGCGCGGCACCTTTAAAGCCTGGACCGTGCTGCTGGCGATTACGGCGTTTTCGCTTAGCCTGCTGGGGACATTCCTGGTACGATCCGGCGTGCTGGTGTCAGTGCATTCTTTTGCCTCCGATCCGGCGCGCGGGATGTTCATCCTTGCGTTTCTGGTGATCGTTATCGGCAGTTCACTGCTGCTCTACGCCATTAAAGGCGGGCAGGTGCGTGGCCGGGTTCAGAATGAAACCTGGTCGCGGGAATCGTTCCTGCTGGGTAATAACGTGCTGCTGATTGCCGCGATGCTGGTGGTGCTGCTTGGCACGCTATTGCCACTGGTGCACAAGCAACTGGGGCTGGGCAGCATTTCGGTCGGTGAACCCTTCTTCAACACGATGTTCAGCTGGCTGATGGCACCGTTTGCTTTGCTGATGGGGATCGGCCCGCTGGTGCGCTGGCGTCGCGATGAACCGCAGAAGCTGGCAAAACGGCTGGCGCTGGCGCTGATTGTCACTCTGGCCTGTTCCATGATCGTTCCCTGGTGGCTGCAGGATCGCATCGAAGCGATGACGGTGGTGGGTCTGCTGATGTCGCTCTGGATTATTGTGCTGACGCTGCTGGAACTGCATGAGCGCGCCACCCATCGTCATCCGTTCTTTGTGGGTTTACGTCACCTGTCACGCAGCCACTGGGGCATGGTGCTGGGCCATCTTGGCGTGGGTGTGACGGTGATTGGCATTGCCTTCAGTACGCAGTACAGCGTGGAACGCGACGTGCGGATGAAAGCGGGTGATAGCGTCGATATTCATCATTATCACTTTGTCTTCCGTGGCGTGCAGAATCTGCAGGGGCCTAACTACAGTGGCGGCATGGGCATTATTGATGTCACACGCAATGGCAAACATGAAGCGACGCTGCAGGCGGAAAAACGCTTTTATACCGCCGCCCGCACCATGATGACCGAAGCGGCGATTGATGGCGGTTTCAGCCGCGACCTTTACGCGGCGCTGGGAGAGGAGCTGGAGGATGGCGGCTGGGCCGTACGCATCTACTACAAACCCTTTGTCCGCTGGATCTGGTTCGGTGGTGCGCTGATGGCGCTGGGTGGGCTGTTCTGCCTGTTTGATCCCCGTTACCGTTCGCGCAAAAAAGCGGGCCCGGAGGCACGGACATGAACAAGAAAATCCTGTTTATTCCCCTGATGCTGTTTCTGCTGCTGGCGGCCGCGCTGCTGTGGCAGCTGACGCGTAATGCCGATGGTGACGATCCGACCCGTCTTGAATCGGCTCTGATTGGCAAACCGGTGCCGCTGTTCCGGCTGGAAGCACTGGATCAGCCGGGCAAAACGTACGATCAGCGCGTGCTGACGGATGGCAAACCGATATTGCTCAACGTCTGGGCGACCTGGTGTCCGACCTGCCGCGCTGAGCATCACTATCTGAATACGCTGGCGGAGCAGGGCATTCGTGTCGTCGGGTTGAACTATAAAGACGATCGTCAGAAGGCGGTTAACTGGCTGAATACGCTGGGCAATCCCTATGCGCTAAGTCTCTACGACGGCAACGGCATGCTGGGGCTGGATCTCGGCGTCTATGGCGCGCCGGAGACCTTCCTGCTCGACGGTAAAGGGATCATCCGTTATCGCCACGCGGGCGATCTCAATGCGCGCGTCTGGGAGCAGGAAGTGAAACCCTTGTGGATAAAATACAGTGCGGAGGCGGGATCATGAAAATGCTGTTTCTGCTCTGCGGCCTGCTGTTCAGCATCAACCTGTGGGCAAGCATCGACACGCTGCAATTTGACTCGGAGGCTCAGGAAGAGCAATACCGCGATCTGACCGCGTCACTGCGCTGTCCGAAATGCCAGAATAACAGCATTGCCGACTCGAACGCGATGATTGCCGCCGACATGCGACTGAAAGTCTATCAATTGATGAAGCAGGGCCAGAGTCGCCAGCAGATTATCGACTACATGGTGGCGCGTTACGGCAACTTCGTCAGCTATTCGCCACCGGTCACGCCTTCTACCCTGATTCTGTGGGCGGGTCCCGCGCTGTTTGTGCTACTGGGTGGCGCCGTGATCATTCTGCGCAGTCGTCAGCGCAAAACCCGCAGTGAGCTGGATGAAGATGAGCAACAGCGTCTTAATGCGCTACTGAAGTCAGACAGGAAGCCGTAATGAGTGCATTCTGGATTACCCTTTTTTTGTTGCTACTGGCAGCCTGCACGCTGTTTCTGGCGGCAGGCTGGCGGCAACGTCAGGCGAGCGCCGGCGATCGCGATCGCCTTAATCAGCGTTTCTATCATCAGCGTATAGATGAGCTGGCGCAGGATGAAGCGCAGGGCGTCGTTGCTGAGCGTCCGCTAATGGAGCGGGAGCTACAGCAGGCACTCCTGGCGGATATTCCGCCAGCACAGACGCTGCGGTCACACAGCAGCCGCCGCTGGATTCTGCTGCCAGGTTTGATCGTACTGGTTGCGGTTTCGCTGGGGACTTATCTGAAAACCGGCGGACTGGCACAATACACCGGCTGGATGCAGGTGCAGCAGGCGTATCCTGAGCTGCGCGCCCGTCTGATGGACCCCGGCGCAAAATCGCTAAGCATGGAGGAGCTGGCGCGTTTACAGCTCGGATTGCGTACCGCGTTGCAAACCGAACCGGATAATCTGGCCGACTGGACAATGCTGGGACGGCTCGGCATGGTGCTGAATAATGCGGAGATTGCCAGCCAGGCCTTTGAGCATGCACTACAGCTGGCCCCCAACGATCTGGCGCTGAAGCAGGATTATGCAGAGGTGCTGACAAGATCCGCCGATCCGCAGGATAACCGTCAGGCGTCACTGCTGCTGCAATCGTTGCTTAAAGCTGATCCGCAAAACCTGCGGACGCTGAGCCTGCTGGCGTATAACGCTTACGGTCAGCAACAGTATGATCAGGCTATTGATGCATGGCAGACTCTGCTGGGTCTGTTGCCTGCCGGTGATTCGCGACACGCGATGATCGCCCGCAGCATTGAAAAGGCCCGAAGCGACGCCGGGCAGCAGAGTCGTCAGCTGGCGCTGACAGTGACGCTGACCCCAGAGGCAGAAAAAATGTTACCGCAGGACGGAGTGTTGTATATTTCGGTTTCTGACGGGGATTCACCGGTACCGGTGGCGGTTAAGCGTATGCCACTCAGCCACTTCCCGCTGACGCTGACGCTGGATGACAGCAATGCCATGATGCCGAATCGCCTGCTTTCGGCGCAGCATCAGGTTGAGGTCCGGGTGCGGATTTCCCGCGATGGCAGCGCCAATCCGCAGCCAGGCGACTGGCTGGGTCTGAGCGCGGTGACGCCCTGGGATGGGCATCAGCCGATCGCGGTGGAGATCAATAAGCAGCTACCCTGAACGTCAAAATGATAACGTTAGAAATGATGCGTGCCATTGCCTGCTGCCTCTGGCACAAAGTCAGCTATGCTCATCGGATAAGCCGATACGACAGGGCTGTGACCTGAACGATGGGCTGACCTTTTTCATCCGCACAGGGAGATTGGAATGAATTATCGCCTGACCAGCCTGGCTGTCGCCAGCGTCCTTCTGGTGGGTTGTGCCAGTTCAAAGCCGGCGAATAGCGATCCTGCGCAGCGCAGCGATCCATTTGAAGGCTTTAACCGCACGATGTTTAACTTTAACTACAACGTGCTGGATCCGTACGTGCTTCGTCCGGTCGCTGTGGCCTGGCGTGATTATGTGCCGGTCCCGGCACGTACCGGGCTGAGCAATTTCCTCGGCAACCTGGAAGAGCCAGCCAGTATGGTCAACGCCATTCTGGTCGGTAACGGACGTGATGCGGGTATTCACTTTACCCGTTTCTTCCTGAACAGCGTGCTGGGACTGGGCGGTTTCATTGACGTTGCCGGCAAGGCGAACCCGGAACTGGCGCGTGAAGAGCCGCACCGTTTCGGTACCACGCTTGGTCACTATGGCGTCGGCTACGGGCCTTATGTTGAGCTGCCTGCTTACGGCAGCTTCACGGTGCGTCAGGATGGCGGCGACTACGTTGATACGCTTTATCCGATCCTCGGCTGGCTGACCTGGCCAATGTCGATTGGTAAATGGACGCTTGAAGGGATTGAGACCCGCGCGCAGCTGCTGGACTCTGATGCAATCCTGAAACAGCAGAGCGATCCGTACGCCTTTATCCGTAACGCGTACTTCCAGCGTCACGACTTCCTGGCACGTGGCGGCAAGCTCAAGCCGGAAGATAATCCTAACGCAGCCGCGATTCAGGATGACCTGAAGGATATTGACGCCGAGTAATCGCCCGCGCTGAGCAGCCAGGGATGGCGGTTTTGCGTCTTTGTGCAAGGCGTATGCTCCCTGAACCATTAAGCGATCCACGTCCATAAAAAAGGGCGACTCACCAGAGTCGCCCTTTATGATCGTACCATCCAGTCAGAACTTGTAATTAAAGTTCGCACCGTAGAGCCAGGCTTTACCTTCAGAGGTAAAGGTATAAGGCCCTTCTTTCACCGTCACTTTCTGTCCGTGCATATAAGAGATGCCTAAATCAACCGAGGCATCATCGTTAAAGGCATAAGACGTACCCGCACTCAGCCATAAACGATCCTGGTCCGGAATAGAGATAGAGCGCTTATCGGCCGGAACCGGGCTGTCATCAAACGCAATACCGGTGCGGAACGTCCAGTTCTTGTCGTAGGAATAGGTTGTGCCCAGTGCAATGCGGTAGGCATCGTGGAAGCTTTCATCTTTATAGAACAGCGTCTGGCCGTTAGAGCCAGTGGCTTTCAGCTCCTGGAACTGGCTCCAGCTGGTGTACGCCATGCTGTAGTGAACCGCCCACTGCGGTGCCACTTTATGCCAGCCCGATACTTCCCACATCTCTGGCAGATTCAGGGTTAACGCGCCAGGAACGGTGGTACCATTGGTGCCAAACGGCACACCTGACACTTCCGGATTATTCACTGCATTCAGTCGGGAAGAGAGGCTGCTTTTGTAATCGCCATCGAAGTCGACTTTCACTTCTGAACGATAGGTAAAGCCGAAGCGGTTATTCTCATCCACTTCATACAGGACACCGGCGTTCCAGCCATATCCCCACTCATCGCCTTTCAGATGGGCAACCTGCGTATCAGCCGGAACGCCCAGTCTTGCGCCTGACTCACCGGCATAGCGTTCAATTTTGGCTTTGGCATAAACCGCATCAAAACCGACGCCAAAACTAAAATGTTCATTTAAACGGTACGCGGTGCTGAGATTAAAATTGCCGGTCACCAGATCGGTTTTACCGCCGTAACCCCCCGCGGTGTAGCCATTATTAAACTCTGTTGCTAAGCCATAGTTAGAGGTTGCAGACGCGCCGATCCACCACTGATCGTTGATGGGCTGGACATAATGAATATTGGGAACCCACTGATTCGGGGCAATATTATTAGCATCCAGGCTGCGTCCGCTGGGACTGCGACCACTAATATTGACATCTGGCGCAATATAGACCGCACCGAGTGAAAATTCCGGACGATCCATTAATGCCATCGTCGCCGGGTTACGGCTGGCTGATGCCGCCGTATCGCCCATTGCCCCTTCGCCTGAATATGCGCGACCTAAACCAATCGTAGAAAACTCATTTAACTGAAACCCAGCTGCGTAAACGTGTGAAGAGACAAGCGCCACTGCAGCCGCCACGGCTGACTTTGCAAACAGGTTTTTATGGTTCATGACCACAACCTCATGTGAATTATTATTTAACGCTATAACGTCGCGTAACAAAGGACGGCGGATTGTAGGGACTGATGTAAAACGCACATATCAGACCAGTGCGGAGAGTATAGGTCCGACCTGTGTGCATGTTGCAATATTGTTTTTAAAATATTTCAGGTTTGATCGTTTAAAATTCGATCTGCATAACAAAACAGCCCTGATTCTGCACAGCATACCGATTCCAGTTTGTTCTGGATCAATTTTTATTGTGATATTCGTCACTTAGCGCCATGTACATGGCGCATCTTTACGCGAGCAGGTAAAATTTCGGCCATAAAATCGCTCAACCCACCAGATCGCTGGTCAGGAGAATGAAATGACTGATGCCATTAAAAAATGCAGTGCGACCGAAACAGCAGCCTGTTGTTGTGTTGATGTGGGCACGGTAATGGATAATACCGATTGCACCGCCAGCTGGTCGGAGTGGTTTGCTCAGCGTGCCGATGCGGAAGCCAAATTAGCTCTCCTCACCGAACGTGCACGTGAAGTTGAATCGGAACCCTGTGTGATTGAGTCACGCTTCAGTGAGGTGAATCAGGGTGTGCAGCTGGATATCGATTTTACTTTCAGCTGCCAGGCTGAAACGATGATTTTTCAGCTCGGTTTGCGTTAAGTCTCATAACGCCGCATTAATGCGGCGTTTTTCATTTTCGTGTTTCTCTTCGCACTTTTTCCTTTCCGGTATTGGCGGCTCACCCGCTTGTGGTTAACACTGATCAGGTCAGACCTCTTCAGGCAATGATGCCACAGTCCCAGCCACAGGTGAGAACAATGAGCAAAGCGCAGCCGCTGCTGACGCGTGATGGTGAACGCATCGCAATAACCCACGGGTTACGCACCCCTTTTTTGCGCCAGGCGACCGGCTTCCATGGCATTCCCGCCATTGAGCTGGGACGGATGGTGGTCAGCGAATTAATGGCGCGCAGTGAACTGCCGGCTGAGGTGATCGAGCAACTGGTCTTTGGTCAGGTGGTGCAGATGCCGGAAGCGCCGAACATTGCGCGTGAAATTGTATTAAGCAGCGGGCTGAGTGTGCATACCGATGCCTACAGCGTCAGCCGTGCCTGCGCCACCAGCTTTCAGGCGGTAGCGAATGTGGCTGAAAGTCTGCTGGCGGGCACCATCTCTGCCGGTATTGCCGGTGGCGCAGACTCTTCGTCGGTGTTGCCGATTGGGGTCAGTAAAACGCTGGCCCGCGCGCTGGTGGATCTCAATAAAGCCCGCAGCTTCGGTCAAAAACTGCACATCCTGCGGCGTCTGCGTCCGCGCGATCTGCTGCCGGTCCCGCCTGCAGTGGCGGAGTATTCGACCGGCCTGCGTATGGGCGACACTGCGGAGCAGATGGCTAAGCGTCACGGCATCACTCGCGAAGCACAGGATGCGCTGGCGCTGCGATCCCATCAGCATGCCGCCAGGGCCTGGCAATCCGGGGTACTGAATCAGGAAGTGATGGCAGCCTTTGTGCCGCCGTGGAAAACCGCTATTGACCAGGACAATAACGTCCGTATGAATGCCAGAGCAGAGGATTACGCCCGGCTGCGTCCGGCGTTTGATCGTCAGCACGGCAGCGTCACGGCGGCCAACAGCACGCCTCTCACCGACGGCGCGGCCGCCGTGATTCTGATGCGCGAAGGCCGCGCCCGTGAACTGGGTGTCACGCCGCTGGGCTATCTGCGCAGCTACGCGTTTACCGCAATTGGTGTACAGCAGGATATGCTGCTGGGTCCGGCGTACTCCTCACCACTGGCACTGGATCGCGCGGGAGTCACGCTGGCCGATCTGACGCTAATTGATATGCATGAAGCGTTTGCGGCCCAGACCCTGAGCAATCTGCAACTTTTTCGCGACGAGCGCTTTGCCCGCGAGGTGCTGAACCGTGCTCATGCGCTGGGCGAAGTGAATGAAGAGCGCTTTAACGTGCTGGGCGGTTCAATCGCTTATGGTCATCCTTTTGCCGCCACGGGCGCGCGCATGATCACCCAGACGCTGAATGAATTACGCCGTCGCGGTGGCGGGTTAGGACTGGTCACGGCGTGTGCGGCGGGCGGTCTGGGTGCGGCAATGGTTCTGGAGGCCGAATAATGGATCAGAATGCGTTTCACCTGAAGATGCGACTTGATCACGTTGGCATCATTACAATCGATGTCCCTGGCGAGAAGATGAACACCCTGAAAGCAGAATTTGCCGGGCAGATCACCGCCATCATTGCAGAGGCGCGACGCGATCCGCAGCTGGCAGGCCTGGTACTGATTTCGGGCAAAGCGGACAATTTTATCGCTGGCGCGGACATCAGCATGATCGATCGCTGTCAGAGCGCACAGGAAGCCGAAGCGCTGGCAAAACAGGGTCAGGAAGTGATGGCTGCGCTTGATGCGCTGCCATTCCCGGTAGTAGCCGCAATCCATGGTGCCTGCCTGGGCGGCGGGCTGGAGCTGGCGCTGGCCTGCGATGCGCGTATCTGCTCGCTGGATGAGAAAACCCGCCTGGGTTTGCCGGAGGTGCAACTCGGCTTACTGCCCGGCTCCGGAGGTACCCAGCGACTGCCTCGGTTAATTGGCGTGCAGCAGGCGCTGCCGCTGATTCTGACCGGCAAGTCGTTGCGGGCGAAACAGGCCCGTAAGCTGGGGGTGGTTGATGATGCGGTGCCGCAGGCGATTCTGCTGGAGACGGCTATCGCGCGGGTGAAAAAGGGCAAGGTCAGTGGACGCACGCTGCCGCTGCGCGACCGTCTGCTGCACGGGCCGGTTGGCCGTCAGGCACTATTTACACTCGCAACCCGCCAGACTGCAGCCAAAACCCAGGGTAACTATCCGGCGGCAAACCGCATTATTGAGGTGGTGCGCATCGGGCTGGAGAGGGGCAGCCGGGCCGGACATGATGCTGAAGCGCGTGCCTTCGGTGAGCTGGCAATGACGCCGGAATCTGCGGCGCTGCGCGGACTCTTTTTCGCGACCACGGCCATGAAGAAGGAGCGGGGCGGTGAGGCGGAACCCGCTGCGGTGAAGGGTGTCGCGATTCTCGGCGGCGGTCTCATGGGCGGTGGCATCGCCAGCGTCACCGCAATCAACGCCGGATTACCGGTACGCATCAAAGATATCAGCCTGGAAGGCGTTAACCATGCGCTGAAAACCAGCTGGGATCTGCTGAGCAAAAAGGTCAAACGACGCCAGCTTACTCCGGCACAGCGTCAGCAGCAGATGGCTCGTATCACGGGCGGCATCGATTACCAGGGGTTCTCGCAGCGCGATGTGGTGATCGAAGCCGTGTTCGAAGATTTAGCACTCAAGCAGCAGATGGTCAGCGAAGTGGAAGCCCACTGTCAGCCGCATACGCTGTTTGCTTCTAACACCTCGTCGCTGCCGATTGAAGATATTGCCGCCAAAGCACAGCGTCCGGAAAACGTCATCGGCCTGCACTACTTCAGCCCGGTCGATAAAATGCCGCTGGTGGAAGTGATTCCCCATCTGAACACCTCCACCGCAACGGTAGTGACCATTGTGGCGCTGGCGCGCAGCCAGGGCAAAACGTCGATAGTGGTAGCGGACAAGCCGGGTTTCTATGTTAATCGCATCCTGACGCCCTATATAAATGAAGCGATGCGTTGCCTGCTGGAGGGCGAGCCGATTGACCATATCGATCGGGCGCTGGTGAAGGCTGGTTTTCCGGTCGGTCCGATTCAGCTGCTCGATGAGGTTGGCATCGACGTCGGCAGCAAAATCAGTCCCATCCTGCATCAGGCTTATGGTGAACGCTTTGCCGCACCCGCTGCTTTTGACGCGGTGCTCAAAGATGGCCGCATGGGACGTAAAAACAGCAAAGGCTTTTATCGTTATGACCAGCCGCGCTGGCAGCGTAAAAAGCCGGACACCTCGCTGTATACGTTGCTGAAAGTCACGCCGCAGGCAAGACAGAGTGAAGCGCAGATTGCAGAACGCTGCATGATGATGATGCTGAATGAGGCGGCCCGCTGCCTTGATGAGCAGGTTATTCGCTGTGCCCGCGATGGCGATATCGGTGCTGTGTTTGGTATCGGCTTTCCGCCTTTCCTGGGGGGTCCGTTCCACTACATGGACAAACTGGGTGCGGCGGAAGTGGTCGACCGCTTAACCCGCCTTACGCAGCAGCATGGCGATCGATTTACGCCCTGCGAAGCACTGGTTGAAGCGGCCAGAGAATAGACGAAATTTTACATTTCTGCTGTAAATGGAATAACCAATCCGATTCAGCGGGTTAGGAAAGCGCCGCCAGAGTGTGCGGCGCAGCATGATTCTGAGAAGCGCTTATTTAATAAACAACCGGTTGACTATACTGAAGCCATTAGGGTAAAACACAGCGTTCATTCGCAGAGTGAAGAGTCAGGCGCCAGGCGTCGGGCGATGTCGACAAACAACAGCGGTGCTTTATGCAAGTTTTTATCATGCGTCACGGCGATGCGGCTCTGGAAGCAGCCAGTGATTCAGTCAGGCCTTTAACCTTATGTGGCTGCAATGAATCACGCCAGATGGCCAACTGGCTCAACAGCCAGACGCCAGACATTGAGCGTGTCCTGGTGAGTCCCTATTTACGCGCGCAGCAAACCCTCGCGACCGTGCGGGAAGGTTTTCCCCTGCCGGAAAACCAGGATGTTCTGCCGGAGTTAACGCCGGGCGGCGATCCGGAAATGGTCGGGTGCTATCTGCAGACCCTGGCAAACGAAGGTGTGAAATCGGCGCTGGTGATCTCTCATTTACCATTGGTGGGATATTTAGTCTCTGAACTGTGCCCGCAGGAAGCCCCCCCCATGTTTGCCACTTCCGCTATTGCCTGCGTGGAATTCGATCCCGCGCAGCATGCCGGTAAACTACTGTGGCAGGTCAGTCCCAAAAAGCTGGCGAAAGCGATCTGACGTCTTTGGGCCGATCCTCCCGGCCCCTATCAGGGCAACTCAGGCGGTTGCCACTCCTCAATCTCAATTAAAACCAGCAGCGCGGCGTCACCGCCAAACAGCTTCGGCGCCTGGTGAAAAGCCATCACCCACGGATGCTGGGCCAGCCACAGCGGCGTCTGCTGCTTCAGAATATGCTTTCCATGACCGGTCATAACGCTGGCGCAGAACAGATGTTCACGGCGGCAGGCGGCGATCAGTGCGCCCAGTTCCTGCTTGGCCTGCTGCTGCGTTAAGCCATGCAGATCGAGGAAAATCTCCGGCGTATAGTCGCCACGACGCAGTTTTTTCAGCTCAAAGTGGCTGACATCGGCACGCACGTAGCGGGTGGCTCCTTCGGTGGAGAGCAGCGGCTGGAACTCATCCGAAAAGTAATGGCTGTTGTCCGCCTGCTCTGAAAGCAGTCGTTTTACCGGCAATACGCGGGTTTTAACCGGTAATTTATGCACGAAAGTATCTTGTTTCAACTGACGCGTGCCAGTCATTAACTGTCGAAACAGCGCCTGGTCATCCGGGCTTAAGGGTGTTTTTTTACTCATGACGGGTCAGTTATCTAAGAAAAGTCTGCTACACAGCATAGGCGATACCTTACCGATTAATGTCATTAAATGTCAGCTTTTTCACCTTGCTGCGCTGAATTCTCCCCGGCTTCATGGCACACTACTGGCCGATTTAGCAAAAGGCCTGCGGAGGGCTACGTGGACAAAATTTTCGTCGATGAGGCAGTGAACGAACTGCACACTATCCAGGACATGCTGCGCTGGGCGGTAAGCCGCTTTTCCGCTGCCGGAATCTGGTACGGGCATGGCACAGACAATCCCTGGGACGAAGCCGTTCAACTGGTCCTGCCGTCACTCTGGCTGCCGCTGGATATTCCTGAAGATATGCGCAGTGCGCGTCTCACCGCGAGCGAACGTCTTCTGATCGTTGAGCGCGTTATCCGTCGCGTTAACGAACGCATTCCGGTTGCCTATCTGACCAATAAAGCGTGGTTCTGCGGGCACGAATTCTTTGTCGATGAGCGCGTGCTGGTGCCGCGTTCACCGATTGGCGAACTGATTGAAAACCGCTTTGCCGGTCTGGTGAGCACACCGCCGCGTCATATTCTGGATATGTGTACCGGCAGCGGCTGTATCGCGATTGCCTGTGCCTATGCTTTCCCGGAAGCCGAAGTGGATGCCGTGGATATCTCCACCGGTGCGCTGGCGGTAGCCGAACAGAACATTGAAGAACATGGACTCATCCACCAGGTGACGCCGATTCGTGCTGACCTGTTCCGCGAACTGCCACAGCTGAAATATGATTTGATCGTCACCAATCCGCCGTACGTTGATGCGGAAGATATGGACGATCTGCCGAACGAATATCGCCACGAACCAGAGCTTGGCCTGGCAGCAGGTAGCGATGGCCTGAAGCTGGTGCGCCGTATTCTGGCCTGCGCGCCCGACTATCTTAGCGAGCAGGGCGTACTGGTCTGCGAAGTGGGCAACAGCATGGTGCACATGATCGAGCAGTATCCCGACGTGCCCTTTACCTGGCTGGAATTCGACAACGGCGGTGATGGCGTCTTCACGCTGACGCGCCAGCAGATTGTCGACGCACAACACCATTTCTCTTTTTATAAAGACTAAAAGTGGGGCGAAGCCTCGCCCGCCGAACTCTGACAAGGAAACAGCATGGCCGGAAACAGCATCGGGCAATTTTTTCGAGTAACGACCTTTGGCGAGTCCCACGGTCTGGCACTGGGCTGTATCGTTGACGGCGTGCCGCCAGGCATCCCGCTGACCGAAGCCGATATTCAGCATGACCTCGATCGCCGCCGTCCTGGCACTTCGCGCTATACCACGCAGCGCCGCGAGCCGGATCAGGTGAAAATTTTGTCCGGTGTCTTTGAGGGTGTGACCACCGGCACCTCGATCGGCCTGCTGATTGAGAACACCGATCAGCGCTCGCAGGATTACGGTGCCATCAAAGATCTCTTCCGTCCGGGCCATGCTGATTACACCTACGAGCAGAAGTATGGTCAGCGCGACTATCGTGGCGGCGGCCGCTCATCGGCGCGTGAAACCGCGATGCGCGTGGCGGCCGGGGCGATTGCCAAGAAATATCTGCAGATGAAACACGGTGTCGTGGTACGTGGCTATCTGTCACAGATTGGTGATGTCGCCTGTGAGCTGAAAGACTGGAGCATCGTGGAGCAGAACCCGTTCTTCTGTCCGGATGCCGATAAGCTCGAGGCGCTGGATGAACTGATGCGCGGCCTGAAAAAAGAGGGCGACTCCATCGGTGCTAAAGTCACAGTGATGGCAGATAACGTGCCACCAGGCCTGGGCGAGCCGGTCTTTGACCGACTGGACGCCGATCTGGCGCACGCGCTGATGAGTATCAATGCGGTGAAAGGCGTCGAAATTGGCGACGGCTTTGCGGTGGTTAACCAGCGCGGTAGTCAGCATCGTGATGAGATCCGCCACGACGGTTTTCAGAGCAATCACGCCGGCGGCATTCTGGGTGGTATCAGCAGCGGCCAGACCATCAGCGCCAATCTGGCGATGAAACCGACCTCCAGCATCACCGTGCCAGGTAAAACCATTACCCGCAACGGCGAAGAGGTGGAGATGATCACCAAAGGCCGTCACGATCCCTGCGTCGGGATCCGCGCGGTGCCGATCGCCGAGGCGATGATGGCGATCGTCCTGATGGATCATCTGCTGCGCCAGCGGGCGCAGAATGGTGACGTCAACAGCTCTGTACCGCGCTGGTGATGGCATGAAGGCGCTCCTGCTTACTCTTAATGCGCTGCTGATCAGCGCCTCCAGCCTGGCCGCAACGCCGTGGCAACAGATTCAGCAGCCGATCAGCGGCGCACCGCAGTCAATTGGTGGCTTTGCCAACGGCTGTATCGTCGGCGCGCAGGCACTGCCGCTCAATTCACCGCACTATCAGGTGATGCGTCAGGATCAGCGGCGCTATTTTGGCCATCCCGATCTGATTCAGTTTATTCAGCGGCTCAGCACCCAGGTGCATAACCTGCAACTGGGCAACGTGCTGATTGGCGACATGGGCATGGCGGCTGGCGGGCGCTTCAGCAGCGGTCACGCCAGTCACCAGACCGGCCTGGATGTGGATATCTGGCTGCAACTGCCAAAAACACGCTGGAGCGCGCAGCAACTGCTGAAGCCGCAGCCGCTGGATTTGGTTGGGCCGGGCGATAAGAATGTCATTGCGCGCCACTGGCAGCCGGAAATCGACAGCCTGATTAAACTGGCCGCAAAAGACGATGATGTTACACGGATCTTCGTCAATCCGGCGATTAAAAAGCAGCTTTGTGCGGATGCAGGTAACGATCGCGACTGGCTGAGAAAAGTGCGCCCGTGGTTCGCGCATCGTGCTCATATGCATGTGCGACTGCGCTGCCCTGCGGGCAGTATCGGCTGTGAAGATCAGCCCGCACCGCCTCCGGGCGATGGCTGTGGCGCAGAGCTGCAGAGCTGGTTCCTGCCGAAACAGCCGGGTTCTGGCGCGCCCGTGAAACGTGAGCCGCCGCCGTTACCGCCTGCCTGTCAGGCCCTGCTGGATAAACATTTACTGTAAGGGATTCCATGGAGTGGTTTGTTGTCAGCCCGCTGCTGGTCGGGCTGCTGTTTTTAATCGCCATGCTCGCCGGTTTCATTGACTCTATCGCCGGTGGCGGGGGGTTACTGACGGTGCCTTCACTGCTGGCGGCGGGCCTCTCTCCGGCGCAGGCGCTGGCGACCAATAAACTGCAATCGGTCGGCGGCTCGTTCTCCGCCAGTCTCTATTTTGTCCGGCGTGGAGCGGTCAATCTGAATGAGCAGTGGCTGAACATCGCCATGACGCTGTTGGGATCCATTCTGGGCGCGATACTGATTCAGCGACTGCAGGCTGATTTTCTGCGTCAGATGCTGCCGCTGTTTTTGATCGCGATTGGCCTGTGGTTCCTGCTGATGCCAAAGCTCGGTGAAGTGGATCAGGCACGCCGCCTGCATGGTCTGCCTTATGCGCTGGTGGGCGGCGGGGCAGTGGGCTTCTACGACGGATTTTTCGGGCCAGGCGCAGGCTCGTTTTATGCGCTGGCTTTCGTTACCCTCTGCGGCTACAACCTGGCCAAAGCGACCGCCCATGCCAAGGTGCTGAATTTCACCTCAAACATGGGCAGCCTGCTGTTCTTTATGTTCGGCGGCAAAGTGGTGTGGGGAACCGGTCTGATCATGATGCTCGGTGCCTTCTGCGGCGCGCGTCTGGGCGCACGACTGGTGCTGAGCCGCGGACAGAAATTGATCCGCCCGATGGTGGTGATTGTCTCTGCCGTCATGAGCATTAAATTACTGTGGGACAGCCACGGCAGCGACGTTGTGGCCTGGCTTACCACGCTGCATTCGTAACCTGAAACGCGATACCGTCATGAACCCGACCCATCATTATGAACAGCTGATCACGCTGTTTGATCGCTGCTTCAGCGATGAATTTCAGACCCGTCTAATTAAAGGCGACGATGAACCGATCTATCTTCCTGCTGATACGGAGTCGCCGTGGAACCGTGTGGTGTTTGCCCACGGCTTTTACGCCAGCGCTCTGCATGAGATCTCGCACTGGTGCATTGCCGGTGAAGCACGCCGCAAACTGGTCGATTTTGGCTACTGGTACTGCCCGGATGGCCGAGACGCGCTGACCCAGAGTCAGTTTGAAGCGGTTGAAGTGAAGCCGCAGGCGCTGGAGTGGATGTTTTGTATGGCGGCAGGCTTTCCCTTCAACGTGAGTTGTGACAATCTCGACGGAGATTGTGAGCCGGATCGCATTGCGTTCCAGCGTAAAGTGCATGCTCAGGTCATGAGCTATCTGACGTCGGGCATTCCCGACCGTCCCGCGCGTTTTATTACCGCTCTGGCGAAATTTTATGGCAGGCCTTCGCTCACCGCGTCGCAGTTTCCCTGGCCGGACGATCTGTGATGCAGGAAGGTATTATTAATAGAGGAATTGAGATGATCGCAGAATTTGAAGCGCGTATTCTGGCCCTGATTGACGACATGGTCGAGCATGCCAGCGATGATGAGCTGTTCGCCAGCGGTTATCTGCGCGGGCATCTGACACTGGCTGTGGCCGAAGTGGAGCAACTGGGCGAACATACGCCAGAAGCGCTGCAGATTCAGGTCTCCCGCAGTCTGCAAAATGCTATCGCTGCCGGAGAACTCTCACCGCGCGACCAGGCATTAGTGGTCGGAATGTGGGACAACCTGTTTGTTCAGGCACGCCAGCTCTCCGCATAACGTTGCAGGGCGGCGTGCCGCCCTCAGCATCGGCTAAACTGCTTTTCCCTTCAGTAATTTTCTCACCCAGTAGCGATTCGGATTAAGCGCTGCCAGTGTACTCACGTCCAGCGGCTGCGGTTCGCCCGTCAGCTGAGCTGCCAGTACTTCGGCTGCCAGCGGTGCACTGCACAGGCCGCGCGATCCCAGCGCACCAAACAGGTACAGGCCCGCCAGATCGGGCGCATCAGCGATATCGTGACTTGCGGCCAGCTGCGCCGGTAAATCAGCGTACTGCACCAGCGTAGCGTCATAATCCGGCGCACCGCCCACCATCGGCAGGTGATCCCGCGTGGCGCAGCGCACACCCATTCTCGCCTCGCCGTCACTGACATCCACGCTCTCTGCCCAGCGACGGTCAGGCAGGCAATCCAGTAGTCGGCTGCGGTTCTCCTGCTGATCCTCTTCCCGGTAATCTATTGCGGTTTCGCCACGATGATAGCTGGCACCGATACAGTGGGTGCCAAACTGCGGGCTGACGGGCGTCAGGTAGCCGTCGTAACAGAGCACGGTCTGCAGCGCGTCGAGACCTGGGGTTGAAGGAACATGGCTCACCTGACCGGCCACCGGATAGGTCGGCAGCGGGGCGCTTTGCGCAACGTCGGCAATCGCATGGCCGTTAGCCAGCACCACTGTCGGATGACGGACCGCGGGGCGATCGCTGAACGTCAGCGTCCAGTGATCATCATCCCGTGAAAGGCTGCTCACCCGGTGTAGCCAGTGAATGCGCAATCCCTGGGTTTCACCATAAGCCAGCATCGCGGTGGTCAGTTCGGCCGGTGAGAGCCAGCCACCTTCCGGGTAGAAAATGCCGCTGCAGCCATGATCAACATTTGCCAGTGTCTCCGCCTCTGCGACATCCACGCCACGAGCGATGGATTCAGGCAGGCCCATCGCCAGCATCTGATCAATCTTCTTACGACTTTTCTCATCCCAGTCGAGCTGCAGCACACCGCTCCAGTGATGCTCATAGTGGACGGTTAACTGATCGTAGAGCCGCCGGGCGAAGCTGAAGGCCGCCGGGAAAAAGGTGGCGAGCGCCGGGTCGTGCTGGTTGAGCAGCGGATAGAGCGCGCCCTGACGATTACCGGACGCGCCCAGCGCGGGTGCTTCGTCGGCACAGTAAAGGGTGACCTGCCAGCCGCGACGCAGCAGCGCCAGCGCTAAGGTGGCACTGGCGACGCCGCCGCCAATCAGGGCAACATCACGCTGCTCCGCAGATTGACGATGATACCAGGGCTGCGGACTGGGTAACGGAGGCGCATCCTGCAACGGCCCGCACAGCATTTCGCGCTTGGGACCAAATCCTTTGCGGCGGATAACGTCAAAGCCTGCCTGCTGCAGGCCGCGCCGGACAATACCTGCGGCGGTAAAGGTCGCGAAGGTCCCTTGTGGACGCGCCAGTTTTGCCATCATGCTGAACAGTTCCGGCGTCCACATATCCGGGTTCTTCGACGGCGCGAAACCATCCAGGAACCAGGCATCCACCTGACGATGCAGGCTCTCATCCAGCTCTTCCATCAGCTGGTTGATATCGCCCAGCCAGAGATCGAGCGTGATCCGTCCCCCGTCAAACAGCAAACGCTGGCAGCCGGGCAGGGCCGCAGGCCACTGCGCCTGCAGCGTTTCGGCCCAGGGAGCCAGTTCCGGCCAGTGCTGCTGCGCAGCAGCCAGGTCTTCACGGGTTAACGGAAATTTCTCAAAGCTGATGAAATGCAGACGTTTTAAAGTGGCATCGGGCTGTTCACGCTGAAACGTATCGAACGCCTGCCACAGCGTCAGAAAGTTGAGGCCGGTACCAAAACCGCTTTCCGCCACGATCAGCAGATCGCGCGGATGCTCTGCAAAACGATCGGGAAAACCGTTGCCGCCAAGGAAGACATAACGTGTCTCTTCCAGACCATTGTCATTAGAGAAATAGACGTCGCCAAACGCTCGGGAAACAGGTGTACCCTGTTCATTCCAGTTTAGCTGTGCATGTTCAACCGGGGTTAGTTTCACGGTAAAGGCTCGTTTTTCAGGCAGTGGCGCGATTCTAACGACCCACGTGACATGACGCAAATTTACAAAAGGAAATAGCTGATCGGACTTGTTCGGCGTACAAGTGTACGCTAGAGTGCATGCCAATTAAGAAGAAGTGGATGAGGAAGATTGAATGAAACGTGCTGTGATTACTGGCTTAGGGATCGTTTCCAGTATTGGTAATAACCAGCAAGAGGTGCTGTCATCTCTGCGTGAAGGACGCTCTGGCATCACCTTTTCTGAAGAGATGAAAGATTCCGGCATGCGTAGTCACGTCTGGGGTAACGTTAAATTAGATACCACCGGCCTCATCGATCGCAAAGTTGTGCGTTTTATGAGTGATGCGTCCATCTATGCTTATCTTTCCATGGAAGAAGCGATTAAAGATTCCGGCCTCACCACTGAAATGTATCAGAGTAACCCACGTGTGGGTCTGATTGCGGGTTCAGGCGGCGGTTCTCCACGCTTCCAGGTGTTTGGTGCGGATGCTATGCGCAGCCCACGCGGCCTGAAAGCGGTTGGCCCCTATGTGGTCACCAAAGCGATGGCCTCTGGCGTTTCTGCCTGCCTCGCCACGCCATTCAAAATTCATGGCGTAAACTACTCGATTAGCTCTGCCTGTGCCACCTCAGCGCACTGTATCGGTAATGCCGTTGAGCAGATTCAGCTCGGCAAACAGGATATCGTTTTTGCGGGTGGCGGCGAAGAGCTGTGCTGGGAAATGGCCTGTGAGTTCGATGCTATGGGCGCGCTCTCTACCCGTTACAACGACACGCCAGAGAAAGCGTCACGTACTTATGACAATGAGCGCGACGGCTTTGTTATCGCTGGTGGCGGCGGCATGGTGGTGGTGGAAGAGCTGGAGCATGCGCTGGCTCGCGGAGCACACATCTATGCCGAAATCGTCGGTTACGGTGCGACGTCAGACGGTGCAGACATGGTTGCACCATCAGGTGAAGGCGCAGTGCGCTGCATGAAGATGGCGATGAACGGTGTCGATACACCAATCGACTATCTGAACAGCCACGGAACCTCTACTCCGGTGGGTGATGTGAAAGAGCTGGGTGCGATTCGTGAAGTGTTTGGCGATAACACGCCTTACATCTCAGCGACCAAAGCGATGACCGGCCACTCACTGGGTGCGGCGGGCGTGCAGGAAGCGATTTACTCGCTGCTGATGCTGGAACATGGTTTTATTGCGCCAAGCATCAACATCACCTCGCTGGACGCCGCTGCAACCGGTATGAACATCGTCACTGCGCCGATGGAAAAAGAGCTGACCACCGTGATGTCTAACAGCTTTGGTTTCGGCGGCACCAACGCCACCCTGACCATGCGTAAATATCAGGCGTAATCATTACGTCAGTACGCTGAAGGGCCGGCTTGCCGGCCCTTTTTGTTTTTGGTGAACATGCTTCGCTGCAACGCATTGTATGCTCAGGGAACACGGGCAGATCGGAAAGACGCTAAAGCCAATCCCTGGCCGCTCGGCCCGCGCCGTCCATGGCGCGGGACGCTTTCCTCCTCTGCCCCTATTCCCTGCGCGTTGTGCTACAGTGTTGCGGTAAGATACATCCTGAATGGGGTTGGTCAGTCGTCTGACGTTTTACAGCCCATCCGCGTTACCTCGTTCAACCCTCCGTTTTAGCCCTCCCGCTGCAGCAGCCGCAGCAATGTATTGCATCCTGCCACAATCTCGTCAGGCGTCAGTGCGGCAAAGCCCAGCATCCAGCCTTGCTGAGACGAAGGCCCGGCATAGAGTGGGCTCAGACGCGGCAGCAGCAAACCCTGTTGAGCCGCCAGTGCGCTTAATCGCGCTTCATCCTGTTGCAGTCTGACAGTTACCTGTAATCCGCCGCTGCTGACAATCGGCGTGATCCAGGGCGAGAGCCGCTGAGCAATCTGCTCGAGTAACCGATCGCGACGGCTGCGATAGAGTTGACGCATCAGCCGCAGATGGCTGGCGAAATGTCCCTGCTGCAGGAAGGCAGCGGTGACAGCCTGCGGTAGCAGGGCGCTATGCCCATCAAGCACGCTGCGTGCCTGACCAATGGGCGTAATCAGCGCGGGCGGCACGACCATCCACGCCAGGCGCAGAGAGGGAAACAGCGATTTCGAAAAGGTGCCCAGCGTGATCACCCGCTGATGGCGATCCAGTCCCTGCAGTGCCGGAACAGGGCGATCATCATAATGAAACTCACTATCGTAATCATCTTCGATTAACCAGCATTGGTTGCGCTGCGCCCAGTCGAGCCACGCCAGACGCCGCGACAGGCTGAGCGTGACGCCAGTTGGATAATGATGCGAGGGTGTCAGATACATCAGCTTCGCACTGCCGCTGGCGGGGACAGCACCTTCGGCATCGACCTCAATGCCGCGCACCTGTGCGCCTGTGGCCCTGAAGGCGTTGCGCGCGCCAGGATAGCCAGGCTCCTCCATCCACACCGCATCACCGGGATCGACGAACATCATCGCCAGTAACTGCAGCGCCTGCTGTGAACTTGTCAGAATGATCACCTGCTCTGGCTGGCACGCTACGCCTCGTGAGAGCGCCAGATAATCAGCGAGTGCGCTGCGTAACGGCAGGTAGCCGCAGGGATCGCCATATCCCATTGCCGCGCTGCCCAGGGAACGCTGTACGCTGCTGCTCAGGCGTCGCCAGGTGTTGTGGGGAAAAGCGCGTAACTCCGGTGAACCGGCGGCGAATGCGTGCGGAAAAGGGGGATCCTGACAGCCACCGGTTGCCAGAACCTGCTGGCCCCGCGCCGAGAAGCGGACGGGCTGAGGCCGGGCAGGTAATGATGATGAATAGGAGGGGATGATGATGGCAACAAAAGTACCGCGACCGGTCTCGCGTCGCAGATAGCCTTCACTTTCCAGCTGTCCGTAGGCCGCTTCCACCGTCACACGTGACAGACGCAGATCCTGCGCCAGCTGCCGGCTGGAGGGTAACTGCTGACCGGCGTGCAGATGATGCCGGTTGATCGCCAGTCGCAGGGTAGAGCAGAGCCGCTCACGCACGCCGCCACTGGCCTGGTGCTGGAAAAGTTGTAACCACGGTGAAGGCATATGGGTCTTAACCCTGCTGGATAATGGGTATCAGTAAGCAGTCCACTTTGCCGTAAACTGCAGCTTCATCACAACAGGAGAATCGCTATGTCATCGGTTTTACAGATTCCGGCCGCCACGCCGCAGCAAAGCCTCGACTATCTGCAGGCCAAACTCGCTTATTACACCGACGCCTGGGATCTGGCGGAAGATCTGGCCCGTCAGGCACCAGAAATTGTGGTGATCGATGCCCGTGCGCCGGAGGCTTATCGCGCCGGTCATATCTGCGGCGCGATAAATTTTCCGCATCGCGGGATGGATGCCAGCACGACGGCGCGGCTTGACCGCAGCAAAGTGTATGTCACCTATTGTGACGGTATTGGCTGTAACGGCTCGACGAAAGCGGCATGGAAACTGGCATCGCTGGGATTTCAGGTGAAGGAGTTAATTGGCGGGCTGGATTTCTGGAAACGTGACGGTCATCCGCTGACCTGGGGTGATGCAGCGGGCGAATGGCCTGCCGCCGCGCCCATAGCATCCTGCGGCTGCTGACTCAGAGTACCAGCCAGAGTAAAAGGGTGATGACCCCCAGTGCGACAAAAAATCCCAGCAGGGGACGCTGCGCCAGCGGCTGTATCGCGGGCGGCAGCGATGCCACAAAGGGTGACCAGATCGGCTGAGGTTTAATCTCGCTGGGTGCAAGCGGCTGCTCAAGAAGTTTTTCTGCCCGGTCAGCGCGACGGCTGAACAGGAAGTTCAGCAGATCCTGCGTCTGTGCAGTGGTCAGAACCATCTGCGGCGTCGCCTGAAAACGCTGCTGGCTGTAATCTTCCAGTTGCTGCCGTTCCTGCTGATCGAGCGGCTGCTTCAGGGACGCTTCCAGCAGTTGCAGCGTCGGTGCACTGTGCTGACTCAGCGTCTGGCGTACCTGCAGATACTGTGTCAGCAGCGGAAAGTGGCGTGAGGGGATCGGATCGCCGCTGGTCAGATTCACCAGTTTCAGCGCTGCCGACCACAGCTTACCGGTGGATTCGCCGGTGGCGGCGGCCAGGCGCACCACCTGCTGATTCAGGGTATGGTGCTCGGCAGGGAGCAGCGTGCGATCGCTGACGCGGATCTGCTGCGGCTGGGGAATCGTCATCTGCCCGTTCTGCAGCATCGTCAGCACCTGGCGCAGCTGATCCTGACTCAGCGCGCTCAGGACGGTCTGACCAAACTGCTGACGGATAAAATCACTGACGGCCTGACGGTTATTACCTTTCGGCAGTAGCTCGGTGAGCTGAGTCATCAGCTGGCGGGTGCCATGTCCGTTCTGCGCCTGCGTCAGGCGACCATTCAGATACTGTTCCGCAGCCGGAAAATGACGCGACTGTAACTCCGCTTCACTCTTTACGCCCACTTCATGACGGACGCCCGCCCAGAGTTCAGGCGCTTTAAGAGTGCTGAGCGATGAGATACGCACGATCAGGCGTTCTAACGTCGTGCGCTGAGCAGGGGAGAGTGGCTGTTCACCCGCCACAGAACCGTGACGGGTCACACCGGTTTGCGGATTGACAGATGAACGATCGACCGGCGCACCGGGGCCGCTGAGAGGTTGCATGGCGGATTCCTTGGGAAAACAGAACAGCGTGGGGTGCGCCGGAAAACGAATAGGCCATGATAGCAAAAGCCCCCGGGAAATCCCACGGGGGACTCGCGTTTCGGCGCGAGATTTACGCTTGAGTTGTGAACCTCAGCCGCCTTTATTTACCACCCTCTTTAGCTGCATCTTCACTCACCGCAGCCAGACTCCTTAATCGGCAGAAGGTATGATTCAGGATGGTGGCTGAATGACCGGTTTGTGCCGGGTTAGTGGCGTCCGCAGTCGCTGCGCCAGTATGACACCGCCCAGCGTCAGACCACCGCCAATCCAGTGGTAACTGTGCAGTTGCTCGTGCAGAAACAGCACGGCGATCAATGCGGTAAACAGCGGCGTCAGATTCATAAAGATGCTGGTGGTGCTGGCACCAAGGCGCTGCACGCCATGGATCCACAAAAAAGGCGCGATGATGGAGGCGAACAGCCCGGCAAACGCTACCAGTGGCAGGTTATGCCAGTTAAGCGACACGTCTGGTGCCAGTAAAAAGCCGGGCAGCAACAGCAGTACGCCGAATACGATCTGCACATAGAGACTCTGCCAGATTGGCAATGGCAGCGCCCAGCGTTTCGTCAGGACGCCATACAGCGCATAGGAGGTGGAAGCGGCCAGCATCATCAGTTCACCTTTGCCCATGCCATGATTCAGCAACTGCATCACGTCACCCTGACTGACCAGCCACACGAGTCCGCAAAAAGAGAGAATACTGCCGAGCAGGATACCGAGCGTTGGCGCAATCCGAAGGATAACCACGCTCAGCAGTACGGTGAGCAGCGGGATCAGCGCGCCAATAATGCCCATAAACAGTGCGCTGACACTATGTGCCGCGTAATAGGCAAGACTCTGATAGAGCACCATACCGAGCAGCCCAAGGATCGCCAGCCGCCACAGATGCGGTTTGATGATCTTACGCGAGCGCCACACGCCAGGCAGCACAAAGGGAGTAAGTACCAGCAGTGCCAGCAGCCAGCGATAGAATGAGATCGCTGCCGGATCGATCGCACTGGCCGACAGTTTGCTGACAATTGAGTTGATCGACCAGATCATCACCGCAAAGAGCGGGTACAGGAAAAACATGCTGACTCTCCATACGTCATTACACGCCATTGATGAGGCGCAGTGTACGCTTGTCCGGATTTATTCAGATAGTTAATATCGGACAAAATGAGCGAATGAGCGGACAGAATGAGCCTGAAAGTGACCTACCAGCCGCCGGTGAATGCGCCGCAGTTACGCTACTTTATGCGTTATGAACAGGCCAATGCCCGCACCGAATATCTGCCGCATGCGCATGCCTGGGGCCAGCTGATCATGGTGAAAAGCCACGTCCTGGAGATGCAGGTCGAGGGCGAGCGCTTGCTGACGCCGGCCGATATTCCGGTCTGGATCCCGCCGGGTCAGCTGCACAGTAGCTATAACCATCGTCAGGCGCAGTTTCGCACCTTTAATCTGGCGTCACCGCTCTGCGCCGACTTACCCCGGCGCGCCTGTCTGATGCTGATAGATCCCATTGCACACGCCATCATGGACGATTTCGCTGAGCAGCAAATCGAGCAACCCGCAACGGATGCCCAGTGGCGGCTGTGCGAGGTGCTGCGCGATCGCCTGAAGCTGGCGCAGGTGCAGGAGAGTTATCTGCCGACTTCAGATGATAAATTTCTGGCGCCTGTGTTACATGCGCTGGAAGCGCATCCGGGCGATAACACCACGCTGGCGGGCTGGGCGGCGCGGGTCTTTACGACCGAACGGACGCTGGCGCGGCGCTGCCAGCAGCATCTGCATATGACGTTTGGTGAGTGGCGGCAGCGTCTGCGGTATCTTCGCGCCATCGTACTGCTCGAGCAGGGAGAAAGCGTGCAGAGTATCGCCCATGAGCTGGGATACAGTTCCGCCTCGGCGCTGATTGTGATGTTCCAGCAACAGGCAGGCACCACGCCCGATCGCTACCGTGCGCGGTTAGGCTAACGCGTCGCTTTGTGCCAGAATAATTGCCTCACATGTAACAGACAGGAAAGCCGTGGTGAAAATTCTGGTCGATGAAAATATGCCTTATGCCCGTGAGTTATTCAGTCGCACCGGCGTCGTGGTCGCGGTGCCGGGGCGTCCGCTGCCAGTGGCTGAGCTGGCCGATGCCGATGGCCTGATGGTGCGCTCCGTCACCCAGGTGAATGAATCGCTGCTGGCAGGAAAACCGGTGAGGTTTGTCGGCACCGCGACGGCGGGCACCGATCATATCGACGAGAACTGGCTGCAGCAGGCGGGCGTTGCGTTTTCAGCCGCTCCCGGCTGTAACGCTATTGCGGTGGTGGAATATGTTTTCTCTGCGCTGCTGATGCTGGCGGAGCGCGATGGTTTTGAGCTGCGTGACCGCACAGTCGGCATCGTTGGTGTGGGTAACGTCGGCGGGCGGCTGCAAAAGCGTCTTGAGGCCTGGGGCATCAAAACCCTGTTGTGCGATCCGCCACGCGCCGATCGCGGTGACGAAGGCGATTTTCTGTCCCTGGAGGCGGTGACAGCGCAGGCAGATATTCTGACCTTCCACACGCCGCTGTTTAAAGACGGCCCCTACAAAAGCTGGCATCTGGCGGATGCAGCGCTGCTGATGGCGCTGAAGCCCAACACCATCCTGATTAACGCCTGTCGCGGCCCGGTAGTGGACAATAGCGCGCTGCTGGAGGTGCTGAAAATGCGCCATGACCTGAGCGTAGTGCTGGATGTCTGGGAACCGGAGCCGGATCTCTCGCTGGCGCTGCTGGATAAGGTCGACATCGCCACGCCGCACATCGCGGGCTACACGCTGGAAGGCAAAGCTCGTGGCACCACTCAGGTCTTTGAAGCCTGGTGCGACTTTATTGGTCAGCCGCAGCAGGTGCCGCTCAGCACCTTACTGCCGGAGCCGGAATTCAGTGAAATTACCCTGAATGGCTCGCTGGATCAGCCAACACTGAAACGTCTGGCGCATCTGGTGTATGATGTGCGCCGCGATGATGCCCCGCTACGTAAAGTGGCGGCGAAACCCGGCGAGTTTGATCGCCTGCGCAAGCAGTATCTGGAGCGCCGCGAGTGGTCTTCGCTGCAGGTAAGCTGCGATGACGCCTCAACGGCTGAGATGCTGAACCAGCTGGGCTTTAACGCAATCTACTCCCCAGAATAGCGGGCGCTGAAGGTCAGGCGCCCTGGCGCGGTTTCCGCACTGAATTAATCAGTGAACGGAAGGCGCGCGCTGCTGGCATGTCTGCATGACGGCGGGTTCTGGGGGGATATACCCAATGGATTTCGGGTTGCATTGAGGCGGCAAGAGAACGAATCCCGATGAGCTTACTCAGGTAAGTGATTCGGGTGAGTGAACGCAGCCAACAAAGATGCAACGTGAAAGACGACGGGGATAAATCTGAATCCCTGGGCGGTGAATATCACCGCCTTCTGTTTTTATGTCATTGTCTGGAGTAAACCAACATGTCTGACGGCTGGAATATTGCGCTACTTGGCGCGACAGGCGCAGTAGGGAACGCTGTACTGGAACTGCTGGCGGAACGCCAGTTCCCGGTTGGTGAATTATATTTGCTGGCCAGCGAAAACAGTGCGGGTGAAATCAAACGTTTCGAAGGCCGCTCGGTGCGGGTCGATAATGCAGAGACGTTCGACTGGTCACAGGCGCAGCTGGCCTTTTTCGTCGCGGGCCGTGACGCTTCGGCACGTTTTGCCGACGAAGCGGCCAATGCCGGTTGTCTGGTGATCGACAGCAGCGAGCTGTTTGCGCTGGAACCCGATGTGCCGCTGGTGGTGCCGGATGTGAATCCGCAGGTGCTGGCAGATTATCGCAATCGCAACATCATCAGCGTGGCGGACAACCTGGTGAGCCAGTTGCTGACCGCGATTAAACCGCTGGTAGATGCGGCCGGGCTGAGCCGTTTACAGGTGACGAATCTGATCTCGGTTTCCAGCTACGGCAAAGTGGCAGTCGATGCGCTGGCGGGGGAAAGTGCCCGCCTGCTCAACGGTATTCCGGCTGATGAACATCACTTTGGTCGTCAGCTGGCGTTTAACCTGATGCCACAACAGGCCGACGCAGAAGGTAGCGTGGAGAGTGAACGCCGTCTGATTGATCAGGTGCGCAAAGTCCTGCAGGACGAAGGCTTGCCCATTGCGGTCAGCAGCGTACAGGCTCCGGTGTTCTACGGTAACGCGCAGATTGTGCATATCGAAAACCTGCGCCCGCTCTCTGCGGAAGAAGCGCGTGCCGAGCTGGCGCTGGCGTCAGATATTCGTCTGAGCGAAGAGGATGACGTGCCGACGCCAGTGACGGATGCCTCAGGCAACGGCGAACTGAGCATCGGCGCTGTGCGCAACGACTACGGTATTCCAGAGCTGCTGCAGTTCTGGTCAGTGGCGGACAACATTCGTTTTGGTGGCGCGCTGATGGCGGTGAAAACCGCTGAGAAACTGGTTCAGGAGTATCTGTAACCATGTCCGATGGTCAGACGAAAAAACTGGCGCTCGGCATCGAGTATGACGGCAGCCGTTACTACGGCTGGCAGCGCCAGAATGAAGTTCGCAGCGTGCAGGAAAAGGTAGAGCGCGCGCTGTCGAAGGTCGCCGATCACCCGGTCAGCATTTTTTGTGCTGGTCGTACCGATGCGGGCGTGCACGGGACGGGGCAGGTGGTCCATTTCGAGACGACCTCGCAGCGGCCTGATAGCGCCTGGACGCTGGGCGTCAACGCCAATCTGCCGCCGGATATTGCAGTGCGCTGGGTGAAAGCGGTGCCGGATGAATTTCATGCCCGCTTCAGCGCCACGGCCCGACGCTATCGCTACCTGATCTACAATCAGCGCCTGCGTCCGGCGGTGCTGGCACAGGGCGTGACGCACTTCTACCATCCACTGGATGCAGAGAAGATGCAGCGCGCCGGGCAATGTTTGTTAGGCGAGAATGATTTCACTTCATTCCGCGCAGTGCAGTGCCAGTCACGTACACCCTGGCGCAACGTGATTCACCTCAATGTAATGCGTCAGGGTCCCTATGTGATTGTGGATATTAAAGCCAACGCTTTTGTGCATCACATGGTGCGCAATATCGTGGGCAGCCTGATGGAGATAGGCTGCGGCAATAAGCCGGAGTCATGGATGGCAACGCTGCTGGCGGCGAAGGATCGGACATTAGCCGCAGCCACAGCCCGGGCAGAAGGGTTGTATCTGGTGGCGGTGGATTACCCACCCCACTTTGCGTTACCACAGCCGTCGATGGGACCGTTGTTCCTTGCGGATTAATTCACTTTCAGGACTTAAAAGGGCGCGCTATGGAGTTTCTCCATTTTCTGGTCGATTTTATTCTGCACATCGATGTGCATCTGGCCGAGCTGGTTGCACAGTACGGTATCTGGATTTACGCTATTTTGTTCCTGATTTTGTTCTGCGAAACCGGGCTGGTTGTGACGCCATTCCTGCCGGGCGATTCGCTGCTGTTTGTTGCGGGCGCACTGGCTGCACTGCCGGGTAACGATCTCAATGTGCATGTGATGGTGGCGTTGTTAGTGGTGGCCGCGGTGCTGGGCGATGCGGTGAACTATACCATTGGCCGCCTGTTTGGCGAACGGCTGTTCAGTAACCCGAACTCGAAGATTTTCCGTCGTAGTCATCTGGATAAAACCCATGCGTTTTATGCCCGTCACGGTGGAAAAACCATTATCCTGGCGCGCTTTGTGCCAATTGTCCGCACGTTTGCCCCGTTTGTTGCCGGTATGGGCCATATGTCCTATCGCCATTTCGCGCTGTTCAACGTAACGGGTGCGCTGTTATGGGTGCTGCTGTTCTCCTATGCCGGCTACCTGTTTGGCGATCTGCCGGTGGTGCAGGAAAACCTGAAGCTGCTGATTGTGGGCATTATCCTGGTCTCGATTCTGCCGGGTGTGATTGAAGTCTGGCGTCATCGCCGTCAGGCGAAGCAGCAGAAGCTGCCGTAAGACTTCGCTCAGGGGTAAGACCAGATTTTTATCCACAGTCTGAACAGGTTGTGGTTTAATGAGCGACATTTACCGTCTGCTGAAGCGGTTTTCAGCAGTATCAAGACGACTGGACCAGGTCAGTTTTAAACAGAAAGGTCATCAATGAGCTGGATTGAACGCATTCTTAATAAAAGCACCGGAACGCCTGTGCGCAAAGCCAGTATCCCGGAAGGGGTCTGGACCAAGTGTGACAGCTGTGGGCAGGTTCTCTACCGCGCCGAGCTGGAGCGTAATCTTGAGGTTTGCCCGAAGTGTGACCACCACATGCGTATGCACGCGCGTGAGCGCCTCGGCAGTTTCCTCGATCAGGGCACGATGGTTGAGCTTGGCAGTGAACTTGAACCCAAAGATCTGCTGAAGTTCCGCGATTCGAAGAAGTACAAAGATCGTCTGGTAGCAGCACAGAAAGATACCGGCGAGAAAGATGCGCTGATCGTCATGAAAGGTCAGCTGCACAGTATGCCAGTTGTTGCGGCAGCGTTTGAATTTGCCTTTATGGGTGGTTCAATGGGCTCTGTAGTGGGGGCGCGCTTTGTACGTGCAGTTGAGCAGGCGCTGGAAGATAACTGTCCGCTGATCTGCTTCTCCGCCAGTGGCGGTGCCCGTATGCAGGAAGCGCTGCAGTCACTGATGCAGATGGCGAAAACCAGTGCGGCACTGGCAAAAATGCAGGAGCGTGGTCTTCCGTATATTTCCGTGCTGACTGACCCGACTATGGGTGGCGTTTCTGCCAGTTTCGCCATGCTGGGTGACCTCAACATCGCAGAGCCTAAAGCGCTCATCGGCTTTGCCGGCCCACGCGTCATCGAGCAGACAGTGCGTGAAAAACTGCCGCCGGGCTTCCAGCGCAGTGAGTTTCTTATTGAGAAGGGCGCGATTGATATGATCATCCGCCGCCCGGAAATGCGCTACAAACTGGCAAGCCTGCTGGCCAAAATGATGAACCTGCCGGCACCGCTGCATGACGGTGAACCGTCCGCTCCTGCGACGACTGAATCGGAAAGCAACGAGGCCTGACAGGAGATAGAGAGGCGCGCCTGTCGCGCCTCTTACCAATGCACCGTATACCGCAGCACCAGTCTGCCAGGTATAAATAAGCAAAACGGGACATATGGACAATCTTCACCTTCCTCAAGCCACGTCGCCTTTGGCCACGTGGCTTTATTATCTTGAGCACCTGCATACTCAGGCCATCGAACTGGGTCTGGACCGTATTCGTCAGGTAGCACTTCGTCTCGACCTGCTGAAACCCGCTCCGTTTGTCTTTACCGTAGCCGGTACCAATGGTAAAGGCACCACCTGTCGCATCCTGGAAACGCTGCTGATTGCCGCAGGCTATCGCGTAGGCGTCTACAGCTCGCCGCATCTGGTGCGCTATACCGAACGCGTCCGGGTTCAGGGCGAGGAACTGAGTGAAGCGCAGCACTGCGCCAGCTTTGCGGAGATTGAAGCCGGACGGGCTGATATTTCGCTGACCTACTTTGAATTCGGTACGCTCTCTGCGCTGAATCTGTTTCGCCAGGCGCAGCTGGATGTCGTGATCCTCGAGGTCGGCCTCGGCGGACGACTGGATGCCACCAACATCGTGGATGCCGATGTCGCCGTTGTCACCAGCATTGCACTGGATCACACCGACTGGCTGGGACCGGATCGCGAAAGCATCGGACGTGAGAAAGCGGGCGTCTTCCGCGCGGGGAAACCGGCGATAGTCGGTGAACCTGATATGCCACACAGCATCGCTGTGGTCGCGCAGGAAAAAGGCGCTCAGTTGTTACAGCGCAACCGCGACTGGTCCTGGCATGCGCAGGCCGAAAGCTGGTCGCTGCGTGATGTGCAGGGCGAGCTGAACGATCTGCCGCTGCCTCAGGTGCCGCTGCCTAACGCGGCGACCGCGCTGGTGGCGCTGCGTGTTTCAGGGCTTGAGGTCAGTGAAGCGCAGATTCGCGCCAGCCTGCCGCTGGCGATGCTGCCAGGGCGGTTTCAGACTATCAGTGAATCACCGCGCGTGATTCTGGATGTCGCCCATAATCCGCACGCGGCAGGCTATCTGGCGTCGCGGCTGGCGGCCCTGCCGAAACGCGGCAAGGTGCATGCCGTCGTGGGCATGCTGCACGATAAAGATATCGCCGGAACGCTCGCCGCATTGGCTCCAATAGTTGATGCCTGGTACTGTGCACCGCTTGACGGTCCGCGCGGTGCCAGTGCAGAGCAGCTGCTGGACGCGCTGCCGCAGGGCGAGACCTTTGGTTCGGTTGAACTCGCCTGGCAGCAGGCACACCAGCGGGCTGCGCCGCAGGACACTGTGCTGGTGTGTGGTTCATTCCACACTGTGGCACAGGTCATGGAATCGATTGAAACGGAGAAAGGACGTGGCAAGTAAGTTTCAGAACCGTTTAGTCGGCACCGTTATTCTGGTTGCCGTTGGCGTGATTGTGTTGCCAGGGCTGCTGGATGGTCAGAAAAAGCATTACAAAGAGGAGTTCGCCGCCATCCCGCTGGTGCCGAAACCTGACGATCAGCAGGATAGCGAAATGGTGCCGCCGGTAACCCAGTCGCTGCCCGCTCAGCCGCCGGAAGGCGCAGGCAGTGCCGTCAATAGCAGCAATGGCAATGGTAAAACCAACGCCACGGCGGAGCAGGGACGGACGCAGCCGTATGAAGAGAGCGATCCTGTCGTCGTCTCGCCGCCGCCGGTCCATCAGTCTGTGCCTGCACAGACGGTGACGAAGCCGAAAGCGGCAGAGCAGCAGAAACCTAAAGTCACCGAGCAGCCTAAGCAGAAGCCGGTTGAACAGCAGAAGCCAAAAGTCGTGGAGCAGCCTAAACCGAAGCCGGTTGAGCAATCCAAAGCGGTTGAGCAGCCAAAGCAGGAAGAGGCGCCAAAAGTGGCAGAGACCACGGCTCCGGCGGGACAGGCTTATGTGGTGCAGTTAGGTGCGTTGAAGAACGCCAGTAAAGTAAATGAGATTGTCGCGCAGTTGCGGCTGTCGGGCTATCGCGCCTTTACCGTGCCGTCAACGCCGGTTCAGGGTCAGATTACCCGTATCTACGTTGGCCCTGATGCCTCGAAAGCTAAAATGCAAGGCGCGGTGGGTGAACTGAAAAGCATCTCAGGACTGGGCGGTGTTGTAAAACCGTATAGCGCCCGTTAAACCGGCGATTGGCGCTGCCGATAGCAGTAACAGGCAGCGTCTTTTACCGGGCAGACAGCGCGCTTAACGCGCGCTGTCACGAAAAAGAGTGAAGATTTTCAACGGGCTGTCTGGTTGAGAATCACCCGGGCGATTGCAGTTTTTTTCATCGCCGCTTTTATGGATGCAGAAAAAGAAAACCGCTACGCAAACGTTTTCTTTTTCTGTTAGAATGCGCCCCGAACTGGATGCAGGGGTGCAATTGCACTGGCGCTGGAAGAGTTCATGATCTGGATTGATTACGTCATTATTGCGGTAGTTGGTTTTTCGGCTCTGGTCAGCCTGGTTCGTGGGTTTGTCCGGGAAGCCTTATCTCTTGTTACCTGGGGATGCGCGTTTTTTGTCGCCAGTCATTACTACGCCTACCTTGCAGTCTGGTTTACAGGTTTTGACGACGAACTGGTTCGTAACGGTATTGCCATCGGTGTGCTGTTTGTGGCGACGCTGATTGTGGGTGCCATTGTGAACTACGTTATCGGCACGCTGGTAGAAAAAACCGGCCTGTCGGGAACCGACCGGGTGTTGGGCGTCTGTTTCGGGGCGTTGCGTGGTGTGCTGATCGTAGCCGCTTTGCTGTTCTTCCTTGATACATTCACTGGCTTTTCCAAAAGTCCGGACTGGCAACAGTCTCAACTCATTCCCGAGTTCAGTTATATCATCAGGTGGTTCTTTGATTACCTGAAAAGCACGTCGAGTTTTTTACCCCGGTGATGTGACCGGGTGTGCGGCTAAATGAGGAAATGACAACATGTGCGGTATTGTCGGTATCACCGGTTTCATGCCGGTCAACCAGTCGATCTATGACGCGTTAACGGTGCTCCAGCACCGCGGGCAGGATGCCGCAGGCATTTGTACTATCGATGCGCTGAAATGTTTTCGCCTGCGAAAGGCAAACGGCCTGGTCAGCGACGTTTTCGAAGCACGCCACATGCAGCGACTGCAGGGCAATATGGGGATCGGTCACGCGCGTTATCCCACCGCAGGCAGCTCAAGTGCCTCTGAAGCGCAGCCATTTTATGTAAACTCCCCGTATGGCATCACCCTGGCGCACAACGGTAATCTGACCAACGCACATGTGCTGCGTAAGCACCTGTTTGAAAAGGGTCGCCGCCACGTTAACACCACTTCAGATTCTGAAATCCTGCTGAATATTTTTGCGCAGGAGTTAGATCGTTTCCAGAACGATCCGCTGGAAGCTGACAACATTTTTGCTGCGGTGGCTGCCGTACATCAGCAGGTGCGCGGTGCCTACGCCGTCGTAGCGATGATTATCGGCCACGGTATGGTGGCCTTCCGCGACCCTAACGGCATCCGTCCGCTGGTGCTGGGCAAGCGCGTTATCGCCGATGGCCGCACCGAATATATGGTCGCCTCCGAGAGCGTCGCGCTGGATACGCTGGGCTTTGAGTTCATCCGTGACGTTGCTCCGGGTGAAGCGGTTTATGTCACTGAAGCAGGCCAGCTTTCGACCCGTCAGTGTGCTGAAAACCCAAAAAGCAATCCGTGCCTGTTCGAGTATGTCTACTTTGCGCGTCCGGACTCCTTCCTGGACAAGATTTCGGTCTACAGCGCCCGTGTCCGCATGGGCACCAAGCTGGGCGAGAAAATTGCCCGCGAGTGGGAAGATCTCGATATCGACGTCGTGATTCCGATTCCGGAAACCTCTACCGATATCGCGCTGGAAATCGCCCGTATTCTTGACAAGCCTTATCGCCAGGGCTTCGTGAAAAACCGTTACGTTGGTCGTACCTTTATCATGCCAGGCCAGCAGTTACGCCGCAGCGCGGTGCGCCGCAAGCTCAACGCGAACCGCGCTGAATTCCGTGATAAAAATGTGCTGCTGGTGGATGACTCTATCGTACGCGGTACCACCTCAGAGCAGATCATTGAGATGGCGCGTGAAGCGGGTGCGAAACGGGTTTACCTGGCCTCAGCGGCACCGGAAATTCGTTTCCCGAACGTCTACGGCATCGATATGCCGAGCGCCACGGAACTGATTGCGCACGGCCGCGAAGTCGAAGAGATTCGACAGCTGATTAAAGCCGATGCACTGATTTTCCAGGATCTCGACGATCTGATCGAAGCGGTGCGTGAGGAGAATCCGGACATTGCACAATTTGAGTGCTCGGTGTTCAACGGCATTTACGTGACGAAAGATGTCGACCAGCAGTATCTGGAGTATCTGGAGTCGCTGCGTAATGACGATGCCAAAGCGCTTCAGCGCCAGAACGAAGTCGAAAACCTTGAGCTGCACAACGAAGGCTGATATCCACCCATAATCGGGCAGCATAAAACAGGGCGGGAGCAATCCCGCCCTGTTTGTTTTCAGAAACCCGCTGGCCGCGTATGATGGCCCATTGGCTGACATAAGGTTGGAATATGAAACGACTCATCATTGGCATCTCTGGCGCAAGCGGGGTGATCTATGGCGTGCGCATGCTGCAGGTGTTGCAGCAGGTGGAAGAGGTAGAAACACATCTGGTCATGAGTCAGGCGGCGCGTCAGACGCTGGGACTGGAGAGCGATTATTCGCTGCGTGACGTGCAGGCGCTGGCCGATGTGGTGCATGACGTGCGCGATATTGCAGCAAATATCTCGTCAGGGTCGTTCAAAACGCTGGGCATGGCGATTTTACCCTGCTCGATGAAAACGCTTTCAGGCATCGTGCATAGCTACAGTGATTCGTTGCTGACCCGTGCGGCTGACGTAGTGTTAAAAGAGCAGCGTAAGCTGGTGTTGTGCGTACGCGAAACGCCGCTGCATGTCGGCCACCTGCGGATGATGACCACCGCGGCCGAACTGGGTGCCATTATCATGCCGCCCGTGCCGGCATTTTATCATCGGCCTGAAACCATCGATCAGCTCATCGACCAGACTGTTAATCGGGTAATCGATCAGTTCGATATCGAATTACCGGAAGATCTCTTTATGCGCTGGCAGGGTGCATAAAGTTCCCCTGGCGCACTTATTTAGTGCATAAGCGCGCCTCGGATCACTCTTCGTGCATTTGACGCACCAAAAGTTAACAACGTCGCTTTTTCTCTTTTACTTCACTGCTATATTCCCCTCACAAACTCAGCGTTTTCGCCTGTCTGTCATCACGTTAACGGCGTGGATAACTTGCAGAACTGGCATGAAACATGCAAATTACTTTGCGCAAACACATCACGAACCACATAACAAAAAGCACTTCACTTGAGGGTAATCTATGAAAAAGCGTGTTCTGGCTCTTTCCCTGATGCTGGGCTTAACCAGTGCTGCCAGCGTCTTTGCGGCAGTTCCGGGTTCAATCCGTATCGGCACAGATCCAACTTACCCACCGTTTGAGTCGAAAGACGCGCAAGGCAAGTTAGTAGGCTTCGATATCGACCTCGCTAACGAAATCTGTAAACGCATTCATACCCAATGTACCTACGTTGAAAGCGACTTTGATGCGCTAATCCCCTCGCTGAAAGCGAAGAAAATTGATGCCATCATCTCCTCACTTTCCATCACAGCAAAACGTCAGGAAGAGATCGCCTTCTCGGAAAAACTCTATGCGGCGAACGCGCGTTTAGTCGCACCGAAGGGATCGAAAATTGAGCCGACCCTTGAGTCGCTGAAAGGCAAAAACATCGGTCTGCTGCAGGGCACCACCCAGGAAACCTACGCCAATCAGAACTGGCGGCCAAAAGGGGTGAACGTTACGCCTTATGCTAACCAGGATCTGGTCTATCAGGATCTGAATGCCGGTCGTATTGATGCTGCCTTCCAGGATGAAGTGCAGGCCAGCGAAGGATTCCTGAAGCAGCCGGTCGGTAAAAATTACGCCTTCGCGGGTCCGGCCGTGAAAGATGACAAGATTTTTGGCGTCGGTACCGGCATGGGACTGCGTAAAGATGACAGCGAACTGAAAGCCGCCATCGACAAAGCTTTTGCTGATATACGTAAAGATGGCACTTACGACAAGATTGCGAAGAAATACTTCGATTTCAATGTGTACGGCGACTAATCATCCTGTCGCTTTACCCGCTGTGACCCGGCTGCCGTTGTGTCGGGCCTGAGCCGGTTCTGCCTGGCGCGGAAACCGGACAGGCTTTCTGGCGTATGGCATTCACACAGGAGAGGTAAGGCTAAACTGCCCGTCAATCACTGGCGGGCAGCGTTTCGTTTTCACCCCACGACAGGACCCTCTCGATGCTGTATGGCTATTCTGATGTAATTCTCCGGGGCACGCTGGTGACGCTGGAGCTGGCGCTCACCTCCGTCGTGCTGGCAGTGCTGCTGGGCCTGATAGGCGCAGGCGCGAAACTGTCGCGCAGCCGGCCACTGGCGATGATTTTTGAAGGCTACACCACGCTGATTCGTGGTGTGCCAGACCTCGTACTCATGCTGCTGATCTTCTATGGTCTGCAGATTGTCCTCAACCAGGTCACCGACGCACTGGGCATGGCGCAGTTTGATATCGACCCGATGGTTGCTGGTATCATCACGCTCGGCTTTATCTATGGTGCTTACTTCACCGAAACGTTCCGTGGCGCCTTTATGGCGGTGCCAAAAGGGCAGATTGAAGCGGCTACTGCGTTTGGCTTTACCGGCGCGCAGGTGTTCCGCCGCATTCTGTTTCCGGCCATGATGCGCTATGCGCTGCCGGGCATCGGAAATAACTGGCAGGTGATCCTGAAAGCTACCGCGCTGGTTTCGCTGCTGGGGCTGGAAGATGTGGTGAAGGCAACGCAGCTGGCGGGGAAAAGTACCTGGCAGCCGTTCTACTTCGCCATTGTCGCCGGTGTGATCTATCTGGTGTTCACCACGCTGTCGAACGGCGTGCTGTGGTGGCTGAACCGCCGCTATACGGTCGGTGTGAAGAGGGCGAGTTATGATTGAGATTATTCAGGAATACTGGAAATCGCTGCTCTGGACGGACGGCTATCGTTTTACCGGTGTGGCTATCACCCTGTGGCTGTTAATTCTCTCCGTCACCATTGGCGGCTGTCTGGCCATTCTGCTGGCGATAGCCCGGGTTTCGCCAAACCGTTTTATCAGCTTTCCGGTCTGGCTCTTTACCTACGTCTTTCGCGGCACGCCGCTCTATGTGCAGCTGCTGGTGTTCTACTCCGGCATGTACACGCTGGAGATTGTGAAAGGCACTGAACTGCTGAATGCCTTTTTCCGCAGTGGTCTGAACTGTACGCTGCTCGCCTTCACCCTCAACACCTGCGCCTACACCACGGAAATTTTTGCCGGTGCGATTCGCTCGGTGCCACACGGTGAAATTGAGGCGGCACGGGCGTACGGCTTCTCTACTTTTAAACTTTATCGCTGCATTATCCTGCCATCGGCGCTGCGTACTGCACTGCCGGCCTACAGCAACGAAGTGATTCTGATGCTGCACTCCACGGCGCTGGCCTTCACCGCCACCGTGCCGGATCTGCTGAAAATCGCGCGGGATATTAACTCGGCGACCTATCAGCCGTTTACCGCCTTTGGTCTGGCGGCTGTGTTGTACCTGATTATCTCTTACGTGTTGATCAGCCTGTTCCGCCTGGCGGAACGTCGCTGGCTGGCCCACGTGAAACCCTCTTCATCGCATTGAGAAGAACTATGGCTGACAATAAATTAAGCGTCACCGAATTGCATAAACGTTACGGTGAACATGAAGTGCTGAAAGGGGTCTCGTTAACTGCTAAAGCGGGCGATGTGATTAGTATCATTGGATCGTCCGGTTCAGGGAAAAGTACCTTTTTACGCTGCATTAACTTCCTCGAAAAACCGAGTGAAGGCAGCATCATGGTGAATAACCAACAAATTACCTTAGTCCGTGACAAAGATGGTCAGCTCAAAGTGGCTGACAAAGAGCAGCTGCGCGCGTTACGTACCAGCCTGACCATGGTGTTCCAGCACTTTAATCTGTGGAGTCACATGACCGTGCTGGAAAACGTGATGGAAGCGCCGATTCAGGTGCTGGGGCTGAGCAAAGCGGCGGCGCGTGAGCGTGCCATCAAATACCTCGATAAAGTCGGGATTGATGCGCGGGCGCAGGCAAAATATCCGGTGCACCTTTCTGGTGGTCAGCAGCAGCGTGTGTCGATTGCGCGCGCGCTGGCGATGGAGCCAGAAGTGTTGCTGTTTGACGAACCCACTTCGGCGCTTGATCCGGAACTGGTCGGGGAAGTACTGCGCATCATGCAGAAGCTGGCGGAAGAAGGAAAAACTATGGTGGTGGTGACCCACGAGATGGAGTTTGCCCGTCACGTCTCAAATCACGTGATTTTCCTGCATCAGGGAAAAATCGAAGAGCAGGGTCCGCCTGCGGAGGTGTTCGGCAGCCCGAAAAGTCCGCGTTTACAGCAGTTCCTCAAGGGATCGCTGAAGTAACGGTTATCGGGGAGGACAGGTGCGGGAAGCAGGACTCCGGCGTTACGTGCCCTGCGCCGGTACGCTGCCTGCCCGCTGCTTCACGTCTGCAGTAACTTCAGCGCCGTGTCCTCATCGGTCACCAGACCCGATACCCAGCCGCCCTGTAAGGCGGCTCGGATCGCCGGGTACTTGCGTTCGCTACCGGCAAAGCCAATGATTTTGCGTTGTGTCTGACTTTCCAGATGCACGCTGGTCAGGAGTTCATCCGTTTCCCCCCACACGCGTTCACCCTGCTGATTGAAAAAGTGACCGAGCATCTCGCCTGCGACGCCACGCGCATTCAGCGCCTCAACCTGCGCATCGGTAATAAATCCCTCGGCGTTCAGTGGACAGCCTGGCATCACTTCGCCAATCCCGACAAAGGCTACGTCTGCCCGTAAGGCGCGTTCGGTGACGCGCTGGTAGACCTTATGCTGCACCCACATCGCTTTATCCTCAGGCGTGTCGGCGTAGAGGGGGGCCGGAATAAAGAAATACTTACCCTGCATCTTTTCGGCCATCTTCAGCGGGACATCATAACGTGTTCCGGAATCATCCCGCGCGATGGCGCCAATCATCGAAACGCAATGATGCTGCGGGCGATCCACCCAGGGTAACGCGTCGATGATAGAGCGTAAGGTTTTACCGGAACCAATACCAAAGACCTGTGGCGCTTCCTCACTGATGAACTGTGCCATCACCGCCGCCCCTTCGACTGCCAGCATTTGCTGAATGGCATCCTCGTTCAGACTGGCCGAGGGCACGACGCGACAGAGATCCAGACCAAACTTCTCCTTGACCTCACGCGCCAGCTGCAGACAGTGCGTGACGGGATGATCGATTTTTACGTTTACCATGCCCATTTCACGAGCACTGGATACCAGACGCTGCGCCACCTGGCGCGATAATCCCAGTGCCTGCGCAATCTCCTGCTGTGTCACGCCCGCAACGTAATACATCCACGCGGCACGCGCGGCCAGCTCCTGCTTTTTCTCTTCTCTGCTCATCACGCTGTTCCGTCGAATTCAGGGAGACATCTTAACGCGAGCCGTGCAAAAAGCGCTAATCGGGCAAAAGCCCAATACAAGAGCAAAAGCATTATTTGTGACAGAGCTCGCAGAAGGGTCCGCGTGATGAACACTATGCTAACGGCTATCGGGCAAATGCCCCTCATCGTGGCAAATGTTTAATCGAGGCGATTATGACCAATCAATCCGTGTGGATGCATATCGGCGCAGGATCTTTTCATCGGGCACATCAGGCGTGGTATCTGCATCAGTTGCGTAAGCAGGGCGACGAAAGCTGGGGCATCGCGCTGGGCAATATCCGCCAGGACGCCGCGCCGCTGCTTGATCAGCTCGCGCAGCAGCAGGGCGAATATGTGCTGGAAACCGTGACGCCTGAAGGTGAGCGCGACTATGAAACCATCACGTCGCTGCGCAAAATTTTGCCCTGGGACAGCGACATCAGCGCGCTGATTGAGCAGGGCGCGCGTGCGGAAACGCGTGTGATTAGCTTCACCGTGACTGAAGCAGGCTACTACCTGACGCCCGCGTTTACGCTGGATCTCAGTCAGGCGGACGTGAAGGCCGATCTGGGTGGCGATATCCGCACCCTCTACGGCGCACTCAGCCGCATTCTGACACAGCGAGTTGCCGAGGGCGGGGCACCGGTCACGCTGCTGAACTGCGACAATCTGCGTCACAATGGCGAGCGTTTTCGTGACGCCTTCCTGGCGTTTCTGACTGCCAAAGGCGATACCACGCTGGCCGACTGGGTGCGTGCACAGACCCGTTCACCGAATACCATGGTCGATCGCATAACGCCGCGACCCACCCCGCAGGTGGCCGAACGCGTGCAGGCGGCGACCGGCAAACAGGATGGCGCAGCAGTAATGGCCGAATCTTTTATTCAGTGGGTCATTGAGGATGATTTCATTGCCGGACGCCCGGCACTGGAAAAGGCGGGCGTAGAGCTGGTGGAATCGGTGCTGCCGTGGGAAGAAGCGAAAATTCGCATCCTCAATGCGACCCATGCCGCGATTGCCTGGGCGGGCACGCTGATTGGGCTGAACTATATTGATGAGAGCACCCGTCATCCGGCCATTTATCAACTGGCGCACGACTACGTGACCCAGGATGTCATTCCCTCACTTTCGCCCAGCCCGCTCGATCTGGCGGATTATCGCGATGTGGTGCTGGCCCGCTTCAGTAATCCCTATATTCAGGACACCAATCAGCGCGTCGGTGCCGATGGCTTGTCCAAAATTCCCGGCATGGTGACGCCAACCCTGCAGGCGTGTTACCAGCGCGGCGTGCAGCCGGCCGCAACGGCGGTGATCCCGGCACTCTTCTTCCTGTTTATGCAGCGTTGGGCCAGTGACGACTTACCCTATCCCTATCAGGATGGTGCGCTTCAGGTCGAAATGCTGCGTAAACAGTTTGCCAGCGCCGATCCGCTCCGTGCGTTCCTGAGCGATCGCGCGCTGTTTGCGGAACTGGCGTCCGATAGGGCGTTTCATGAGCTGGTGACGCGCCGGGTGGCGAGTCTGCAGCAGTGGCTGAAGCAGCCTGAACTGGCGGCGGTGTAATCATGTATCTCGGTATTGATATCGGTACTTCAGAGCTTAAAGCGCTGATCGTGAACACTCAGGGTGAGATTGTGGCGTCTCAGCACGCCACGCTCAGCGTGCAGCGTCCGCATCCTCACTGGGCAGAACAGGAACCTGAACGCTGGTGGCAAGCCTGCTGTGAGGTTCTGGCGGAATTGCGTCATCATTTTCCTCAGGCATGGGCTGAGATTCGCGCGATAGGATTGTCCGGTCAGATGCACGGGGCCGTGCTGCTGGATGCCGGGGGCAGGGTGCTGCGTCCATGTATCCTGTGGAACGACACGCGCAGTGCACCGCAGTGTGAAAGGCTGGCGAAGCACCATCCCCGGATGATAGCGATCAGCGGCAATATGATTATGCCTGGCTTCACTGCACCGAAGCTCTGCTGGGTTGCGGAACATGAGCCAGAAATCTTCAGCCGCATCGATAAGGTTCTGCTGCCGAAAGATTACCTGCGCTGGCGTCTGACCGGGCGCTTTGTCACTGAGCCTTCGGATGCTGCCGGAACGCTGTGGCTCGACGTGTCACGGCGTGACTGGTCGGACGAACTGCTGGCCATCACCGGACTGAAGCGTTCCCAAATGCCTGAACTGGTGGAAGGCAGTGCAGTAAGTGGACATCTGCAGCCGGCACTGGCGAGCGAGTGGGGCTTATCCACCTTAGTCAAGGTTGCAGGAGGCGGCGGGGACAATGCCGCGTCGGCCGTCGGGGTAGGTGCGGTGAACGCCGGGGATGCTTTTATCTCACTGGGGACGTCCGGGGTGATTTTTGTCGTCAATGACCGTTTACAGGCGGACCCGCAATCCGGGGTGCACGCCTTTTGCCATGCGCTACCGGGCCGCTGGCATCAGATGAGTGTGATGCTCAGCGCCGCCAGTTGTCTGCGCTGGCTGTGCAATCTGCTGTCAGTGAGTGAAAGCCAGCTGATGGAGGAGATGGCACAGCTCAGTGATGAACAGCTGCGTAGCGCCCCGATTTTTTTGCCCTATCTCTCCGGGGAGCGCACCCCTCACAACGATCCTGACGCCTCCGGTGCTTTCTTCAATCTGCGGCATGAAATGCCGCGCGCCCTGCTGGGCTATGCGGTGATTGAAGGCGTGGCATTTGGACTGGCTGATGGGGCAGAGGCGCTCGGCGAGGCCCGGCACCACATTCAGCAATACAGCCTCACCGGTGGGGGAGCGCGCAGCACGCTGTGGGCGCAATTGATTGCCGATGTGCTGCAACTGCCGGTTATTACCCACCCGGCCAGCGCCTCTGGCGCGCTGGGGGCGGCACGTCTGGCGTGGCTGGCTGAGGGCGGTGCTGAGCATGAGGTGTGTCTGAAGCCGCCAGTCCAGGCGCGCTATCAACCGAACAACGCTCGCGGAGCCGTTCTGCAACAGCGGCTGCGTCTGTTCCGGGAACTTTACATCCAGCAGCAACAGGTGCGTAACCTGCTGCCTGCATAACGACTAACCAAACAGAAGGTGATTGTGATGCAATCGAATGAATACTGGTTTGGCTTACCGAAAAAGATGTTCTGGGGCTTCCTCGCTATCGCCATCTTTATGGCGGGTGATGGCTTTGAAATGGCGTTTCTGTCGCGCCATATCACCGACATGGGCTTTTCGCCCGCGCAGTCTGCCGTCGTGTTCACCTTCTATGGTCTGGCAGTAGCGCTGGCAGCCTGGGCATCGGGCGTGGTCGCCGAGCTGATCACGCCGCAGCGCGCGATGATGATTGGCTTTGTGCTGTGGATCGTCATGCATGCACTGTTTATGTCGCTTGGGCTTGGGCTGCGTAATTATCCCCTTATGGTGCTGTTTTACGGCATTCGCGGGCTGGCTTATCCACTGTTTATCTACTCTTTCATGATGATGCTGGTGCAGGTCTTACCGCGCGAGAAACTGGCGGCGGCGACCGGCTGGTTCTGGGCGATGTATTCAATCGGCATTGGCGTGGTGGGCAGCTATCTGCCCAGTCTGACCATTCCGATACTGGGGGAGACCGGAACGCTGTGGCTGGCCATCATCTGGGTCGCCTGTGGTGGGATTCTTGCCTGGTTCAGCCTGCGCAACGTGCCGGTAGATCGTTCCCGCGTGAATCTGCCGATGCGTGAGAAGATGACAGAGATGTCGCGTGCCGTAACCATCCTGTTCACCAATCAGCATGTCTTTTATGCCTGCCTGATTCGCATCATCAACACGCTGTCGCTGTTTGGTTTCGCCATTATCATGCCACTGCTGTTTGTCGACCGTCTCGGCTTTACCCTTTCTGAATGGCTACAGATCTGGGCGGTGTTCTTCTTTGTTACCATCTTTACGAATATCTTCTGGGGCCTCACCGGTGAGAAGCTAGGCTGGATCCGTCAGGTACGCTGGTTTGGTTGCCTGGGCATGGCTATCTCCAGCCTGACATTCTATTACCTGCCGCTGCATGCGGGGCATAATTTCTGGGTCGCATTAATTCCTGCGGTCATGCTGGGGATCTTTGTTGCCGCGTTTGTGCCGATGACCGCCGTCTTTCCGACGCTGGAGCCGCATCACAAAGGGGCAGCGGTCTCGATTTACAATCTCTCCGCGGGACTCAGTAACTTTGTGGCACCGGCTATCGCCTCCATCATGCTGCCATTCTTCGACATCGTCGGAGTGGTATGGGCCTATACCGCGCTGTATGTGTTCGCTGGCGTGCTGACCTTTATTATCCGCGTGCCACAACCGGGGCACACGCGGGAAGAGAAGGCAATGCAGTCGCGGGTGGCCGGACAGCGTAGCTAATTACCCCTGCGGCGGCCCTGAGCCGCTGCAGGGTTATCCTGCGACATCCTGTAAGGCTTCCTGCAAATCGTACCAGCGGAAGCCGAAACCAGAGGCTTCCAGCCGCTTTGGCAGCACATGCTGTCCTCCCAGCACCAGCACCGACGATTCGCCCATCATGAGCTTAATGGCGCTGGCTGGCGTGCGCATAAAGGCCGGACGATGCATCACCCGCCCCAGCGTGGCGGCAAACTGCTCATTACGTACCGCGTAAGGGGCCACCATGTTGAACGGGCCGTGCAGATCCTCATGATCCAGCAGCCAGAGAATCGCGTTGACCATGTCATCGATATGGATCCATGGCATATACTGTTTGCCACTGCCGATCGGCCCGCCCGCGCCAAACTTAAAGGGGAGTTTCATTTTACTGAGTGCGCCGCCTTCACGAGCCAGCACCACGCCGGTGCGTATCAGGCAGACGCGGGTACGTTCACTCGCGGCGCTGAGCGCCAGCTGCTCCCAGCGGGCGCAGAGCTGATGGGTAAACTCATCCTGTCCCTGGTCCTCTTCAGTCAGCACCAGATCGCCGGTATTGCCATAGAAGCCAGTTGCCGAACCAGAAATCAGGACGGCGGGTGGCGTTGCACTGGCATTAATCAGTGAGGCAATCTGCTCGGTGATCTGCCAGCGGCTTTCGCACAGCTGCTGTTTGTGCGGCTCCGTCCAGCGCTTGTCGGCGATGGGTTCTCCCGCCAGATTAATTACCGCATCGATGTTATCCAGATTCGATTGTTGCGCCAGGCCTGACCAGAGTGCGACGTTCTCGCCCAGTTTTTCACGTGCGCTGACCACGTCACGTGTCACCACGCTTATCTGATGCCCCAGCTGTTGCAGGCGCGGGATCAGGTGTCGGCCAATCAGTCCCGTGCCACCGGTAATTAGAATGTGCATGTTGCGGCTCCCTTGATGTTTTTGTTATTTGCACCTTTCAGCATAGAAGAGTCGAGCCATTCCAGAGTGAGTCGCGTCGCGCTTTCTTATTCCGGTGGCAGAGATCGGAGCAGCTCAGCGTTGCCTTCGCAAAAAAAAATCGGTAAACATGATGCAACCCTGACAGCCAATTGAGGTAACCGATGAATTATCCGTCCATCACCCTGTGGTCAGATTCATCATTTTTCAGTCCTTACGCTATGTCTGCCTATGTTGCTCTTACCGAAAAAGGGATCCCATTCCAGCTGAAACGTGTCGATCTGTCGCAGAATCAGCAAAACGCCGCAGCATACCGCGAGCTGTCACTGACCTGCCGTGTGCCGACTCTCCAGATTGATGACTTCCTGTTAAGCGAATCCTCGGCGATTACGGAATATCTCGAAGAGCGTTTTCCTGCCCCCGAATTTGAACGCCTCTATCCACGTGACCGTGAGAAGCGCGCCCGTGCCAGGGAGATTCAGGCCTGGCTACGCAGTGACTTCCTGTGGATCCGTCAGGAGCGTCCGACAGAAGTGTTGTTTGCTGGTGAGCGTTTTGCGCCACTGACTGCGTCAGCGCAGCAGGCGGTGGATAAACTGGTTACCGCTGTCGATCGTTTGCTGCCTGAGGGGCAACAGAACCTGTTTGGTGAGTGGTCCATCGCGGATACCGATCTGGCAGTAATGCTTAACCGGCTGGTATTACATGGCGATCCTTTGCCCGCCCGTCTGCGGCATTATGCTGAGTTTCAGTGGCAGCGCGCCTCGGTGCAGCTGTGGTTAGCAGAAAGTGGTAAAAATCGGTAACAGCCAGGGCTTGCTCAGGCTGTCGGAAGTGATTACCTTACGCCACATAAAAATAACGACGTGGCAAACTGCGTACACAACTGTACGCCAAACAGGAAAGGGTTACTGATGGTGGATCAAACTGCGGGTGACGGCATCGAGTGGGTCGATATCGTAAACGAAGAGAATGAAGTCGTTGCTCAGGCGACACGTGCGCAGATGCGTGCTCAATGCCTGCGTCACCGCGCTACCTATATTGTGGTTCATGACGGTATGGGTAAGATTCTGGTACAGCGTCGCACCGAGATAAAAGATTTTATGCCGGGCAAACTCGACGCAACCGCGGGCGGCGTGGTGCAGAGCGGTGAAGATATGCTGGAATCTGCGCGACGTGAAGCAGAAGAGGAGTTAGGGATCGCCGCGGTGCCATTTGCTGAACATGGCAAATTCTACTTCGAAGATCAGCACTGTCGTGTCTGGGGCGGTCTGTTCAGTTGTGTGTCACACGGGCCATTCGCCATGCAGGAATCGGAAGTCGATGAGATTATCTGGATGACGCCCGATGAGATCACCGCGCGTTGTGATGAGTTCACCGATGATTCGCTGAAAGCGCTCTCCCTGTGGATGAGCCGCAACGGCGATAACCGGGCCTGAAAACAGGCGCCTTAATTCAGGTTATTCATCTGCATCAGACCGGGCCGCTTTGTTACCGGCGAAAAAAAGGCATGCTCTGGGGCATGCCTTTTTCGTTATGACCAGCCGTTTAGCCTTCAGCCTGCTGAGACTGAATGGCGGTCAGGGCGATGGTGTAGACGATGTCATCCACCAGCGCACCGCGAGACAGGTCATTAACCGGCTTACGCATACCCTGCAGCATCGGTCCGATGGAGATCAGATCGGCTGAACGCTGTACTGCTTTGTAGGTGGTGTTACCGGTGTTGAGATCCGGGAAGATAAACACAGTAGCGCGCCCGGCAACCTGGGAATTCGGCGCTTTAGATTTCGCCACATCTTCCATGATCGCGGCGTCATACTGCAGCGGACCATCGATCACCAGATCAGGACGTTTCTCCTGCGCAATGCGCGTTGCTTCACGCACTTTCTCAACGTCGCTGCCCGCACCTGACGTGCCAGTAGAGTAGGAGATCATCGCAACACGCGGATCGATACCAAAGGCGCTGGCAGAATCAGCTGACTGGATAGCGATCTCAGCCAGCTGCTCAGCGGTCGGATCCGGGTTAATGGCACAATCACCGTAAACCAGCACCTGCTCCGGCAGCAGCATAAAGAACACCGAGGATACCAGTGAGCTGTTAGGCGCGGTTTTGATCAACTGCAGCGGCGGACGAATGGTGTTGGCGGTCGTATGAACCGCACCTGACACCAGGCCATCCACTTCGCCGCTCTCCAGCATCATGGTGCCGAGTACCACGTTATCTTCCAGCTGCTCCTGAGCGACGACTTCGGTCATGCCTTTGCTCTTACGCAGCTCAACCAGACGCGGCACATAGTTTTCACGAACCTGTTCCGGGTCAACAATCTCAACGCCTTTGCCCAGTTCAACACCCTGAGCCGCAGCGACACGCTGAATCTCCTCCGGGTTACCTAACAGTACGCAGGTGGCGATGCCGCGTTCAGCACAGATAGCAGCCGCTTTAACCGTACGCGGCTCATCACCCTCTGGCAGCACCACGCGTTTGCCCGCTTTACGCGCCAGCTCGGTAAGCTGATAGCGGAAGGCGGGTGGTGACAGGCGACGGCTGCGTTCAGATGTGGCGGTCAGTGACTCAATCCACTCTGCATTAATGTAGCTGGCGACATATTCCTGCACTTTCTCGATGCGCTGCGTGTCATCAGCAGGCACTTCAAGATTAAAGCTCTGCAGGCTCAGTGAGGTCTGCCAGGTATTGGTTTTCACCATAAACACCGGCAGGCCGGTCTGGAAGGCGCGGTCGCAGAGACGGGCAATGCGATCGTCAATCTCGTAGTTACCGGTCAGCAGGATTGCGCCAATCTCAATGCCGTTCATCGCGGCCAGACAGGCGGCGACCAGCACATCCGGACGGTCAGCAGAAGTCACCAGCAGTGAGCCAGGACGAAAATGCTCCAGCATGTGCGGAATACTGCGGGCGCAGAAGGTAACAGATTTAACCCGGCGAGTCTGAATCTCACCTTCATTGATGATGCGAGCATCCAGGTGGCGGCACATATCGATCGCGCGGGTAGCAATCAGATCAAAGCTCCACGGCACGCAGCCCAGCACCGGCAGCGGACTGTCTGAGAACAGTTGCTTAGGATCGATATTGGCAATACTGGCTTTTGATGAGTCATCAAAGATTTCTGACAGGTCAGGGCGGGTACGTCCCTGATCGTCAACCGGTGCGTTGAGTTTGTTGATGATCACGCCAGTGATATTTTTGTTCTTCTGACCGCCGAAGCTGCTTTGCGTCAGTTCAATGCGCTCTTTCAGCTGTGCCGGAGAGTCATTGCCCAGCGCCATCACGAAGACGATTTCCGCGTTCAGGGTTTTCGCGATTTCATAGTTCAGCGCGTTGGCGAACTGATGCTTACGGGTTGGAACCAGACCTTCAACCAGCACCACTTCCGCATCCTGGGTGTTGGCATGGTAACGGGAGATGATCTCTTCCATCAGCACATCCTGCTGGTTGGAGCCCAGCAGTGACTCAACACGCGACATCTGCAGCGGTTCTGCGGCAGGAATCGAGGAGTTCTTACGGATGATGGTGGTGGTTTGATCCGGGGTGTCGCCGCCAGCACGTGGCTGAGCAATTGGCTTAAAGACGCTAAGGCGAACGCCTTTACGTTCCATGGCGCGAATAACGCCAAGGCTGACGCTGGTCAGGCCGACGCTGGTGCCGGTCGGAATGAGCATAATTGTACGTGACACGTTTGAACCTCTCAGTAGTGGCAGGGTGTCAAAAACAACTCCGTCAGCCTGAGCTGACGGAGAGAAGTATTTTACGCAGTCAGACGCGCGGCGTCCTGGGCAATGACCAGCTCTTCGTTGGTCGGAATGACCAGCGCCGGGCGGGTGCCTTCTTTATTGATGTAACCTGACTTGCCGAAACGGGCCGCCAGGTTGCGCTCGTGGTCGACGTCGAAGCCCAGCAGTGCCAGTTTTTTCAGTGAAAGCTCACGGACCATCGCGGCGTTTTCACCGATGCCGCCAGTGAACACGACGGCGTCAAGACGGCCATCCATCAGCGCGGTGTAGCTGCCGATATATTTCGCCAGGCGATGACAGAAGACATCCATTGCGCGCTTCGCATCTTCTTTGGTGGTGTAGTTGTCTTCTACGTAGCGGCAGTCGCTGGTGACTTCGGTCAGACCTAACAGGCCTGACTCTTTGGTCAGCAGTTTATTGATGGCGTCAACGCTCATACCCAGCGTATCGTGCAGGAAGAAGATGATCGCGGGATCGATGTCGCCACTGCGGGTTCCCATCACCAGACCTTCCAGCGGAGTCAGACCCATTGAGGTGTCTACGCACTCGCCGTTACGAATGGCAGAAACTGAACCACCATTACCGAGGTGACAGGTGATAATGTTCAGGGACTCAAGCGGCTTATTAAGCATTTTGGCGGCTTCGTGAGTCACATAGAAATGGCTGGTGCCATGCGCGCCATAGCGACGAACGCCATGCTCTTTATATAATTTGTACGGTAGCGCATAGAGATAAGACTCTTCCGGCATTGTCTGATGGAAAGCGGTGTCGAATACCGCGACATTCTTATCTGACAGGTGCGGGAAGTTTTTCATCGCTTCATCAATACCGATCAGATGAGCCGGATTGTGCAGCGGTGCAAAAGAGGAGGCGTCTTTGATGCCCTGTACCACGTCTTCAGTGATGATGACTGACTGCGTCAGCTTCTCGCCGCCATGTACGATACGATGGCCGATTGCAGCAATTTGTGCCGAAAGCTCAGGTTTTTGTGCCAGAATGGTTTTAACGATAAAGTTCAGCGCTTCGCTGTGCGCTGCGCCAGCACCCAGAGGCGCTTCCTGTTTTTCGCCTTCCAGCTTCCATTTGATGCGGGCTTCAGGAAGATGGAAACATTCCGCCAGGCCTGACAGGAACTCTTCACCGCTGGCAGGGTTAAGGATGGCAAACTTGAGGGAAGAGCTGCCACAGTTCAGAACCAGAACTAACTTACTCGACATGGAAGTACCTATTTTTTGAGAGTGGCTAAATATAACGCAATCAGACTATCAGCGTAGCCCATGAAAGCTGGTAGATTAATGACAAACATCATGCGGTAGACAGAAATTCTCAATTCCGCAAAAAATTTTAGCAATCTTACGTGAAAATTTTAAGATTGCCTTGTCGAAATATGGCTCAGGCCTCTTCCCAAAGGCGCATTCCGCTCCCGGAGAGGTTTAAAACGGCGTCAGAATAGCCGGAGTCCTCTTTAAAGACAAAAATAATTGAAGGTTGTTACGTAAAGTTGTGTCTTTATAACTATTTTTTAATCTTTGCAGCATTAGTTGAGGTGAGCCATGGCGAATGAATCTGGCAGTACCAATTGGTTTCGGATGTTTCAGCGCGGCCAACACTATATGAAGACCTGGCCCGCTGATAAGCGCCTGGCCCCGGTGTTCCCGGAAAACCGCGTTTCATCGGCAACGCGTTTCGCCATTCGCTTTATGCCACCTCTGGCGATTTTTACGCTGACCTGGCAGATTGCGATGGGCGGTCAGTTAGGTCCGGCAGTAGCAACGGCGCTGTTTGCCTGCAGCCTGCCGATGCAGGGACTGTGGTGGCTGGGTAAGCGTTCAGTAACGCCGCTACCGCCTACGCTGCTTAACTGGTTTCATGAAGTGCGTGCCCGGCTGGAAGAAGCGGGGCAGGCGATAGCACCGGTAGAAGGCAAGCCGACTTATCAGGCACTGGCCGATCTGCTTAAGCGGGCGTTTAAACAACTCGACCGCACCTTCCTCGACGATCTCTGACCCATCCCGGGCTGGCGGTAAAATAGTTACCGCTAACCTGCGGCTAAATCAAAGAAAGGCGATACGGCGATTCCCGTGTTGCTAACGCTGTGCAATCATTTCTCCATTGTCGATTAACTGAGCGGTCTCTGACCGGGAGTAAATGATGGAAATGACCCATGCGCAGCGTCTGATTCTTACCAACCAGTACAAAATCATGGCCATGCTTGAGCCGGAAAACGCTGAACGTTTTCGCCGTTACCAGACCATTATCGAACGCGGTTATGCGCTGCAGATGCGCGAGCTGGATAAAGAGTTTGGCGAACTGAGTGAAGCGATCTGCCGGACAGTGATCGACATAATGGAGATGCATCACGCACTGCACGTCTCCTGGTCGAATCTTAAAGAGAAAAGTCAGGTTGAGGAGCGCCGTCTCGCCTTTCTGGGCTTTGATGCGGCAACAGAAGCACGCCTGCTGGGCTACGTCCGTTTTATGGTCAATACCGAAGGGCGTTATACCCACTTCGATTCCGGTACACACGGTTTTAACGCGCAGACCCCGATGTGGGAAAAGTATCAACGGATGTTAGCTTTGTGGCAGACTTGTCCGCGCCAGTACCATTTAAGTGCAAACGAAATTGCGCAAGTGATTAATGCCTGATGAGGAGAAGCGCGTGACCTACAGAGGTTTTCTATTTGATTTAGACGGCACGCTGGTAGATTCACTGCCAGCGGTTGAACGAGCCTGGAGCCAGTGGGGTGCCCGTCATGGTATCGCCGCTGATGAGATCCTGGATTTCATCCATGGCAAACAGGCGATTACCTCTCTGCGTCATTTCATGGCAGGCCAGTCGGAAGAGGCTATCCAGGCAGAGTTTGTCGCGCTGGAGCAGGCTGAAGCGGCAGACACCGACGGTGTGCAGGCGCTGCCAGGCGCCCATGCGCTGCTGAACCGGCTGAATGAGTTGCAGATTCCCTGGGCGATAGTCACCTCTGGCTCGGTGCCGGTCGCTCATGCCCGTCACAAAGCGGCAGGATTACCGAAGCCCGCCGTGTTCATTACCGCTGAGCAGGTCGCTAAAGGCAAACCTGAGCCCGATCCTTACCTGCTTGGTGCGGAGAAGCTGGGGTTAGCGGCGACGTCATGTGTGGTGGCAGAAGATGCACCCGCGGGTATTTTATCCGGCCTGAACGCGGGTTGTGCGGTAATTGCCATCAATGCTCCGGCGGAGACACCGCGGCTGGATGACGTGGCGCTTCGGCTCGACTCACTGGCGTCTCTGGTTGTCACCCGCGAGTCTGACGGCAGCTTTACCTTCAGCCAGCAGGCTTAAAGATTTGCCCGGTGGCCAGGCCGTCGGGTTTACAGTGGCGTATCCTGCGAAATTTCATCCAGCGACAGGCTGAAACTCGGAATAAACACCTCAACGAAGTAATCCATCTCCAGCGAACGCCGCTGCGCTAACGTCTTTTCCAGTCGCGCTTTGGCCAGTAAAAATTCGTTATTTCCGGCAGACAACTCCTCAAGACACTTAACGTAGGCGCAGAGTGCATCCGCCTGTTTCACAACGGCCTGCTCCTCTTCACTGTGCAGATGCTCATCAATCAGCGGGCGATAGATTGCCTGAAACTCTTCCGGCAGCATCTCAATCAGCTTCTGCTGGGCAATCTTCTCGATTTTCTTATATTCGTGGGCAATCTGTGCGTTGTAATACTTAACCGGAGTGGGTAAATCGCCGGTGAGCACTTCGCTGGCGTCATGATAAAGCGCCAGCATGGCGATGCGGTCGGCATTAAGCGAGCCGCCAAATTTAAGATTTTTGATGACGGCCAGCGCGTGCGCCACCATGGCGACCTGCAGACTGTGTTCAGAAACATTCTCGGTACGCACATTGCGCATCAGTGGCCAGCGGTTGATCAGCTTAAGACGGGAGAGGTGAGCAAAGAAGTGGCTTTGTGTCATGAGCGTTCCTGTTAGCAGGCAGGGGAGAGACAGGCTCTCCCCAAATAGCATCAGTATACGCGGGCGTGATTACTGGCGATAGCCTTGCAGGAAGCGACCAAATTTATTAATCGCCATCTCCAGATCATCCACACGAGGCAGCGTAACAATGCGCAGGTGATCGGGCCATGGCCAGTTGAACGCGCTACCCTGTACCAGCAGCACCTTCTCCTGAAGGAGAAAATCCAGCACCATTTTTTGATCGTCAAAGATATTAAATTTTTTGGCGTCAATTTTTGGGAACATGTAGAGCGCGCCCTGCGGCTTCACACAGCTGACGCCGGGAATATCGTTGATCAATTCCCAGGCACGCTGGCGCTGCTCATAAAGACGACCGCCAGGCATGATAAATTCGCTGATGCTCTGGTAGCCGCCGAGCGCTGTCTGGATGGCATGCTGGGCCGGTACGTTGGCACACAGGCGCATAGACGCCAGCATCTCCAGCCCTTCAATGTAGCCTTTCGCATGTTTCTTCGGCCCGTTGAGTACCATCCAGCCCTGACGGAAGCCGGCTACACGATAGGTTTTAGACAGGCCATTGAAGGTCACGGTCAGCAGATCCGGGGCCAGGGCAGCGATGCAGTGGTGCTGTGCCTCGTCGTAAAGGATCTTGTCGTAGATCTCATCAGCAAAGATGATCAGGTTATGCTGACGCGCAATTTCAACCACCTCTAACAGCAGTTCTTTGCTGTAGACCGCGCCGGTCGGGTTATTCGGGTTGATAATTACAATACCGCGGGTACGGGGTGTTATCTTGCTGCGGATATCATCCAGGTCAGGGAACCAGCCTGCTGACTCATCACACAGATAGTGCACCGCTTTTCCGCTGGAGAGGGAAACCGCAGCCGTCCACAACGGATAGTCAGGTGCTGGCACCAGCATTTCGTCGCCGCTGTTCAGTAACGCCTGCATCGCCTGGACAATGAGTTCTGAAACGCCGTTGCCAATGTAGATATCTTCTACCGTGACATCACGCATGTCGCGCGCCTGATAGTGCTGCATGATCGCTTTACGGGCGGAATAGAGCCCCTTGGAGTCGCAATAGCCCTGAGCGCTGGGAAGATTACGAATTACATCGACCAGAATCTCGTCCGGTGCTTCGAAACCGAACGGCGCCGGATTGCCGATGTTCAGTTTAAGAACTTTATTGCCTTCTTCTTCGAGGCGCTTCGCCTCTTTCAGGACCGGGCCACGGATGTCATAGCAGACGTTATCGAGTTTTCCGGATTTATCTATTTGAAAAGTCATTGTTACCGCCTTAACGGGCAGAATCCTTTTTGGCTGCCACTGAAATCGAACCAGCACAATGTACTCTCCTGCCGGTCACAAATGAAGGGTGCCGCCCCGTTTTGGCGGGTTCGACAACTTTTTAGACGGTGAGTAGCGTAAAAAAGATTTAACAAGGCGTGAGATGGTTGATAAAACCAAAAATGATGTATATGGAAATATTTTAAACTATCTAAAGGGGTGCTGAGACAACATAAGGCTCTGGTATTGTGAAATGAAATATGAACGTTATGTAAAGGACGCTTTTCTTTGCACCTGAAATATACACCCAGGTAAATAGTTAAAGGATATTTTATAAATGTTCACTTTGTGGACAATTTTATGACGCGTGCAACGTCTACGCCTTAACACTGCTTAAGAGTTGCCTGTTTAAGGCCTTGTGATCGCCGGAAAATTACCAAATGACGAGGCGTTTCTGGCACGCATTTATCAGGATTGTGAGCAGTACTTAACACTTCTTCACTAAATTTCGGAACGCTGAAGGCTTAAAAAGTGATCAATAATGTGGCATAAGGGTCCGGAAATGCCTTTAGCACAAAATTTACAGCGCTTTTCACAAAATCATTTCCATTTTGAAGTCAAAAATGATTAAGTATAATTTATTATTTAATGCACATGGCCGCTTCGTCTTACTGGCCTGAAAAGTGCGATTTTTATCCCGCCCGATTATTTCTGGTGGGAATAAGACAACTACGCAGCTTCCTGCATTTGCGCACCCCAGCGCCATCGGTTCAGAAGTTGTATCTGTCTTGAAAAGTACTATGGATTGAAAAGCGCTATGGCCCTTTCAGGGGAGTCAACAGTGCAGGATCCACATAAATTTTTTTTGTGTCAGTCTTCACACAGGACTGTCATTAAGCACCATTACTGCTTATCACTTTGATAAGCTTGTAATAACACCAGGGTAGTAGTTCGTAAAAATCTTATAAGTGAAGAAAAAACATGACTAATGCAAATCGTCCGATACTTAATCTCGACCTCGATCTGCTGAGAACTTTCGTTGCCGTTGCGGATTTGAATACCTTTGCAGCGGCCGCTGCAGCGGTCTGCAGAACGCAGTCAGCAGTCAGTCAGCAAATGCAGCGTCTGGAACAACTGGTAGGTAAAGAGCTGTTTGCCAGACATGGACGTAACAAGCTGTTAACAGAGCACGGTATCCAGCTTTTAGGCTATGCGAGAAAAATTCTTCGTTTTAACGACGAAGCCTGCACATCTCTGATGTACAGTAACATTCAGGGCGTCCTGACCATTGGTGCCTCTGATGATACCTCTGACACTATTCTGCCTTTCCTGTTAAACCGGGTAACCTCGGTTTATCCGAAACTGGCAATCGATGTGCGGGTTAAACGTAATCCATTTATGATGGAAATGCTCAATCAGGGTGAAGTGGACCTGGTCGTGACCACCTCCAGCCCGGGCAACTTTACCTATCAGGTCCTGCGTACCTCACCTACGTTGTGGTACTGCGCAGCGGATTATATTTTCCAGCGCGGCGAAGCCATTCCATTGGTGCTGCTGGATGAGCCAAGTCCTTATCGCGATATGGCAATTGATCATCTCAATGAAGCGGGTATCCCGTGGCGTATCTCTTATGTCGCTTCCACACTGGCTGCAGTTCGTGCCGCGGTGAAAGCGGGGCTGGGCGTAACTGCGCGTCCGGTAGAGATGATGAGCCCGGAACTGCGCGTGATGGGTGCGGCGGAAGGGCTGCCGGTTCTGCCAGATACGCAATATCTGCTGTGCCGCAATCCTGACAGCGATAATGAGCTGGCGCTGGCAATCTTCAACGCCATGCAGTCCACCAATGATCCTTATAACCTGAGCAACAATCCAGATGGTACATTGCTGCTGGATGACGAAGAGTAATTTCGCTAACGTGTTGTACTCAACACTGGCGTGATTGCCTTAACAAACGCTTATACATAGGCCTCTCTTTTCCTGAACAGAATGAGAGGCTTTTTTATTTCTGACACTCTTCAGACTTTTCCCACCTGCCACTCTGCCTGATGTAAAACCCTCACTACATTTCACTCACTAACGAACTGAAACTTGCCAACCGACTAAATGAACCATTTGTTCCGGATTGCAGCTTGAGGTGAAGAAATTTAACGCAAAAAGGGCAGAACTGTGTTCTGGATCAAGAAAATACCCCTGATAAGGGGAAGGAAAACAGAGTCATACCTGTCAAAATATGTTTGTTAAATGCACGATCCATGCATGTGAATACCCGCTACACTAAAATTAACCCTACAGACTGAAGCGATTTAGCTGGAAAGCGGGGCATCATTTGTTAATAATATGATGCAGGTGTGAAATAATGTTTGGATACTTTTGTCAAAGTTGACAAAAGGTTATAGAAAGGAGTAAAAACCCCATAAAATGGCTGCTTATTACCTGATAACAGCAACATTTAAAAGGTTTTTACCCTTCCCTTGAATCGATGTGGTCAGTTTGCTGCGGGAAACGCGTGCAGGATGCCAGCGCCACTTTTGATGAGTAAGCAATGAGTATGTCAACTACCACCGAAATCATCGCTCAGCACTGGGCGTTTATCGTATTTATCGTTATTGCCTTTGGCCTGTGTGCTTTCATGCTGACCGGAGGATGGCTGCTTGGCGGCAGAGCGCGCGCCCGCTACAAAGACACGCCATTCGAATCGGGCATCGAATCCGTTGGTGATACCCATATCCGCCTCTCGGCGAAATTTTATCTGGTTGCGATGTTTTTCGTCATTTTCGACGTCGAAGCCCTCTTTTTATACGCATGGGCGACTTCAATCCGTGAAAGCGGTTGGATCGGCTTTGTGGAAGCCGCAATTTTCATTTTGGTGCTCCTGGCGGGTCTGGTCTATCTGGTACGCATTGGCGCACTGGACTGGGCGCCAGCTCGCCGTCGCGTGGTGGTGAAAACCACTACGGTCAGCCACACCAATCCTCATAAGCAGTAAAAGAGAGGCAATAAGATGGACTATACGCTCACCCGCATAGACCCGAACGGTGGTGAGAACGACCGTTATCCTCTGCAAAAGCAGGAAATCGTCAGCGATCCGCTGGAGCAGCACGTTCATCGCAGCGTTTATATGGGCAAACTCGAAAATGCCCTGCATGACATGGTGAACTGGGGACGTAAAAACTCCCTCTGGCCTTATAACTTTGGCCTGTCATGTTGTTACGTAGAGATGACAACATCGTTTACCGCGGTCCACGACGTGGCGCGTTTTGGTGCTGAAGTTATGCGTGCCTCGCCACGTCAGGCGGATTTCATGGTTATTGCCGGTACGCCATTTACTAAAATGGCTCCGGTTATTCAGCGTTTATACGATCAGATGCTGGAACCAAAATGGGTGATCTCCATGGGTGCCTGCGCCAACTCGGGCGGTATGTATGACATCTATTCGGTGGTGCAGGGCGTCGATAAATTCCTGCCGGTCGATGTTTACATTCCTGGCTGCCCGCCACGTCCTGAAGCCTACATGCAGGCACTGCTGCTGCTGCAGGAATCGATCGGCAAAGAGCGCCGTCCGCTTTCATGGGTTGTCGGCGATCAGGGCGTTTACCGCGCCAATATGCCTTCAGAGCGTGAAAGAAAACGCGGCGAGCGCATCGCAGTCACAAATCTGCGCAGCCCGGACGAAGTTTAAAACCGTATGGATGGAAAACAGCGCCTGCAGCAGAACATCACAATTTAATGCATGGCCCCATCCTGACGCCTTCATTTGAGTGCCTGAGACCAGGCCGGAATGGTGAGTAACGTATGACAGATTTGACCACGCAAGATCTCGCTCAGCCTCTATGGCAAACCCGTGATCACCTTGATGACCCGGTGATCGGCGAGTTGCGTAACCGTTTTGGGCCGGATGCCTTCACTGTTCAGCCAACCCGTACCGGTATCCCGGTGGTGTGGGTGAAGCGTGAACAGATACTGGAAATTATCGAGTTCCTGCGTAAATTACCCAAGCCTTACGTCATGCTGTATGACCTGCATGGCGTGGATGAGCGTTTACGTACCCACCGTGCAGGCCTGCCTGCGGCGGATTTCTCCGTTTTCTACCACCTGCTGTCGATTGAACGCAACCGCGACATCATGCTCAAGGTGGCACTCTCAGAAAACGACATGCATCTGCCGACCATTACCCGTCTTTTCCCGAATGCCAACTGGTATGAGCGTGAAACCTGGGAAATGTTTGGTATCACCTTTGATGGCCACCCGCATCTGACGCGCATCATGATGCCGTCGACCTGGGAAGGTCATCCGCTGCGTAAAGATTACCCGGCGCGTGCCACTGAATTCGATCCTTTCACGCTGACCAGGCAGAAAGAAGATTTAGAGATGGAGGCGCTGACCTTTAAGCCTGAAGACTGGGGTATGAAACGTAGTACCACTAACGAAGACTTCATGTTCCTGAACCTCGGGCCTAACCACCCGTCGGCGCACGGTGCGTTCCGCATCATTCTGCAGCTGGATGGTGAAGAGATTGTCGACTGCGTGCCTGACATCGGTTATCACCACCGTGGTGCTGAAAAGATGGGCGAGCGTCAGTCGTGGCACAGCTACATTCCTTACACTGACCGCATCGAGTACCTCGGCGGCTGCGTAAACGAGATGCCGTACGTACTGGCGGTGGAAAAACTGGCCGGTATCGTGGTGCCCGATCGCGTTAACGTGATCCGCGTGATGCTCTCTGAGCTGTTCCGCATCAACAGCCACCTGCTTTATATCTCCACCTTTATTCAGGACGTCGGGGCCATGACGCCGGTGTTCTTTGCCTTTACCGACCGTCAGAAAATCTATGACGTGGTTGAGGCGATTACCGGTTTCCGTATGCACCCGGCGTGGTTCCGTATCGGTGGCGTCGCGCATGACCTGCCGCGAGGCTGGGAACGTCTGCTGCGTGACTTCCTCGACTGGATGCCAAAACGTCTTAAAGAGTATGACAAAGCGGCACTGCGCAACAGCGTACTTATTGGCCGCTCCAAAGGCGTTGCCGCTTACAACATGGAAGAGGCGCTGGCGTGGGGCACTACTGGTGCTGGTCTGCGTGCGACAGGTCTCGACTTTGACGTACGTAAATGGCGTCCATACTCCGGCTACGAAAACTTCGATTTTGAAATCCCGGTTGGCGACGGCGTCAGCGATGCTTACAGCCGCGTCATGCTGAAAATGGAAGAGATGTGGCAATCGCTGCGCATTCTTGAGCAGTGTCTCAACAACATGCCAGAGGGGCCGTTTAAAGCGGATCATCCGCTGACCACGCCGCCACCTAAAGAGCGCACGCTGCAGCACATTGAAACGCTGATCACACACTTCCTGCAGGTGTCGTGGGGGCCGGTTATGCCTGCCAATGAATCGTTCCAGATGATTGAAGCGACGAAAGGGATCAACAGCTACTACCTGACCAGCGATGGCAGCACCATGAGCTACCGCACCCGCGTGCGTACGCCGAGCTTCCCGCATCTGCAGCAGATTCCTTCCGTAATCCGTGGCAGCCTGGTATCCGACCTGATCGTATATCTGGGTAGTATCGATTTTGTTATGTCAGACGTGGACCGCTAATTATGCACGATCAACACATTGCCATTAAAACGATCGACCCTAACGAGGTCTTCGTGCTGAGCGCGGAAGAGCATCACGCTATTGAGCACGAAAAACACCATTACGAAGACGCGCGTGCAGCCTCAATTGAAGCGCTGAAGATCGTGCAGAAACAGCGTGGCTGGGTGCCGGACGGTGCAATCAACGCGATTGCCGAAGTCCTGGGTATCCCGGCAAGTGATGTTGAAGGTGTGGCGACATTTTACAGCCAGATTTTCCGTCAGCCGGTGGGTCGTCATGTGATCCGTTACTGTGACAGCGTGGTGTGTCATATCACCGGTTATCAGGGCATCCAGTCAGCACTGGAACAGCAACTGAATATCAAACCGGGTCAGACCACGGCTGATGGCCGCTTTACGCTGCTGCCAACCTGCTGTCTGGGCAACTGCGACAAGGGCCCAACGATGATGGTAGATGAAGACACGCATGTGCATCTGACGCCGGAAGGCATCCCTGGTTTACTGGAGCAGTATCAATGACAATTAAACAGATCATTCGTACTGCTGAAACCCATCCGCTGACCTGGCGGATGCGTGACGACAAGCAACCTGTCTGGCTTGATGAATACCGCAGCAAAAACGGCTATGCCGGTGCGGAAAAAGCGCTGAAAAGCATGTCGCAGGATGAAATCGTCGCAGCAGTGAAAGATTCCGGCCTGAAAGGGCGCGGCGGTGCAGGCTTCTCTACCGGTCTGAAGTGGAGCCTGATGCCGAAAGATGAGTCGATGAACATCCGCTACCTGCTGTGTAACGCTGATGAGATGGAGCCGGGCACCTATAAAGACCGCCTGCTGATGGAGCAGATGCCTCACCAGCTGGTGGAAGGAATGCTGATCAGCGCCTTTGCGCTGAAGGCTTACCGTGGCTATATCTTCTTACGTGGCGAATACATTGAAGCCGCGGTGCATCTGCGTCGTGCGATTGCTGAAGCGACGGAAGCGGGCTATATCGGTAAAAATATTCTGGGTACCGGCTTCGACTTTGAGCTGATTGTTCACACCGGCGCAGGTCGTTATATCTGCGGCGAAGAGACGGCACTGATTAACTCACTGGAAGGCCGTCGTGCTAACCCGCGTTCCAAGCCGCCATTTCCGGCGAGTGCGGGCGCGTGGGGCAAACCGACCTGCGTGAACAACGTGGAAACCCTCTCCAACGTCCCGGCGATTCTGGCCAATGGCGTCGAGTGGTACAAAAACATCTCTAAAAGCGAAGATGCCGGTACCAAAATGATGGGCTTCTCCGGACGGGTGAAAAATCCTGGCGTCTGGGAGCTGCCATTCGGTATCACCGCGCGTGAAATTCTTGAAGATTATGCGGGCGGCATGCGTGACGGGCTGAAGTTCAAAGCCTGGCAGCCTGGCGGCGCAGGAACCGACTTCCTGACCGACCAGCACCTGGATCTGCCGATGGAATTTGCCAGCATTGGTAAAGCGGGCAGCCGTCTGGGCACCGCACTGGCGATGGCGGTCGATCACGAAATCAATATGGTTTCGCTGGTGCGTAACCTGGAAGAGTTCTTTGCCCGTGAGTCGTGTGGCTGGTGTACGCCGTGTCGCGATGGCCTGCCGTGGAGCGTGAAAATTTTGCGTGCGCTGGAGCAGAAACAGGGTCAGCCAGGGGATATCGAAACCTTACTGCAACTCTGCCGTCAGCTTGGCCCGGGTAAAACCTTCTGCGCGCATGCGCCGGGTGCGGTTGAGCCGCTACAGAGTGCCATTAAATATTTCCGTGAAGAGTTTGAAGCTGGCATGGCACCGCAGGTGTTTGGCAATACCCGCGCTATTGGTGGGATCCAGCCAAACCTGCTGAAAGCGCGCTGGTAATTCACCGCATCACACGGAACAGGCCTGGTGCCGCCGCCCCGACAATGTCGTGCGTCGGGGCAAGAATATGATTAACGCTCGTCTCTGACGAGCCTTACGGAAGCATGTCACTATGGCTACAATTCATGTAGACGGTAAAGAGTATGATGTGAACGGAGCGGACAACCTGCTACAGGCGTGTCTCTCTCTGGGCCTTGATATTCCTTACTTTTGCTGGCATCCGGCGCTGGGAAGCGTTGGGGCCTGCCGCCAGTGTGCGGTAAAGCAATTCCAGAATGCCGAAGATACCCGCGGCCGTCTTGTCATGTCCTGCATGACGCCGGCCTCTGACGGCACATTCATCTCCATCGATGATGGCGAAGCGAAAGAGTTCCGCGAAAGCGTGGTGGAGTGGCTGATGACCAACCACCCGCACGACTGCCCGGTGTGTGAAGAGGGCGGTAACTGTCACCTGCAGGATATGACAGTGATGACCGGCCACAGCTTCCGTCGCTATCGCTTCACTAAGCGTACTCACCGTAATCAGGATCTCGGCCCGTTCATCTCTCATGAGATGAACCGCTGTATCGCCTGTTACCGCTGCGTGCGCTACTACAAAGATTATGCCGATGGCAAAGATCTGGGTGTCTACGGCGCGCACGACAACGTCTACTTCGGTCGCCCGGAAGATGGCACGCTGGAGAGCGAATTCTCCGGCAACCTGGTTGAAATTTGCCCGACCGGCGTCTTCACCGATAAAACGCACTCCGAACGCTATAACCGTAAATGGGATATGCAGTTTGCACCGAGCATCTGTCAGCAGTGCAGCGTCGGCTGTAACACCAGCCCGGGTGAGCGTTATGGTGAGTTACGCCGTATTGAAAACCGCTATAACGGTACCGTAAACCACTACTTCCTGTGTGACCGTGGCCGCTTTGGCTATGGCTACGTGAACCGCAAAGATCGCCCACGTCAGCCGATGCTGCTGCGCGGCAACGACTGGGTCACGCTGAACGCAGAGCAGGCGGTCAACGCCGGAGCAGATTTGCTGCGTCAGGCGAAGAAAGTGATCGGTATTGGCTCGCCGCGCGCCAGCATTGAAAGTAACTTCGCCCTTCGTGAACTGGTGGGTGCAGAGAACTTCTCAACCGGCATGCCAGCGGATGAGCAGGCCCGTCTTGAACTCATGCTGAAAGTCCTGCGCGAGGGCGGAATCTATACGCCATCGCTGCGTGAAATTGAAAGCTACGATGCGGTGCTGGTACTGGGTGAAGACCTGACACAGGTGGGTGCTCGTGTGGCACTCTCTGTGCGCCAGGCAGTAAAAGGCAAAGCGCGTGATATGGCCGCTGCGCAGAAAGTCGCAGACTGGCAGATCGCCGCCATCATGAACATCGGTCAGAACGCGAAACATCCGCTGTTTGTTACGCACGTTGATGAAACCCGTCTGGATGATATCGCGGCATGGAGCTATCGTGCACCGGTTGAAGATCAGGCGCGCCTCGGCTTCGCTATCGCCAGTGCGCTGGATGAATCTGCGCCTGCAGTCACCGATTTCGACAGCAAACTCAGCGGGAAAATGGATGTTGTCGTTCAGGCGCTGGCCGGCGCGAAAAAGCCATTAATTATCTCCGGAACTCACTCAGGCAGCAGCGCAGTCATTGAAGCCGCTGCTAACGTGGCGAAAGCCCTCAAGGCACGTGGTGCAGATGTCGGCATTACCCTGCTGGCGGGTCACGCGAACAGCATCGGGCTGGGCATGATTGGCGGCAATCCGCTGGAGCAGGCGCTGGAGCAGCTGAGCAACGGTGAAGCTGATGCCCTGGTAGTGCTGGAAAATGACCTTTATCGCCATGCGCCGAAAGCGCTGGTGGATGCGGCGCTGGCTCAGACCACTAACGTGATTGTGGTGGATCATCAGCGTACCCCAACGCTGGAGAAAGCGGGTCTGGTGCTCTCAACCGCCAGCTTCGCCGAAAGCGACGGTACCTCAATTAACCATGAAGGCCGCGCTCAGCGTTTCTTCCAGGTTTATGATCCTGCTTATTACGACAACAACATTGTGATGCTGGAGAGCTGGCGCTGGCTGCATTCACTGCACAGCACGCTGGAAAGCCGTCATGTGGACTGGACGCAGCTCGATCACGTGATCGATGCGGTAGTCACCCGTCTGCCACAGCTCGCGGGTATTAAAGAAGCCGCACCTGACGCCAGCTTCCGCATTCGCGGACAGAAACTGTCGCGTTCACCGCACCGTGCCAGTGGCCGTACCGCGGCGCGCGCGAATATCAGCGTGCACGAACCGCGTCAGCCGCAGGATCAGGACACGATGTTCGCCTTCTCAATGGAAGGGAACAATCAGCCAGGCGCACCGCGTTCACAGATTCCGTTTGCCTGGGCACCAGGCTGGAACTCACCACAGGCGTGGAACAAATTCCAGGCGGAAGTGGGCGGCAAACTGCGTCATGGCGATCCGGGCGTGCGCCTGTTTGAAGCCAGCTCGAGTGAGTTGCCGTGGTTTACGACCGTACCAAAAGCCTTTGTCAGTGATGCACAGTGGCGCGTGGCGCCTCTTCACCGGTTGTTCGGCAGCGAAGAGATGTCACAGCGTTCACCGGTCTTCCAGCAGCGTATGGCTGAGCCTGCGCTGGTGATAAACCCGGAGGATGCGGCGAAGCTGGGCGTCAACAATGGTGCGGCGGTGGAGTTCAGCTGTGCCGGAGAGACAGTGCGTCTGCCGGTCCGTTTCTCGGCGTCACTGCAGGCGGGACAGATTGGTCTGCCGCTGGGAATGCCGGGCGTTCCACCATTCCTGGCGAACGGTAAAATCGACACTCTGCAGGAGGCAGCGCAATGAGCTGGTTAACACCGGACGTGATCGACATTCTGCTGGCCATTGTTAAAGCCATCGTGATTCTGCTGGTGGTGGTGGCCTGCGGCGCGTTCATGAGCTTCGCTGAGCGTCGTCTGCTCGGCCTGTTCCAGAACCGTTATGGGCCAAACCGCGTAGGCTGGGGCGGTTCGCTCCAGCTGGTGGCGGACATGATCAAAATGTTCTTCAAAGAGGACTGGGTTCCGCCGTTTACCGACCGCTTTATCTTTACCCTTGCGCCGGTTATCGCCTTTGTTTCACTGCTACTGGCCTTTGCTATCGTGCCGGTTTCGCCAACCTGGATGGTAACAGACCTGAATATCGGTCTGCTGTTCTTCCTGATGATGGCGGGCCTTGCGGTCTACGCAGTGCTGTTTGCCGGCTGGTCGAGTAATAACAAATACTCGCTGCTGGGTGCGATGCGCGCCTCGGCACAGACCCTGAGCTATGAAGTGTTCCTGGGGCTGTCGCTGATGGGTGTGGTAGCGCAGGCGGGCTCGTTCAATATGAACGATATCGTCAACAGCCAGACGCATCTGTGGAACATCATTCCGCAGTTCTTCGGCTTCGTGACCTTCTGTATTGCGGGCGTGGCGGTGTGTCACCGTCATCCGTTTGACCAGCCAGAAGCGGAGCAGGAACTGGCGGACGGCTACCACATTGAATATGCCGGTATGAAGTTCGGTCTGTTCTTTGTTGGCGAATATGTGGCGATTACCACCGTTTCAGCGCTGATCGTAACGCTGTTCTTTGGTGGCTGGCACGGCCCATTCCTGCCGCCGTTCATCTGGTTCGCCCTGAAAACGGCGTTCTTTATGATGATGTTCATCCTGATTCGTGCTGCGCTTCCGCGTCCGCGCTACGACCAGGTGCTGTCATTCGGCTGGAAAGTGTGTCTGCCGTTGACGCTGTTGAACCTGCTGGCGACTGCCGCAGTGATTCTCTACACAGCGCCGTAAGGGGTTAACAAATGACTTTGAAAGATATTGTCGTAGGCTTTGGCACGACAGTTCGCAGTATCTGGCTGATCGGGCTGCACGCCTTCGCCAAACGTGAAACTCAGATGTATCCGGAAGAGCCGGTTTATCTGCCACCACGCTATCGTGGCCGTATCGTGTTAACCCGCGATCCGGATGGTCAGGAGCGTTGCGTCGCCTGTAACCTGTGTGCGGTTGCCTGTCCGGTTGGCTGTATCTCGCTGCAGAAAGCAGAAACCAAAGATGGCCGCTGGTACCCGGAGTTCTTCCGAATCAACTTCTCACGCTGCATCTTCTGCGGCATGTGTGAAGAAGCCTGTCCGACCACGGCGATTCAGCTGACTCCCGATTTCGAACTGGGTGAGTTTAAGCGTCAGGATCTGGTGTATGAGAAGGACGATCTGCTGATTTCGGGGCCGGGTAAATATCCGGAGTACAACTTCTACCGCATGGCAGGTATGGCGATTGACGGTAAAGATAAGGGCGAAGCAGAAAACGAAGCGAAGCCTATCGACGTCAAAGGCTTATTACCTTAAGGAGCAAGGCATGGAATTTGCGTTTTATCTTTGCGGACTGGTGGCGGTGCTGACGACGTTGCGCGTCATTACCCACACTAATCCGGTACATGCATTGCTGTACCTGATCGTTTCGCTGTTATCGATCGCGGGCGTCTTCTTCTCAATGGGAGCCTATTTTGCCGGTGCGCTGGAGATCATCGTTTACGCCGGGGCCATCATGGTGCTGTTCGTCTTCGTGGTCATGATGCTGAACCTGGGCAAACAGACTGAGAAGCAGGAGCGTGAGTGGCTCAGTCCGTCGCTGTGGATTGGTCCGGGCATCGTTTCGTTACTACTGCTGGTGGTAATGATCTACGCCATTCTGACGGCGAATGACCAGGGCATTGATGGCACCATCATCGACGCTAAAGCGGTCGGCATCAGCCTGTTTGGTCCTTACGTACTGGCGGTCGAACTGGCCTCTATGCTGCTGCTGGCGGGTCTGGTCGTGGCGTTCCATATCGGTCGTGAAGAGCGTCAGGGCGAAGTCCTGAGTAACCGCAATGCTGATGCCGCTCAGGTGAAAAAGGAGAACGCATGATCCCGTTACAACATGGATTGATTCTTGCTGCCGTGCTGTTTGTCCTTGGACTGACGTCGCTGGTGATACGCCGCAATCTGCTGTTTATGCTGATCGGCCTTGAAATCATGATCAACGCCGCCGCTTTAGCTCTGGTGGTTGCCGGGAGCTACTGGGGTCAGGCCGATGGACAGGTGATGTATATCCTGGCGATCAGCCTGGCGGCAGCGGAAGCCAGTATTGGTCTGGCACTGCTGCTTCAGCTCTATCGTCGTCGTCAGACGCTGAACATTGATACTGTGAGCGAGATGCGCGGATGAATCTTCTCTATTTAACTGTCTTGTTTCCGCTGATCGGCTTTCTGCTGTTAGCGTTTTCCCGCGGTCGCTGGTCTGAGAACCTGTCGGCCACGGTAGGTATGGGATCGGTGGGTCTGGCCGCACTGACGACGGCGTTGATCGGTTTCGAGTTCTTCGCCAGTGGTCAGCAAGCTTATACTCAGTCACTCTGGACCTGGATGCATGTCGGCAACTTCGACATGAAGGTGAACCTGACGCTGGATGGCCTGTCGCTGACCATGCTGTCGGTGGTGACCGGCGTCGGCTTCTTCATTCATATGTTTGCCTCCTGGTACATGCGTGGAGAAGAGGGCTACTCCCGCTTCTTCGCCTATACCAACCTGTTTATCGCCAGCATGGTTATTCTGGTGCTGGCCGATAACCTGATGCTGATGTATCTGGGCTGGGAAGGGGTAGGGCTCTGCTCTTATCTGCTGATCGGTTTCTACTACAGCAATCCGGAAAACGGCAAAGCGGCGATGAAAGCGTTCATCATCACCCGCGTGGGCGACGTCTTCCTGGCATTTGGCTTGTTCATTCTCTACAACGAGCTGGGCACGCTGAACTTCCGCGAGATGATGGAGCTGGCTCCTGCGCACTTTGCCGCAGATAACCATATGCTGCAGTGGGCAACGCTGATGCTGCTGGGTGGCGCGGTCGGTAAATCGGCACAGCTGCCGTTACAGACCTGGCTGGCAGATGCGATGGCCGGTCCGACACCGGTTTCAGCACTTATCCACGCCGCGACCATGGTGACGGCAGGTGTTTACCTGATTGCCCGCAGCCACGGTCTCTTCCTGCTGACGCCGGAAGTGCTGCATCTGGTCGGCATCATCGGGGCAATTACCCTGGTGCTGGCAGGCTTTGCCGCGCTGGTGCAGACCGACATCAAACGCGTTCTCGCTTACTCCACCATGAGCCAGATTGGCTATATGTTCCTGGCGCTGGGTGTTCAGGCGTGGGATGCGGCGATTTTCCATCTGATGACGCACGCCTTCTTTAAAGCGTTACTGTTCCTCTCTTCGGGTTCAGTGATTCTGGCCTGCCATCACGAACAGAACATCTTTAAAATGGGTGGCCTGCGTAAGAGCATTCCGCTGGTCTACACCTGCTTCCTGGTAGGCGGCGCGGCACTGGCGGCACTGCCGCTGATTACGGCGGGCTTCTACAGTAAAGATGAGATTCTGTTTGGCGCACTGGCTAACGGTCACATCAATCTGATGGTCGCGGGTCTGGTGGGGGCGTTCCTGACCTCTATCTATACCTTCCGCATGATCTTCATTGTGTTCCATGGCGAAGAGAAAATTCATGCGCACGCAGGTAAAGGCATTACCCATCATCTGCCGCTGATTGTGCTGCTGCTGCTCTCCACCTTTATTGGTGCGCTGATCACGCCACCGCTGGCAGGTGTACTGCCAGCCAGCGAGTTCGGTGAAGCGGGCAAAGTGGGACTGGAAATCACCTCGGGCGTGGTCGCGATCGTTGGCATTCTGATCGCTGCCGCGCTGTGGCTGGGCAAACGTGAGCTGGTTACCCGCATTGCAAACAGTGCGCCAGGCCGTTTCTTCGGCACCTGGTGGTTTGCGGCCTGGGGCTTTGACTGGCTCTACGATAAAGTGTTCGTCAAACCTTACCTGGGTATTGCGTGGCTGCTGAAGCGCGATCCACTGAATGGTCTGATGAACCTGCCTGCGCTGCTGTCACGCATTGCCAACAAAGGCCTGGTGGTCAGTGAGAATGGCTACCTGCGCTGGTACGTTGCGTCAATGAGCGTGGGTGCCGTGCTGGTGCTGGCTCTGCTGCTGGTGATTTAAAGATTGATGAGCGGGGCAGGTTAGCTAATCTGCCCATTGAGAATGTCAAAAATTGTCCTGAGCAAGGGCGTTATCGTCGCGGCCAGTTTGGCTACCGCCAGCGCACAGCAACCGGAGCATACCGAGGTATGTGAGGATTGCGAGCACTATCGGGAAGCAAAATGGCAAGTAAGATAGCCCGAACTAAGACAAAGAAAAGGGAAGTGTGCCGTGTTATTACCTTGGCTAATTATCATACCCTTCGTCGGTGGTCTGATCTGCTGGCTCACTGAGCGCCTTGGCGCGAAGGTGCCACGCTGGATCGCGCTGATCACCATGGGGCTGACGTTGGCGCTTTCACTGCAACTCTGGTTGCAGGGAGGCTATTCACTGACGCAGGCAGCGGGTATTCCGCAGTGGCAGTCAAGTTTCTCCGTTCCGTGGATCCCACGCTTCGGCATCAGCTTCCATTTAGCCATTGATGGCCTGTCACTGCTGATGGTAGTGCTGACCGGTCTGCTCGGTCTGATGGCGGTGCTCTGTTCCTGGAATGAGATCTCAAAGTATCAGGGCTTCTTCCATCTGAACCTGATGTGGATTCTGGGCGGCGTAATCGGTGTGTTCCTTTCCATCGACCTGTTCCTGTTCTTCTTCTTCTGGGAAATGATGCTGGTGCCGATGTACTTCCTCATCGCGCTCTGGGGTCATAAAGCATCGGACGGCAAAACCCGTATCTCCGCTGCGACCAAATTCTTCATCTATACCCAGGCTTCAGGTCTGGTGATGCTGATTGCGATTCTGGGCCTGGTATTTGTTCACTACAACGCGACCGGCGTCTGGACATTCAACTACGAACAACTGCTACAGACACCAATGTCGAGCGGTGTTGAATATCTGCTGATGCTGGGCTTCTTTATCGCCTTTGCGGTCAAGATGCCGGTGGTGCCTTTGCACGGCTGGCTGCCGGATGCACACAGTCAGGCGCCAACAGCCGGTTCTGTCGACCTGGCGGGTATCCTGCTGAAAACCGCGGCTTACGGCTTACTGCGTTTCAGCCTGCCGCTGTTCCCGAACGCGTCAGCCGAGTTTGCGCCCATCGCCATGTGGTTAGGCATCATCGGTATCTTCTACGGTGCCTGGATGGCCTTCTCGCAGACCGATATCAAACGTCTGATTGCGTACACCTCGATTTCGCACATGGGCTTTGTGCTAATTGCCATCTACACCGGCAGCCAGCTGGCGCTGCAGGGTGCGGTGATTCAGATGATTGCGCACGGTCTCTCCGCTGCTGCACTCTTCATTCTGTGTGGTCAGTTGTATGAGCGTCTGCATACCCGTGATATGCGTCAGATGGGTGGCCTGTGGTCGCGCATCAAATGGATTCCGGGTCTGTCGCTGTTCTTTGCTGTCGCCAACCTCGGTATGCCGGGCACCGGTAACTTCGTCGGTGAATTTATGATTCTGACCGGCAGCTTCCAGGTGGTGCCGATGATTATTATTATCGCGACCTTTGGTCTGGTGTTCGCCTCCGTATACTCGCTGGTGATGATGCAGCGCGCTTACTACGGCGAAGCGAAATCGAAAGATCCGCTGCCAGGCATGTCACCGCGTGAGTTTATGACCATCGGTGTTCTGGTGGTGCTGCTGGTGCTGCTGGGCGTCTATCCACAGCCGATTCTGGATACTTCGCACGCTGCCATGAGCAATATTCAGCAGTGGTTTACCGCTTCAATTTCAACTACAAGGCCGTAATTCGCCATGACAATAACTCCTCACCAATTGATTGCGTTGCTACCGCTGTTAATCGTCGGATTGACGGTGGTGGTTGTGATGCTGTCCATTGCCTGGCGACGCAACCACTTCGTTAACGCCACGCTAACGGTAGTTGGCCTGAACCTGGCGCTGCTCTCGCTTTACTTTGTCGGTCAGGTCGGGGCGATGGATGTCACGCCGCTGCTGCGCGTCGATGGCTATTCGATGTTCTACACCGCGCTGGTAATGCTGGCGAGTCTGGCAACCTGCACCTTTGCCTATCCGTGGCTGGCAGGCTATCCCGACAACAAAGATGAGTTCTATCTGCTGGTGCTGATTGCGGCGCTCGGTGGCATCGTACTGGCCAGCGCTAACCATCTGGCCTCGCTGTTCATCGGCATTGAACTGCTGTCACTGCCGTTGTTTGGTCTGATTGGCTACGCTTTCCGCCAGAAACGTTCGCTGGAAGCGGCGCTGAAATATACGATTCTTTCTGCGGCGGCCTCATCGTTCCTGCTGTTTGGTATTGCACTGATCTACGCTGATTCCGGTAACCTGAGCTTTGTGGCGCTGGGTCAGAGCCTGACAGACAGTATGATCCACGAGCCACTGCTGCTGGTGGGTCTGGGCATGATGATCATCGGTCTGGGCTTTAAGCTCTCACTGGTGCCGTTCCACCTCTGGACGCCCGATGTCTATCAGGGTGCGCCTGCGCCGGTTTCAACCTTCCTGGCCACTGCCAGCAAGATTGCCATCTTCGGTGTCATCATGCGTCTGTTCATGTATGCGCCGGTGACCGACAGCGAAGCGGTGCGCACGGTGCTGGCCATGATCGCCTTCGTGTCGATTCTGTTCGGTAACCTGATGGCGATTTCGCAGAGCAACATCAAGCGTCTGCTGGGCTACTCCTCTATCGCCCATCTCGGTTATCTGCTGGTCGCGCTGATTGCGGTGAAAGATCATCAGCTGTCGCTGGAAACCTCGGGTGTATACCTGGCGGGTTATCTGTTCAGCAGCCTGGGTGCCTTTGGTGTGGTGAGCCTGATGTCCAGCCCGTATCGTGGCCCGGATGCCGACTCGCTCTACTCCTATCGTGGTCTGTTCTGGCATCGTCCTATCCTGTCAGCCGTGATGACGGTGATGATGTTGTCGCTGGCGGGTATCCCGATGACGCTGGGCTTTATCGGTAAATTCTACGTTATCGCATCAGGTGTGAGTGCGCACCTGTGGTGGCTGACCGGAGCTGTGGTTGCGGGTAGTGCGATTGGCCTCTACTACTATCTGCGCGTGACGGTGAGTCTCTATCTCAGTCCGCCGGAACTGCATACCCGTGATACCCCGGCTAACTGGGCATTTACGGCTGGTGGTGTGGTCGTGCTGATCTCCGCCATTCTGGTGCTGCTGTTAGGGGTTTATCCGCAGCCGCTGATCAGACTGGTGCAGATGGCACAGCCACTGATGTAAGCAGCTGACTGCAAGTGATGAATCAGGCCTTCGGGCCTGATTTTTTTTGCCTGTCAGACGCCGTGACCAGCAGGTGCTGGCGACACCACACTGATGTAGAGTGTGTGGTTTAAAGGAGAGACGATGAACCTTGACTGGCAGGATAAACATCATAGTGAACTCACCGCCCCGGAACTCTATGCGCTGCTGGCGTTGCGCAGCGCCGTGTTCGTAGTCGAACAGCAGTGTGCTTACCTTGATGTGGATGGCAAAGATTTGGAGGCGGAAAACCGGCATCTGCTGGGCATGGCGGATGACCAGCTGGTGGCCTATGCGCGCCTTCTCTCTCCGATTGATGAAAACAGCCCGGTAAAAATTGGACGGGTAATTGTATCAGATCGGGTTCGCGGTGCGCGGCTGGGCAATCGTCTGATGGAGCAGGCGATCAGCAGCTGTCAGCAGCACTGGCCGGGTCGTGACATGTTTCTCTCCGCTCAGGCGCATCTGGAAAACTTCTATGAGCAGCATGGATTTGTGGCGAAAGGGGAGAGTTATCTGGAAGATGGTATCCCACACGTCGATATGCTGAAGAAGGCGCCGTAAAAACGCGAGGCCGGAGCCTCGTCTCATACAGCTGACAAACTCAAATCAGGGTGCAACTGGCAGCGATGGATTAGTTCAATACGCAGGGAATATGGTCAGAAGAGGAAAGCGTCCCGCGCCATGGACGGCGCAGGCCCAGCGAGGCAGGGATTGGCGTAAGCGACTTTCCGATCTGACCATGTTTCCTGCACTGGCTTGGTCTCACAGCTAACCGGGCCACACTTTGTCATTAATCTCAGGCGAGGCCTGAGCCTCGCCTGTTTACATCAACCCACCGTCATCTGGCGGTCATCAACATATTTGCGCTGATCCGGCGCAGGCGGGAAATACTGATAAAGCCAGGTTTCACTCAGCGTCTCATCCTTGCTGCGCAGGAACAGACGCATCTCAACCGGCTGGGTGGAATCGCTGTTCGGATACCAGTCAAACAGGATGCGGTAACCCTTGAGCGGATCGACATACAGAATTTCAACCTGCTTCACACTGCCCGATGAGACAGTAATCACCGGCTCAATGCCTTTCGGCGCAGCGGCCTGCAGATCACCACCAATAAAATCGATGGCGAAGCGACGGCACCAGGTTTCAGGGAAGTGCTCGCCAGGCGCCCAGCCTTCCGGGAAGCCACCGATACCGGTACGGGTAGCATCCACGCGCGCCAGACCGCTTCGTACTGGCGGCAGACCACTCCAGTAAAGCTTGTAGGAGAAGTTCAGCTCGCTGCCCGCTTTGACTGGTTCAGCCGGTTGCCAGAAGCAGACCACGTTATCCAGCGTTTCACCGGTTGTCGGGATCTCCATCAGGTTGATCGCGCCTTTGCCCCACTTGCCGACCGGCTCAACCCACAGGCTCGGACGTTTGTCATACCAGCCGATCACATCCTGATAATCTTTGAAGTCGTGATTCAGCTGCAGCAGGCCAAAGCCACGCGGATTCTCATCTTCATAGGCGTTGAACTGCAGACGCTGCGGATTATTCAGCGGGCGGGCAATCCATTCGCCTTTACCGGTCCACATCGCCAGACGGTCAGAGTCATGGATCTGCGGATGGTAGGTATTGCACATGCGACGCTCGTTGGTACCACAGCTGAACATGCTGGTCATCGGTGAGATGCCGATCTGACGGATCTCTTTACGGGCAAACAGGTGGTTTTCTACTTCCATCACCACACGTTTCTCTTCGCAGTGGATGATGAACTTATAGGCACCGGTAAGGCTGGCACCATCCAGCAGGGCGTAACAGGTGAAGGTGGTATCTTCCGCCTTTGGCGTTTCAAACCAGAAGGCAGTGAAGTCCGGAAACTCTTCCTGACCGTTGCTGAAAGTGTTAATCGCCACACCACGCGCCGAGAGACCGTACTGGAAGGTATCGTCCACGGCACGGAAGTAGCTTGCGCCGAGGAAAGAGACGATGTCGCGACGGGTCAGCTCCGGCTTTTTAAAGGCGCGGAAACCGGCGAAGCCGAGGTCAGTTTTGCCCTCCAGCTGCTTTGTATCAACGTGCGCATTGTTGTAGTTGAACAGCTCGGGGCGGAAATGAATCTCGCGTGCCTCGCGGCTTGCGCCATCAACAGAGAACATACGGATGCGACGCTTAAAGCCCATACCGACATGGAAGAACTGCACATCCAGATGACGGTCGGGCAGGTTATTCCACAGCGAGTGATTAGCGTCATACTGAATTTCGTTGTACGCCTGCGGGGTCAGTGTAGCCAGCGTCTCCGGCAACGCGCCTGGCGCACCGCCCCAGGGTTTTTTCGCCAGCGCGGCCGCATTTTTCTTCAGTACGTCAAAATCGAAGCGTACGGCGGTGCCGTCAGCAATGCCATCTTCTGCCCATGCTGATTGCGCAAACAGCGTTGACAGGCCGGTCATGCCGCTGACGGCGGAGAAGGCCATTGACGCTTTCATAAACATTCTTCGATTCATGCCAGAGATCATTCCTTAGCTGTTCGAGGGTGTCGTGACTGTCGTGCAAAATGCACTTTCATGGCCCGATAATCACAGGCAACAGAGGGGTACGACAGTAGGGTTACTGGAAAATTCAGTCCCGACAAAATTTATCAGATTAATCAAAGAAGCGAAGCGAAATTCGGTGGTTGCCGTGGCGTCTTACATTTCTTTGCGCAGCGAAACGGCGCACCGCCTGAACTGAGCAACTTTAGCAGATGAAAAATCAGGTGATTCCTGGAGCAGGAAAACAGCAGAGCGCCAGATTATGACTATAGTTAATGAACTGCTTTGCAATTCACACGGAGGAAATGATGGTAAATCAGACAAATCAATTCGAATCGGGCCTCGATGACGATATTGCGTTACTGACCGAAACCCTTGAAGAAGTGCTTAAGGCATCAGGCGATCCGGCCGATCAGAAGTATATTGAGCTAAAAAGCAAAGCTGAACAGGCGCTGAACGATGTGAAATCCCGTGTCAGCCAGGCGTCAGATAGTTACTACTATCGCGCTAAACAGGCGGCTTACCGCGCTGACGATTACGTGCATGAAAAACCGTGGCAGGGCGTCGGTATTGGTGCAACTGCCGGTCTGGTGCTTGGTCTGCTGCTGGCGCGTCGCTAATCGCGACCTGCTCACACAGTTGTAGCAGACAAACGTAGTAAAAAACGGCGGGGAAATCCCGCCGTTTTTGTGGGTCTCTCACTATCCTGAATACTCTCATCTGAGTCATACAATCCTGCTCCACCCTCTGACTTTCAGGCGCTACGTGCTGCCTCCGCCGCAACAATCATAATCGCGGGTAATGCCGATTGTGTTTCCCGGGTGGACTTCATACAGTAAAGCAAACGTGAAAAGGAGGATCCGATGTGATTAGAATAGAGATGCTGTCAACCGGGGATGAGGTGCTGCATGGCCAAATCGTCGACACCAATGCAGCCTGGCTGGCGGATACGTTGTTCCAGCAGGGTTTACCCATGACCAGTCGCACCACGGTAGGCGATTCACTCGAGTCGCTGATCGCCACGCTGCAGGCGCGCAGTCATGAGGCCGATGTGCTGATAGTCAATGGCGGCCTGGGGCCAACCAGTGACGATCTCAGCGCGCTGGCTGCCGCGCATGCCTGTGGCGTAGAACTGGCAATGCAGCAGGACTGGCTGGAACAGATGGAAGCCTGGTTCGCCAGTCGCGGACGGATAATGGCGGCCAGCAATCGCAAACAGGCTGAAATTCCGGCCAATGCGGAGCTGATTGATAATCCCGTCGGAACCGCCTGTGGTTTTGCCCTGCAACTTAATCGCTGCTGGATGTTCTTCACGCCTGGCGTGCCGTCTGAATTTAAAGTGATGGTGGAGCAGCAGATCATTCCCCGCCTGAAAGCCAAATTCTCGCCCCCCGAGCCGCCGGTTTGCCTGCGACTGACGACCTTTGGTCGCGGTGAAAGCGATATTGCCGCTGAACTGGAGCCGCTGGCGTTGCCGGAAGGCGTGGTGATGGGGTATCGCTCATCGATGCCGATTATTGAGATCAAACTTACCGGCCCGGCCAGTCAGCGGGTAGCGATGGAGCAGGTGTGGCAGCAGGTGCGTCTGCTGCTGGCGGAGTGCACCATTTTTGAAGGCACCGAAGGCCTGCCGGCCCTGCTGGCCCGCGAGCTGGAGCAGCGCGGTGAACAACTGGCGGTCAGCGAGCAATACACCGCCGGTCTGCTTTACTGGCAGCTGGCTACCGCCAGCGTGCCATTGCGTGGTGCTGACATTCTGCCACCACAGCAGGAGACGCTGGAGCAACAGGTGAACCGCACTCGTGATTTTGCCGCGCAGCAGCAGGCAGCGCTGGCACTCTCTGTTGGCAGCCTGGAGCAGGAGGAGATTTCGGTGGCGTTGCATACGCCGGATGGCAGCTTTGGTCAGCGCGTGAAGTTCAGTACCGGTCGCCATAATCTGGAGACGCGGCAGAAGGTGGTGGCAATGATGGCGATGAATATGCTGCGCCGCTGGTTGCACGGCAGTGAAGTCAGCACCGGTCACGGCTGGATTGATGTGGTTGAAACTGTCAGACAGTAATATCAGTGAAAATAAAACGGGCGCCTGAGGCGCCCGTCTTGTATGTGACTGCGGATTAACCCCATACAGCGTCATTCTCGCAGCAATAAATTAGCTCAAAGCGCAGGGAACACGGGCAGAGGAGGAAAGCGTCCCGCGCCTGGGACTAAAACGCCGGGAGCGTTTTTGAACAACGCAACGCGTTGGCCCGGCTACGGGCGCACCTCAGGGATGAGGTGCGTACTAAAAACGCCGGGAGCGTTTTTGAACAACGCAACGCGTTGGCCCGGCTACGGGCGCACCTCAGGGATGAGGTGCGTAATCGCGCGGGACGAGCTGTCAGGGATGACGCTTTTTGCGTCTTTCCGATCTGACCGTGTTCCCTAAGCTGACTCGATCTCACAGCAAATCAAGCCAGACTTATTCCACCTCAGTTATAACTCCAGCTCAATCTCGCCTTTGGCTTTGCAGCAGCAGGGCAGGATCTCATCCTGCTGCACAAAGGCCAGCGGCCGCTGTGGATAATGCACTTCGCCTTTCAGCAGCCGCATCCGGCAGGAGCCGCAGTAACCTTCGCGGCACTGAAACTCCACGCAGAGATTGTTGGCTTCCAGCAGCGTCAGCAGATTGGTATGCTCGTCTGTGCATTCCAGCCGGGTGCCGGAACTGCGCAGAATAACAACGTCACGGCTCATGATTAAAGCTGGAAGTCGTCGAAGTCGTTAGCGCCCACTTCAGAGTCGATCTGACCAACCAGGTAAGAGCTCACTTCCACTTCCTGCGGCGCGACCTGAACGTTATCAGACACCAGCCACGAGTTGATCCAGGGAATCGGGTTAGAGCGCGTCTGGAAGGGCAGGTCAAGACCCACCGCCTGCATACGGATATTGGTGATGTACTCAATATACTGGCAGAGAATGTCTTTGTTCAGGCCGATCATAGAGCCGCCGCTGAACAGATATTCTGCCCACTCTTTCTCCTGCAGCGCCGCCTTCTTAAACAGCTCGAAGCACTCTTCACGGCACTCTGCTGCAATCTCTTTCATCTCTGGATCGTCTTCACCGCTGCGCAGCAGGTTCAGCATATGCTGAGTGCCGGTCAGGTGCAGCGCTTCATCGCGAGCAATCAGTTTGATGATTTTGGCGTTACCTTCCATCAGCTCACGCTCAGCAAAAGCGAATGAACAGGCGAAGCTGACATAGAAACGGATTGCTTCCAGCGCATTGACGCTCATCAGGCAAATATAGAGCTGCTTCTTCAGGGCGCGCAGGCTGACCACAACCTGCTTGCCGTTGACCTGATGCGTGCCTTCGCCCAGCTGATGCCAGTAGTTAGTCATCTCAATCAGGTCGTCGTAATAACGTGAGATATCCTGGGCACGCGCCAGAATCTGTTCATTGGTAACGATATCGTCAAACACTACCGCCGGATCGTTAACGATGTTACGGATGATATGGGTGTATGAACGAGAGTGAATCGTCTCAGAGAACGCCCAGGTTTCAATCCAGGTTTCCAGCTCAGGAATTGAGATCAGCGGCAGCAGGGCAACGTTCGGGCTGCGACCCTGAATCGAATCCAGCAGCGTCTGATACTTCAGGTTGCTGATGAAGATATGCTTTTCGTGATCCGGCAGTGCCTGGTAGTCGATACGGTCGCGTGAGACATCCACCTCTTCCGGACGCCAGAAGAAGGAGAGCTGCTTTTCGATCAGCTTTTCAAAGATGTCATATTTCTGCTGATCGAAGCGCGCCACGTTGACGGACTGACCGAAAAACATCGGCTCTTTCAGCTGATCATTTTTGTTCTGTGAGAAAGTAGAGTAAGCCATAAAAGTTGTCCAAAAGTAGACGAAGCCAGGCCTCGTGAAATGAATGAGGCGGGAGAGTCTCCCGCCTGACCATTAGATCTTACAGGCGCCGCTCTCGCAGCCATCATCCTGGATAGAAGGTGCCAGGTCATCCTGCGCATCTTCCGCACCGTCACGGGTGTTCTGATAGTAGAGCGTTTTCACGCCGAACTTGTACGCCGTCAGCAGATCTTTCAGCAGCTGTTTCATCGGCACTTTACCGTTGGCAAAGCGTGACGGATCGTAGTTAGTGTTGGACGAAATGGCCTGGTCGATGAATTTCTGCATCAGACCCACCAGTTGCAGGTAGCCATCGTTGTTAGGCATTTCCCACAGCAGCTCGTACTGATCTTTCAGACGCTCGTACTCCGGCACCACCTGACGCAGGATGCCATCTTTTGATGCTTTGATGCTGATGTGGCCACGTGGCGGCTCAATGCCATTGGTGGCATTGGAGATCTGCGACGAGGTTTCAGACGGCATCAGCGCGGACAGGGTCGAGTTGCGCAGGCCGTGCGTCTTGATCTCTTCACGCAGGCTCTCCCAGTCGAGATGCAGCGGTTCGTTGCTGATCGCGTCCAGGTCTTTCTTATAGGTATCGATCGGCAGAATGCCCTGTGCATAGGTGGTTTCATTGAACCACGGGCAGGCACCTTGCTCTTTCGCCAGCTCGTTTGACGCTTTCAGCAGGTAGTACTGAATCGCTTCAAACGTTTTGTGGGTCAGGCCATTAGCGCTGCCATCGGAGTAGCGCACACCGTGCTTCGCCAGATAGTAAGCGTAGTTGATGACGCCAATGCCCAGGGTACGACGACCCATGGCACCACGCTGTGCAGCCGGAATCGGGTAATCCTGATAATCGAGCAGGGCATCAAGGGCACGCACCGCCAGGGTAGCCAGCTCTTCCAAATCGTCGAGGCTTTCAATGGCGCCAAGGTTGAACGCAGAGAGCGTACACAGGGCGATCTCACCGTTTTCGTCGTTAACATCTTCCAGCGGTTTGGTCGGCAGGGCGATTTCCAGGCAGAGGTTAGACTGGCGAACCGGCGCGATGCGCGGATCAAACGGGCTGTGAGTGTTGCAGTGATCGACGTTCTGAATGTAGATACGGCCAGTTGAAGCACGTTCCTGCATCATCAGCGAGAAGAGATCGACCGCTTTAACACGCTGCTGACGGATGCTCTTATCCTGCTCATATTTGGTGTAAAGGCGCTCAAACTCATCCTGATCGGCGAAGAACGCGTCATACAGGCCAGGCACGTCAGACGGGCTGAACAGGGTGATGTCTTCGCCTTTCAGCAGGCGCTGATACATCAGCTTGTTGAGCTGAACGCCATAGTCCATGTGACGCACGCGGTTACCTTCAACACCACGGTTGTTTTTCAGCACCAGCAGACTTTCGATTTCGAGATGCCACATCGGGTAGAACAGCGTCGCTGCGCCGCCACGTACGCCGCCCTGAGAACAGGACTTCACTGCGGTCTGGAAATGCTTATAGAACGGAATACAGCCGGTGTGGAACGCTTCACCGCCGCGAATCGGGCTGCCCAGCGCACGGATACGACCGGCGTTGATGCCGATACCGGCACGCTGAGAGACATATTTCACAATTGCACTGGAGGTGGCGTTGATGGAGTCCAGGCTGTCGCCGCACTCGATCAGCACACAGGAACTGAACTGACGCGTCGGGGTACGCACGCCCGACATGATTGGCGTCGGCAGTGAGATTTTAAACGTGGAGATCGCATCATAGAAACGCTTGATGTAATCCATACGCGTGTCGCGCGGATAGCCAGAGAAGAGGCAGGCAGCGACCAGAATGTAGAGGAACTGCGCGCTCTCGTAAATTTCACCCGAGACGCGGTTCTGGACCAGATATTTGCCTTCCAGCTGCTTTACCGCTGCGTAGGAGAAGTTCATGTCACGCCAGTGGTCGAGAAACTCGTCCATCTGCGCGAACTCTTCCTGGCTGTAATCTTCCAGCAGGTGGCGATCATATTTGCCCATGTCGACCATCTTAACGACCTGGTCATAAAGCTTCGGCGGCTCAAACTGACCATACGCTTTTTTACGCAGGTGGAAGATTGCCAGGCGGGCAGCCAGGTACTGATAGTCAGGGGCATCGCGAGAGATGAGGTCTGCTGCGGCCTTGATGATGGTCTCATGAATGTCAGAGGTTCTGATGCCATCATAGAACTGAATATGGGAGCGCAGCTCCACCTGTGACACTGAGACGTTGTTCAGCCCTTCAGCTGCCCAGTCCAGCACACGGTGAATTTTGTCGAGATCAATGCGCTCCTGGCGGCCATCGCGTTTAGTAACGAGCAGACTCTGGTTCATGTCGCGTTTTTACCTTTGCGTGAGTATCCAAAAATTAAAAGAAATCCCGGTTTATACACAGCCTATTCATTGTGAATAATGTGTGGATAAACACTACATCTAGGGGGTGATGAGAAAAGTCATAACTACATGGGGGCATATTTTAGTATTTTACGGCCGCTTAACAAGAGCAAAAAATGATGGCTGGAGGGGTTGTAATTCTTGCGAAATTTCTTAGCCCACGCCTTGTAAGGCCTGGCAACATGTCAACCAGATCACACTTTTTTTTCTAACTTTGATCGGACGCGTATTTCTTATTCAATCCTCCCTTTTCGGCCCTGCAGGGGAGGAAAAAAAGCGAAATGAGACTACGTGCATGGGCCGTTGCAAGATGACGCGGACTGAAATCTGAGGCAGAAGAGAGTGGGTGAGACGTAACCCACTGGCAGATAACACTATGCCTCTGTTGCGGTTGGTTCCGGGGGCAGCAGGCGATGAAAAGCAGCAAGGGAAGAACAAGCCCGCCCTGATTCAGGCGGGCCGATCACTTATACGGCGCGGTGCGTGTGCACCATATAATTCACGTCAGTGCCGGGGGCCAGTTTGAAGCGATTGGTCAGCGGATTGTAGTGCAGGCCGATAATGTTACGTTCACGCAGCGTCGTTTCATCCACCCAGCCCAGCAGTTCGGAAGGACGGATAAACTTCTTCACGTCATGGGTGCCGCGGGGCAGCATGCGGAGCACATATTCCGCGCCAAAGATCGCCAGTAGCCAGGCTTTGGGATTGCGGTTCAGCGTAGAGAAAAAGACTTCGCCGCCGGGTTTGACCAGTTTCGCACAGGCGTGAATCACCGAGCGGGGATCCGGCACGTGCTCCAGCATCTCCATGCAGGTCACCACATCATATTTCCCTGCGTTCTGCTCCGCATGCTCTTCAACGGTCTGCTGAACGTAGTCCAGCGTGACGCCGCTCTCCAGAGCATGCAGACGCGCCACGGCCAGTGGTTCGGCACCCATATCCAGACCGGTCACAACTGCGCCTTCACGCGCCATGCTTTCGGATAAAATGCCGCCGCCGCATCCAACGTCGAGCACGGTTTTACCGAACAGGCCATTGCTGTGCTGCGCGATGTAGCCCAGGCGCAGGGGGTTGATACGGTGCAACGGTTTAAATTCACCCTCCAGATCCCACCAGCGTGAGGCAACGGCCTCAAACTTGGCAATTTCCTGCGCATCGACGTTATGCTGATGATTCTGCGGTTGTGCATTCATTGAATCGTAACTCCTGACAAAATGTGCCCACAGTATAAACGCTTAACCGCAGTTGGCACACCTTTCAGGGGCAATGAAAAGCAGGGGAAATCGGTGGTTAACGTTCACCAGAGCATTGCAGTGTGATATACTTTCGCACCTTTAAAATCCGGGATTAAGTAGAGGGATAGCGGCTCCATGAGCGACCTTGCGAGAGAAATTACACCGGTCAATATCGAAGAAGAATTAAAGAATTCTTACCTCGGTTACGCCATGTCGGTCATCGTTGGCCGAGCTTTACCCGATGTGCGTGATGGCCTGAAGCCGGTTCACCGTCGCGTACTCTATGCGATGAGCGTACTGGGTAACGACTGGAACAAACCCTATAAAAAATCTGCCCGCGTCGTCGGTGACGTTATCGGTAAATATCACCCGCATGGTGATTCCGCCGTTTACGACACCATTGTACGTATGGCCCAGCCTTTCTCCCTGCGTTACATGCTGGTGGACGGACAAGGCAACTTCGGTTCCATCGACGGCGACTCCGCTGCAGCGATGCGTTATACCGAAATTCGCATGTCGAAAATCGCCCACGACCTGTTAGCTGACCTGGAAAAAGAGACCGTCGATTTCGTACCGAACTATGACGGCACTGAGCAGATCCCTGAAGTTCTGCCGACCAAAATCCCTAACCTGCTGGTGAACGGTTCTTCCGGTATCGCCGTGGGTATGGCAACCAACATTCCACCGCACAACCTGCGTGAAGTGATTAACGGCTGCCTGGCGTACATTGAAGATGAGAACATCAGCATTGAAGCGCTGATGGAGCACATTCCGGGGCCTGATTTCCCGACCGCCGCCATCATCAATGGTCGCCGTGGCATCGAAGAAGCGTACCGCACCGGACGCGGCAAGATTTACATTCGCGCACGTGGCGAAGTGGAAGCCGATGCGAAAACGGGCCGCGAGACCATCATCATTCACGAGCTGCCGTATCAGGTGAACAAAGCACGCCTGATTGAGAAGATTGCGGAGCTGGTGAAAGAGAAGCGTGTCGAAGGCATCAGCGCACTGCGCGATGAGTCTGATAAAGACGGCATGCGCATCGTGATTGAAATCAAGCGTGATGCGGTCGGCGAAGTGGTGCTGAATAATCTCTATTCACTGACCCAGTTGCAGACATCGTTTGGCATCAATATGGTGGCGCTGCATCAGGGCCAGCCGAAGATTATGGCGCTGAAGGAAATTCTGGATGCCTTTGTTCGCCATCGTCGTGAAGTCGTAACGCGTCGTACCATCTTTGAACTGCGTAAAGCCCGTGACCGCGCGCATATCCTGGAAGGTCTGGCGATTGCGCTGGCGAATATCGATCCAATTATCGAGCTGATTCGTCGTGCACCAAACCCGGCAGAAGCGAAAGCGGGTCTGATTGCACAGGCGTGGGATCTGGGTAACGTGTCAGCGATGCTGGAGCGTGCCGGTGATGACGCCGCGCGTCCCGAGTGGCTGGATCCGCAGTACGGCATCCGTGATGGTCAGTACTATCTGACCGAGCAGCAGGCTCAGGCGATTCTGGATCTGCGTCTGCAGAAACTGACCGGCCTTGAGCACGAGAAGCTGCTGGATGAGTATAAGGCACTGCTGGAGCAGATCGCTGAGTTGCTGCACATTCTGTCGAGCGCTGAGCGTCTGATGGAAGTGATCCGCGAAGAGCTGGAGCTGATGCGCGATCAGTTTGGCGACGATCGTCGTACAGAGATCACCGCAAATACCGCCGATATTAACATCGAAGACCTGATCAATCAGGAAGATGTTGTGGTGACATTGTCGCATCAGGGCTATGTGAAGTATCAGCCGCTGACCGACTATGAAGCGCAGCGTCGTGGTGGTAAAGGCAAGTCAGCCGCACGTATCAAAGAAGAGGACTTCATTGATCGTCTGCTGGTGGCGAATACCCATGACACGATTCTTTGCTTCTCAAGCCGTGGCCGTCTCTACTGGATGAAGGTTTATCAGCTGCCGGAAGCCAGTCGCGGCGCACGTGGACGTCCAATCGTCAATCTGCTGCCGCTGGAAGCCAACGAGCGCATTACGGCGATTCTGCCGGTACGTGAGTATACCGAAGGCTTCAATATCTTTATGGCGACCGCGCTGGGTACCGTGAAGAAGACTGCGCTGAAAGAGTTCAGTCGTCCGCGTAGCGCCGGCATTATTGCCGTGAATCTGCGTGATGACGATGAGCTGATCGGTGTGGCGCTGACCAACGGTAATGACGAAGCGATGCTGTTCTCAGCGGCCGGTAAAGTGGTGCGCTTCGCAGAAACCGCAGTTCGTGCCATGGGTCGTACCGCTTCTGGCGTGCGCGGCATCAGGCTGGCTGAAGGCGATCGTGTCGTGTCGTTGATTGTGCCGCGTGAAGAGGGTGCCATTATGACCGTAACGCAGAATGGTTACGGTAAGCGGACTGCCAACAGCGAATACCCGACCAAGTCGCGTGCGACGCAGGGTGTTATTTCAATCAAAGTGACTGAACGTAATGGTCCGGTAATTGGCGCGGTTCAGGTTGTCGATGGCGATCAGATTATGATGATCACCGATGCCGGTACGCTGGTGCGTACTCGCGTTTCAGAAGTGAGCGTCGTGGGTCGTAATACCCAGGGTGTGATCCTGATTCGTACCGCAGAGGATGAGAACGTAGTCGCTCTGCAGCGTGTTGCCGAGCCGGTTGAAGAAGAAGAGCTGGATTCAATCGACGGTAGCGTGGCGGAAGGCGAAGATGATATTGCGCCGGAAGCTGAGATTGACGATGAAGAGATTGCACCGGAAGCGGATGCAGAAGACGAAGACGACGCAGCTGAAGACGAAGAGTAATTTGTCTGACGTGAGCTGAGGTTCGTTGCAGAAACGGCAGGTCAGGGGAAACCCGGCCTGCCGTTTTTTTGTGTGTGATGGACAGATTGCAGGGGCAGAGAGTTTATGGCGGGTGGCTGGGAGCTGATGGCTGTGAGTCGGGAGCCGTCGCAATGCCTGCTGTGCCCGATCGCAAAGGATTCCCGCATCCCTGCGGATCGGCCACGCCATCCCTGCCGTGGACACGTTGCTCTTCGGGCACAGCAGGCCTTTTTTGTGGGGATTTGGGTGTCGCTTTGAGGGAATGGGCGTGGTGTTTGAGGGGTGAGATGTGGGGCGGGCACATGGCTGGTGGCTATGAGTCGGGAGCGGTCGCAATGCCCGATCGCAAAGGATTCCCGCCTCCCTGCGGATCGTCCACATCATCCGTGGCGTGGACGCTTTGCTCTTCGGGCACAGCAAGCCTTTCTTATTGGGGTTGTGGTGTTGCTTTGAGGAGATGCAGATGGTGCTTTGGCTGTCTTAAAAGATTCCCAAACCTTCCGCTAAGCCTGCGGCTGGCTGGCTTTTTTCGCCCGATAAAGCTAGTGTATGGGCATTAAAAATCGATGATGCGACTAACCTTGCCAACTGCGAGTTACCTTTGAAATATCCTGTCTCTTTCCGCACTACGCTTCGCATCTCGCGCTATCTTTTTCGCGCGCTGGCGCTGCTAATCTGGACGCTGGGTGCCGTTCTGACAGCGTTTTACATCATCAGCGTACTGCACAATAAAGAGACGCAGGTCCGGCAGGAGTTCGCCAGCAACTACGGCACGATACAGTGGTATGTGCGCCATTCGGCGGACATGATGCGTGAGCTGAAGTACATCACTGAAAACCGCTTAACCAACGCCAGCAGTGGTCTCGATGTGCTGACCGGCATGATGCCAGGTAAAGCCACCCAGCCGCAGTATACGCCGCTGTTCTCGGATGGCGACTGCACCTCAATGAGCAATACCTGGCGCAATTCGCTCGATTCACTCAGCTACTACATCAATTACTGGAAAAGTAACTTCGCCTCATCGTATGAACTGAATCGGGTGTTCTTTATCGGTGGCGAGAGCCAGTGTCTGGCCGACTTTACCATTGGCAGCAGTAATGCCGATCGGGAACGCAGCCTGAAATCGCTGCGTGAGAATGTGCTCCGCTATCGCAATAGCAGTGAGGAGGATCGCCGCAATCCGATGTACTGGATCAACAGCAGTGCTCAGCCCGGTGTCGGCACCTTCTATATGGTGGTGCCGGTTTACGTCGCCAACAAGTTACAGGCGCTGCTGGGTGTTGAGCAGAATATCCGCCTGGATGAGTTTATTCAGCCGGGTAGCCTGCCGGTCATTGCGTCCATTACCGATGAAAATTATCGTCCACTGCTTAACTCGCGGCGCGGCGGGCTGGGCTTCTCGCTCGATAATCTGCCGGATGATAAAACCTGGTTCGGTTATCTGAATGGGTATCGTCAGCTGGTGCTGAAGAAACCGCTGCCGCCGTCCGACCTTAATGTGGTCTGGTCGATACCCACCGATGTGATGGTGGATCAGCTCAAGCTGATGATCATTAATGCGCTGCTGCTCAATATTTTCAGTGCGGTGATCCTGTTTACGCTTGCCTGGGTATTTGAGCGGCGGATGTTCCTGCCGGCGGAGGAGAATGCGCACCGGCTGGAAGAGCATGAGCAGTTTAACCGTAAGATTGTTGCTTCTGCGCCGGTTGGGATCTGTATTTTACGCACCAGCGACGGCACCAATATTCTGAGTAACGAACTGGCGCATAACTATCTGACGTTGCTGACGCAGGAAGATCGTCTGAAGCTGAATGAGATAATCGGCGGACAGCAGGTCAATTTTGTCGATGTGCTGACCGGCAGTAATACCAACCTGCAAATCAGCTTTGTGCATTCGCGTTATCGTAATGAGAACGTGGCGATTTGCGTGCTGGTCGATGTCTCAGCGCGTGTGCGGATGGAGCAGTCTCTGCAGGAGATGGCTCACGCGGCAGAGCAGGCGAGCCAGTCAAAATCGATGTTCCTTGCTACCGTCAGTCACGAACTGCGCACGCCGCTGTATGGCATTATCGGTAACCTCGACCTGTTACAGACCAAAGAGCTGCCCAGCGGCATCGACTCGCTGGTGACGGCGATGAACAACTCCTCCAGCCTGCTGCTGAAGATCATCAGCGATATTCTCGACTTCTCGAAAATTGAGTCCGAGCAGTTGAAAATCGAGCCGCGTCCGTTTGCCCCACGTGAAATCGTGACCCACATCGTCGGCAACTATCTGTCGCTGGTGGTGAAGAAGCGGCTGACGCTCTACTGCTTCATCGAACATGACGTGCCACAGGTGCTGGACGGCGATCCGCTGCGTCTGCAGCAGGTGATCTCGAACCTGCTGAATAACGCGATTAAGTTTACGCACACCGGTTGTATTATCCTGCATGCCTGGGTTGCGGAGGGCTATCTGGCCTTCCGCGTCCGGGATACCGGGGTCGGCATCCCGGCGAAGGAGCTGCCGCGCCTGTTTGATCCCTTCTTCCAGGTGGGAAATGGCGTGCAGCGTAATTTCCAGGGCACGGGGCTGGGACTGGCGATCTGTGAAAAGCTGATCAACATGATGGATGGTGACATCGAGGTCGACTCAGAGCCGGGCATGGGCAGCCAGTTCATTGTCCGTATTCCGATCTACAAAGGACAGAAGCCGTCGCTGATGCTGCTGGAGGGTTTGCAGGATAAGAAAATCTGGCTGGCGATGCGCAATGACTATCTGGCGCAATTTGTTACCCGCCAGATTCAGCAGCAGGGCATTGAGGTTGCGGAGTATAACGGTAAGCCGGGTCACGACGATGTGGTGATGACCGATTACGAACTGGAAATCGACTTACCGCTGCGGGCGCTGATCACCTTTGACGGATCGCATGTGGATATGCCGCGTGAACGTCAGCCGGGGCGCTGGATCCACTCGACAGCCACGCTGCACGAGGTGCCGGCTCTTCTGGCGCGCATCTATCGTATTTCGCTGGGCCACGATACAGCGGATGCGTTGCTGCTTGCCGCGCCGGTCGAAGAGAAAGTGCATAACGATGACATCATGGTGCTGATTGTTGATGACCATCCGATTAACCGCATGCTGCTATCGGAACAGCTTGGCACGCTGGGCTATCAGGTCAAAACCGCGCAGGATGGCGTGGATGCGCTTAACGTGCTGAGTCGTAATGAAATCGACATCGTGCTGACGGACGTGAACATGCCAAACATGGATGGTTATCGCCTGACGCAGCGGTTGCGTCAGCTGGGCCATCTCTTCCCGGTGGTGGGCGTGACGGCGAATGCGCTGGCGGAAGAGAAACAGCGTTGTATGGATGCGGGTATGGATAACTGTCTGTCGAAACCGGTGACGCTGGATGTGCTGAAGGTGACGCTGGCAATCTATGCTGATCGGGTGCGTAAAACGCGGCCAGGATAAAGCAGGATAGGGCAGGAGAAGAGGCGGTGCAGACTGCACCGCCTCAGACGTAACTTAGTCTCTTTCGACCTGACTCTGGCTGACAGACGACAGGTAGTTCAGCAGCGCGATATCATTATCCACGCCCAGTTTCATCATTGCTGATTTCTTCTGGCTACTGATGGTTTTGATACTGCGGTTCAGTTTCTTGGCGATTTCGGTCACCAGGAAACCTTCTGCGAACAGACGCAGTACTTCGCTCTCTTTCGGTGACAGGCGTTTGTCGCCATAACCACCTGCGCTGATCTTCTCCAGCAGCTTCGCAACGCTTTCCGGCGTATATTTCTTGCCTTTCTGCAGTGCAGCCAGTGCTTTTGGTAAATCGGTAGGCGCGCCCTGTTTCAGGACAATCCCTTCGATATCGAGATCCAGTACAGAACTCAGAATCGCCGGGTTATTGTTCATGGTCAGAACAATAATCGACAGATCCGGATAGTGACGTTTAATATATTTAATCAGCGTAATGCCATCGCCATACTTCTCACCTGGCATAGAGAGGTCGGTGATCAGGACGTTAGCATCAAGCTTGGACAGATTGTTGATCAGTGCTGTTGAGTCTTCGAACTCACCTACAACGTTGACCCATTCAATTTGTTCCAGAGACTTTCGGATACCGAAAAGGACAATTGGATGGTCATCGGCAATAATTACGTTTAAGTTATTCATCTTATTGGTTACCTTGCTGCAGCAGTTGATTGACGTAAGCGTCAATATCACTGGTGGTATTTGTAATGTTTGAATCGTCACACGCTTTAATGTGGTGTTCTAACTCTTCACAAAGCTGTTTGCCGGGAGTCAGATTGAGCATGGCAAACACGCCCTTTAGGCGATGCGCTGTCTGAGCAAGCGAGGCGTAGTCCTTTTCCGCTGACTCAGTATACAGTCTCTTCACATCAACCGGTACTGTCTCCGTAAACAGCTGGAAATAGCCACCGCTCATCAATGGCGTGGCCGTGTCGTCTTCCATGTCATTATCCATCACATCATGCGACAGTTGCTTCTCAATCAGGGCCAGTAAGGCATCGAGCATCGCATTACTGAGATTGAAATTGACCCGATACTGCTGGTCGTTCAGTGCATGATGACCCAGCTCATCTTCCGCCAGCAGCAGTGCCCAGCCGCTAAGCTTTGCGGGATCGTCGGTCACCAGCACATCGTGATCCTGACCGGAAATGCGCTCATCGGGCGTCAGACAACGCGCGCCCCAGTTTTCCAGATGGCGGCAGACGATTTTATGTACGTCCTCCACGGTGATCTCCACCAGCGCGGTCACACCATCCAGAATCTTCTCCTCTTCTTCTTCGCGCTTCTCTTCCAGCACCAGCGGCAGCTGCATGTTGTAGCGCGTGCCGATATCCGCTTTTGCCACGATATCGAGACTGCCACCCATCTGCTTGCAAAGCTGCTTACACAGGAAGAACGCCATGCCGGAAGCCTGTCCGTAGCGATCCTGACTGGTATCGCCCAGGAACGGGAAGTCGACATTCGCCAGCTCATCCACCGTCAGACCCGCACCGGTGTCCACCAGTTCGATGATCACTCTATCGGCCTGTTTGTCCGCAGCCTTAACTTCCAGGGTGATTTTTCCCCAGCGGGTGGTGGTCAGAGCATAGTGCATCAGCGTGGTCAGCACTTTGCGCAGTGCGCGACGGTCGCCAAATCGCGTCTCGTCATTCGCCAGATGATTATTCACCACCAGCGACAGTCCTTTGCGACGCATCAGCGGCAGGCTTTCCAGTGCGATTTCGTCCAGCAGCTCCTGCAGGTTAAAGACGGTCGCATCCGGTGACCAGTCATGCGCCTCAAGCCGGTTGAGCAGCACGATATCATCTACCAGTCGCGCCAGTCCCTGGCTCTCATCGAGCAGGTCCAGCACGGTCTCATCGGCATCACGCTGGCTGAGCTGCACCAGCTGCGTCACCATCTTCTCCAGAGGCTGATTCAGTGCATGGCCCAGATTGTGCAGCAGCTGCTGACGCATCTGATGATTGCGATCCAGCACCTGCTGCGCTTTCTGCAGTTTCTTATTCACCAGCAGCTCACGATCCTGGTCACGCATCATAAACAGCTGAGTATGTGGCGACAGCACGCTGCGGGCGTGGCGAATCTCATACACTTCGTTATTGATAGTGGCCTGCAGCACGCCCTGATGCTGGTCGGACATATTAATAATCTTCTGCAGATTGAGATGCGGCAAAAGATGTTCAGCAATCTTATTGCTCAGCAGGGTGCGGTTGCTGGCAAAGTCATACACCAGCAGGCCGACCGGCAGGCTGGCCACAATCTCTTCATTCAGTACCCGTAGCGAATCAAGTTCAGCGCTCTGATTCTCGCTGGGACGCAGCGACTGCTGGCGCAGCAGCACAATACCCGCCAGCGACAGCAGGAACAGCAGCAGGTTGATCAGCAGCGGCCAGAGCAGGTTGTGCAGGCTGTCGATAATCAGGCGGGTAATCGGCACCTGATAGACCAGTTGCAGCGACGTACTGGGCAGGGTGGCCGTAATCTCAATATTGGGATTAACCAGCGTGATGCGGGTGTTTTCCACCTCCTGCTGATCGGCTGTCGTGGCAGGCATTGAGCTGTCCTGACGCAGCTGGAAGTTTTCCAGCGGCATGTTCTGCGGAACAATATCGTTAACCGGCAGATCAAAGGCGACCACCGTGGCCAGATGGCCCGGCTGATTGAAGGTGGTGCGCAGCGTGAAATAGTGGTCGTTCTGGAAGGCGAGATGGCGCAGCGGCGAGAAGCTCTCGCGTTCATCCAGCGCATTGGCCTGTTGCAGCATCTCCGCGCGGCGGCTATCTACCATTGAGCTGATAGCGCTCTCTTTATAGCGCGTCGCCATATCTTTCAGCGGCAGGGTCGAGATCATAATCAGGCTGTTGTCCTGACCATTTAAAAAGTACATCGACCAGGTGGGATTTTCTGCGCCCCACAGCGTGTCGAGATAGTTCGACATCCGCATGGTCATATCCAGCGTGCTGCTGTCGTGTGAGCCGAAAATCAGCGCCTCGGTTTTACGCCGGGTTTTTTCCAGGTAATAGACGTCAGGACGCAGCCGCGTCTCCTGCAGATTACTGCCGGGTGTTGCGCCTGCCGCACTGGTGGAGAGGTTTTCATAGATCTGCCAGGTGGCAAAGCGGTAGGCGTCGATGCGCTTCTGCACGTCACGCGCCAGATCGTCCATCGCATAGCGTTTACCAGTCAGCCAGGCATTGACCGAGTTATGCACCATAAAGCCCAGCGCCAGCAGCAGCACCAGATTGAAAACCACAAAAAAGCGGGTGACATTGCCGGAGGTCAGTGGAAACTTATACAACATAGCGTGTCAGGTACCTGAATTATCGCGCAACTTTTCGCGCACTGGCGGCTACCGCTAGCAGCAACAGCGCGATCATTAGAAATGCGCCGCTGAGGCTGATCCATTGCGAAATGAATCCGATTAAAGCCGGACCTGAGAGAATACCCGCATATCCCAGCGTTGTCATGGCAGAAATCGCCAGGTTCGCAGGCATATCCTGTTGATTCCCGGCAGCATTGAACAACATCGGCACCGTATTGGATAAACCAAAGCCAACCAGCAGGAATGCCAGCAGGGCGATCTCCGGCCACGGCAGCCAGACGGCCAGCGTCATGCCCGCTGCGGCGGTCAGTGCGCCCGTCAGCATCACCGGATAGCGGCCAAAACGCTGGATGATCTTATCGCCGCTAAAACGGCCCAGCGTCATCGCCACCGAAAAGACCGCATAGCCCAGACCGGCGTAAGCGGGTGACATCGCCGGGTTCTGCAGCAACAGCAGCGCACCCCAGTCCAGCACTGCCCCTTCCGCCAGGAACAGGATAAAGCAGAGCAGGCCAAGAAATGCGACCCAGCCACGTGGGATCACCAGCCAGGGCTGATCGGGCTGGTGCAGACGCTGGCTCATTAACACCGGCAGTCGCCACAACAGCAGTAACAGCATTACGGCCATCACTACCAGGGTCGCGTGCAGCGGCGTAAATGAGCGGCTCAGCAACAGGCTCACCGTACCCGCACCGAGAATCCCGCCCAGACTGAAGAAGCCATGAAAGCCAGACATCATCGGCTTATCAGCAGCCTGCTCAACCTGTACCGCCTGATAATTCATCGCCACATCCAGCATGCCCAGACCGGCACCAAACAGCATCAGCGCCGCGGCCATTACCAGATGAGAGTCAGCCGTGGCCAGCAGCGGCATCATAAGCAGCACTAACAGCGTCGAGAAACCCATCACCCGACGGCAGCCAAAACGTGCCACCAGCGTGCCGGTCACCGGCATCGCGGCCAGCGAACCAATTCCCAGGCAAAGCAGTAACGCGCCTAACGAGGCACCGCTGAGCTGCAGACGATCGCGGGCAAACGGCACCAGCGGTGCCCAGGCTGACATCCCCAAGCCATTAATCAGAAAGATAGTGCGCGTGCCCCAGTTCAGGCGGCTCTGATGCTTATGTTGTTGTGCAGCGTCCAGTGCAGTCATAGGTCAGATTCATCAAAGATAAAGCGGAAAAGTGTAGCTCTGGCCGCGAGTTCAGTGGCCGTTGCGCCTCTTATCAAAGTGGTGCAGCAACATCGTTTAAAGGGCAAAACCGGGAGTTTACCGACTTTTGCTGCGCCGCGAATTTTTTCCAGAACTTTCCTGGTATGACCACCACACTCGCGGCGTGACTTAAATCAAATTTCAAGACCAGTTTTCAACCACTTGCTGCCCAACAAGACGGAACAGGACCAGTCATAAATGATGGCTGAATCGCATAATTAACAAATTTATTTTTCCGGTCTCAGGTTTTCTAAAGGGTGGTTTTTTAACCGTTTTTTATCATTCATGGAAACAGTCAGCAATAAATTGACATAAAAAACAAGGGCAAAGCACATTTTTTGAAAACTGAACTTCATCTGTGGCTAATGTAATCAAGATTAAATCATAATGAAATCTGTACATTTACGTTGATTTTTATCGCGGTTACGCTAAAAATCACCCTGTCAGAACTGTTACATTTCGCGTCAGTCTGTACAGCTAAATCTAACAATAATACCGCCACGCTTCGCTTTTCCAGGGGCGTGTGACGCACTTTTGTTTTGCCGTTTCTATATGCACCAGGTTGAGACGCCTTCTGTTGTTCAGAAGGTGAAACTATGTGTGAAGGCTATAAGCATAAAATAATTTTATGTTTATAGATTCAGTATATTAGCCAATCTGGTGGAATAGAGGTTACAAATGGCAGAACTCACGCAAGGCCGTGTAGACATTATCTCGCGCGAAAACGGCACACTCCTCTCACAGACCGCTGGCGGTTCGTCACAATCCATTAACCTCACCGAACCCAGCGTTGTGCGCATCAGCGGCACGCGCGACATGGTGACGCAGTTCGAGCGCCAGGGTAACGATCTGGTGCTGAAAATGCGAGACGGTAGCACGGTACGCTATCAGAAATTCTTCCTCGACGACGCCGATGGTCAGCACAGCGAACTGGTGTTCGATGATGGGGTCAATCCACCGGAACATGCGCTCTTTCCGCAGACTGCCGAGGGTGCTGAACTCGCCTCCAGTTCGGTGACGCCCACCTATGAATCACTCGACAGCGTAGAGCCACTGCTCCTGGCGGATAACACCAACACCTCAATGGGCGTGATAACAGCGGGCGGTCTGGGTGTGCTCGGCTTAGCCGGGCTGGCCGTTGGCATCGGCGGCGGCGGTGGTGGTGGTGGTGGTGGCAACGATGGCGGCACCGATTCCGGTACACCGGTTACGCCAGGGACACCTGCTATCACTCTGAATACATTCGCTGGCGACGATGTACTGGATAACGCAGAAAAAGCCACCGACCAGGTGCTGAGCGGCACCACCAGCAATGTTGAAGCGGGACAGATTGTCACTGTTACGCTGGGCGGCCAGACCTACAACGCTACCGTAGGTGCGGACGGCAGCTGGAGCGTTACGATCCCGGCAGCGGCGCTGGCGGGACTGGCTGCAGGCACCACCACCATCGATGTCAGCGTCACTAACACAGCAGGCACGGCGGCCACCGGCAGCCTGCCGATTACCGTCACCGCTGCCGATCCTGGCACGCCTGCGACGCCAGCTATCAGCCTGAACCCGTTTGCGGGCGACAACCTGCTGGATAACAGCGAAAAAACCACGCCACAAACGGTATCCGGCTCCACCAGCAATGTTGAGGCAGGTCAGATTGTTACCGTCACGCTGGGTGGCCAGACTTACAATGGCACCGTGGGTGCGGATGGCAGCTGGAGCGTTGCGATTCCGGCTGCGGCACTGGCAGGACTCGCGGCAGGCACCACCACCATCGGCGTCAGCGTCACGAATGCCGCAGGCACGGCGGCCACCGGCAGCCTGCCGATTACCGTCGCCGCCGCCGATCCTGGCACGCCAGCGACGCCGGTCATCAGCCTGAACCCGTTTGCGGGCGACAACCTGCTGGACAACAGCGAAAAAACCACGCCACAAACGCTGTCTGGCTCCACCGGTAACGTCGAAGCAGGACAGATTGTTACCGTGATACTGGGCGGCCAGAGCTACAGCGGCAGCGTAGCAGGCGACGGCAGCTGGAGCATCACCGTGCCTGCCGATGCGCTGAGCGCGCTGGCCTCAGGCACCACCACCGTCACGGCAACGGTCACTAACCAGGCGGGAACCGCCGCCAGCGGCAGCCTGTCTCTTACCGTAGAGGCACCGCTGACGCAGCCGGGTACGCCGGTCATCACCATCGATCAGTTTGCCGGGGATGACATCCTCAGCAATGCTGAGAAAAGCGGTGACCAGCTGCTGAGCGGCTCGACCACCAACGTCGAAGCCGGCCAGATTGTCACTATTACGCTGGGCGACCAGACCTATAGCGCGCTGGTGGATGCGCAGGGCAACTGGAGCATCACGCTGTCGCCTGCACAGCTGAATGCGCTGGCCGCCGGAACGGTTGCCATTTCGGCGGTCGTCACCAATCAGGCTGGCACTGAAGCCAGCGAAAACCGCGCCATCACCGTCGATACGCCGGTGGTTACGGGCCCGCCAGCGGTCACAGTGGATGATTTTACCGGTGACAATCAGCTGAGTAATGCGGAGAAAGCCGCTGACCAGATCGTGACCGGCAGCACCAGTAACATCGAACCCGGCCAGCGGGTGACGGTGACGCTGGGCGGTCAGACTTACAGCGGCAGCGTGGATGCGCAGGGCAACTGGAGCATCACATTGCCATCAGCGGCCTTGAGCGTACTGGCTGCTGGTGAAACAACCCTGACGGTTTCGGTCAGCAATGCTGCCGGTAACACCGTGACCGGCAGCCTGCCGATCAGCGTGGAAGCGCCAGTCACGCAACCGGGCGAGCCGACCGTGACCATTGGTCAGTTTGCCGGGGATGACATTCTCAGCAACGATGAAAAAGGGACGGCACAGACCCTCTCCGGCACGACCACCAATATCGAAGCGGGCCAGACGGTAACCGTTACCCTGGGGGGGCAGACTTATCCCGGCACCGTCGGTGGCAGTGGAAACTGGAGTGTGATTATTCCGGCAGCCGCGCTGGGCAATCTGCCAGCGGGCTCGAATGCCATTGGCGTCACCGTCAGTAACGTCGCGGGCGTAACCACCAGCGAAACCCGCGATATTTCGGTGGATGTGCCGACAACAGAGCCAGGCGTACCCGCCCTGACCCTGAATGATTTCGCGGGCGATAACGCTCTGAGCAACGACGAAAAGGCGGTTGATCAGCTGGTCAGCGGCACCACCAGTAATGTTGAAGCCGGACAGCTGGTGACGGTTACCCTGGGCGGACAGACCTACAGCGCCAGCGTGCAGGGTGATGGTAGCTGGAGCGTCACCGTTCCGTCAGCTGCGCTCAACGCGCTGGCAGCCGGCACGACCACACTCACCGTTTCGGTCAGCAATGCGGCGGGCGATGTCGCCACAACCGCGCAGCCGATCACCGTCGAAGCCCCGGCAACGCAGCCGGGTCAGGCCACCGTGACCATCGACGCCTTTGCCGGGGATGACATCCTCAGCAACAGCGAGAAAGCCAGCGACCAGTTGCTGAGTGGCACTACCACCAATATCGCTGAGGGGCAGCAGGTTACTGTCACGCTGAACGGAGAAACCTTCACCGCCACGGTTGGCGCAGATGGCAGCTGGAGCGTCACGATTCCGGCCAGCTCGCTGGCCGCGCTGACAGCCGGAAGTGCGACCCTGAACGCTACGGTTAACAATCAGCCCGGCACCCCCGTCAGCGAAACCCGCGACTTCCTGGTGGAGTCATCGGGCACTGCGCCAGGTACCCCGACATTAACCATCAATGCCTTCGCTGACGACAACGTCCTGACCAACGATGAGAAGCTGGACGCTCAGGCGGTCTCCGGCAGCACCACCAATGTCGAAGCGGGACAGATTGTCACGGTGACGCTGGGCGGCCAGAACTACAGCGGCACGGTCGGCGCCGATGGCAGCTGGAATATCGCTATCCCTGCCGATGCACTCGGTGCGCTGGCGGCGGGCGCAGCCTCGCTGGTCGTGACGGTCAGCAATGCGGCTGGCACCACCGTCAGCGATACGCTGGGAATTACCGTGGAACCACCGGTTACTGAGCCGGGCCAGCCGGTGATCACGCTCGATCAGTTTGCCGGTGATGATGTCCTGAGTAACGACGAGAAAACCAGCGATCAGCTATTGAGCGGTACCACCACCAACGTTGAGGCGGGTCAGATTGTTACGGTCACGCTGGGTGATCAGACCTACAGCGCCACGGTTGGCGCGGATGGCAGCTGGAGCCTGAGCATTCCTGCCAGCGCGCTGACGGCCCTGGCGGCGGGCAGTGCCACCATCGCGGCCACGGTCACCAGTCAGGCAGGCGTAACGGTAAGCGAAGATCGGGTGATCGCGGTGGAAGCGCCTGCGGAGCCGGGCACGCCGACAGTCACGATCGCTCTGTTTGCCGGTGACGATCTGGTGGATAACAGCGAGAAGGCCGTCGATCAGACGCTGTCCGGCAGCACCAGCAACGTGGAGGCGGGCCAGACGGTCACCATTACCCTGGGGAGTCAGAATTACAGTGCGCTGGTCAACCCGGACGGCAGCTGGAGCACGCAGATCCCGTCTGCGGCGCTCAGTGCCCTGGCGGCAGGCACCACGGCCATCACGGTTAGCGTCACGTCGGTAGCCGGTGCTTTAGCCACTGACAGCCGTGACATCAACGTGGCGCCGGCAGCCGGTGAACCTGGCGTGGTCTCTATCAGTGAACCTGTCAGCGTTGATGGTTTCCTTAACCTGCAGGAATTGAGCAGCGATCTGATCATCGGCGGCTCGGCGGTGGGCGTCAATCCGGGCCAGGCGGTGCAGCTTAACTTCAACGGCAACACTTACAGTGCGGTGGTGGGCAGTAACGGCTTCTGGAGCGTTACCGTTCCGGCGGGCGATCTCAATGGTATCACCGACGGTGTGAAACTGATCTCCGTCACCGCAACCGACGCCAGTGGTGCGCTGCTGACCGACTCCGCTCAGCTGAATGTGGTCACCACCACACTGCCGCAAATCACGCTGAATGAAAGCGCGATTACCGATGGCATTCTCAATCAGACCGAAGCGGGCAGTGATCTGCTGATCGGTGGCAGCACCGGTAAAGCGGTGGCGGGCCAATTGGTCGAAGTACTACTCAACGGCAAAACCTACAGCACCACGGTCAATGACGACGGCAGCTGGGACCTGACGCTGCCTGCCGCCGATCTCGCCTTACTGTCGCAGGGCGCTAACAGCCTGACCATCACCGCGATTGATGAGGCGGGCAACCGCGTGGATGAGACGCAGAGCTTCAGTGTCGACACGCTGCCACCGAACCTGATTGTGGCGGAAGTCGCAGGCGGTGATGGTATCCTTAACAGCACGGAAGTAGCTGCAGGCGTGCCGGTCAGCGGTTCAGGTGCGCTGCCGGGCGAACGGGTAACGGTCTCGCTGAACAACGTCATTTACAGCGCAACCGTGGATGAGCAGGGCAACTGGACGGTGGATCTGCCGCCAGCGGCGCTGCAGGCCCTGTCAGATGGCAGCAGCTATACGCTGGTAGTTACACTGACTGATGCCAGTGGTAATACCACCACGCAGACGCAGCCCCTGACGGTCAGCACGCAGCCTCCGGTTGCGACTGTTACCGCACCGGGCGGTGATGGCGTCCTGACCAACAACGAACTCACTACGCCGCTGCAAATCAGCGGAACCGGCACACCGGGTGACAGCGTGACGGTGGAGTTAAACGGTAAGTCCTACACCGCCATTGTTGACGAAAACAGTAACTGGAGTGCATCCGTCCCGGTGGCCGATCTCGGCACGCTGACCAATCAGACCTATCCGGTGACCGTCACCGTGACCGATCCGGCCGGTAACATCAGCACTCAGAATACGGAACTGCGGGTGGCTACCGCGGTGCCCGCTCTGACGCTCAACGATCTCAGTGATGATGGCGTGATCAACGTCAGCGACGCGCAGCAGCCGCTAATCGTCAGCGGAACCGGCGACGAAGGTGACATCATTCGCGTCACGCTGAATAACCTGACCTACAGCGCCGTAGTGGCGCAGGATGGCAACTGGAGTGTAAACGTTCCGGCTGCCGATCTGGCGGGTGTGCCCAACGGTACTCAGCTGGTCTCGATCGTGGCGACGGACGCGGATGGCAATACCACGCCAGCCAGCAGCTCGCTGATTTTCGCGACCACGCCGCCACTGCTGGACGTCTCTACGCCGGGCAGTGATGGTTATATCAACATCGCTGAACACACGCAGGATCTCACCATCAACGGGCGCGGAGGGACGCAGGGCGACACGGTGGCAGTCAGTTTCAATGGCGAGACTTACACCGCCACGGTTGACACCAATGGCGCATGGAGCGTGACGGTACCCGCTGCCATCATCAGTCAGCTGGGAGACGCTCTCTACCCGGTTGACGTGGTCATCAGCGACGCTTATGGCAACAGCACGACCGTCGCTTCCAGTGTCACGGTGCTGGCGGCAACGTCACCGGCACTGACTATTGATCCTGTGACCGGCGATAACCAGGTCGACAGCGCGGAACAGCTCACGGACATTCTGGTCACCGGTAGCGTCACTGGCGTACCGGCCGGTCAGCCGGTATTACTGAGCATTAACGGTCAGTCTTATGATGGCGCAGTGCTGGGGAACGGAAGCTGGAGCGTGACTCTGCCCGCCGGATCGCTGGGTGCCGCAGGCGATAAAACCTTTACCGTGGCGATTACCGACGTGGCCGGAAATCCGGCACTGCCTGCCGAGGGGCAGTTCACCGTGATCGCCACCAACGTGCCGTCGCTGTCGATTGCCCCGATCAGTGATGACAACGCACTCAACGTGCTGGATGCGCAGAGCGATTTGATCCTCAGCGGCAGTTCCGCAAACCTGCCGGCGAACAGCCCAATCAGCGTGACGCTGGTGCCGGGCGGCACTCTGTACAGCACCACAACCGATGAAACCGGTAGCTGGACCCTGACCGTGCCCGCCGCCGACCTGGCGAACCTGGCGCAGGGTAACACCACCGTTACCGTCTCCTCAGGGGATGTACAGACCAGCCAGACGCTGCTGGTGGCAACGACGCCGCTGGCAGAACCCCAAATCAACACACCTTTCACTGACGGCATTCTCAACACTGAGGAAGCCAGCACAGCGCAGACGCTGACCGGCTCTGTCCAGCCTGGCCAGGCCGTCAGCGTGACCCTGGGTGGCATCAGCTATCCGGCAACGGTAGCGGCAAATGGTGACTGGAGCGTCACGCTGCCGCCCGATGCGCTACAGGCACTGGCGCAGGGCAGCAATCCCGTTACCGTAACGGTGAGCGATGTCGCGGGTAACAGCACCAGCATCATTGAACCGATAACGGTGGATACCGGGGTACCGGCGCTGACCGTTAATCCGATTGCCACCGATGGCATTATCAATGCGGCTGAAACAGTCACCGATCTGACCGTCAGCGGCACCGTCGCCCCGGGCAGCAGCGTCAGCTTTGTGCTGAATGGTGAGACCTACAGCGCCACGGTTGCCGCGGATGGCAGCTGGACCGCCACCGTACCCGCTGCCGATCTGCAGCAGCTGACTGATGGCCGTTACGATCTCAACGTGACCGTTACCAGCGTCAGTGGCAACGTTGCTACCACGCCATTGCCGGTCACCGTGGCTACCACCGCACCCGACTTTAGCATTAATGCGCCCGCTGGCGATGGCGTGCTGAACATCGCGGAGCAGGCTGCTGGCTTCAGCTTCAGCGGCGCAGGCAGTGATGGCGACCGCGTCAGTGTGACGCTGAATGGCGTCACCTATACCGGCACGGTTGATGCTGATGGAAACTGGGCACTGGCCGTACCGCCTGCTGCGCTTGCCGGTCTGACCAACGGCAGCAGCTATCCGGTGGTGGTCACCGTCACCGACGCGGCTGGCAACAGCAGCAGCCAGAACAGTGCGCTGACGGTTGCCACCACGCCGCCTCCGCTGGTGGTCGCCCCGGTCAGCGGTGACAACGCGCTGAGCACCGCTGAACTGGCGGAGCCGCTGGTCGTCAGCGGCAGCGGTCAGAACGGCGACATTGTCACGGTCCAGCTCAGTGACCAGCTCTACAGCACCACCGTCGGCGTAAATGGGCAGTGGACGCTGCAAATCGACGCGAGTGATCTGGCGGCGCTGCCTCAGGGCACGAATCCGCTCACCGTTACCGAAATCAATGCTAACGGGAATCAGAGCAGCCAGGTGGTTGAGCTGAATGTGGCAACCTCGCCGGACGTGCTGCCTGTGCTGACTGTCGATAGCAGCGCCTTTGCCGGCGACGGTATCGTCACGGCCGCCGAACAGTTACAGCCGATTACGGTGCGCGGCAGCAGCAGTAACGTCGAAGCGGGCCAGCAGGTCGTCATCACCCTGAACGGCACCGACTACAGCGGCGTGGTCGGGGCCAGCGGCAACTGGAGCATTACGCTGCCTGCGGGCGCACTGGCAGAGCTGGGCGAGGGCAGCCAGACGCTGAACGTCAGCGTGATCAACGTCGTCGGCAACAGTGCCAGCAGCTCGCTTAATTTCAGTGTGGACAACACGCTGCCATCGATCGCGCTGGCACCGATCAGCGACGACAACTACCTCAATGCCCAGGAGCTGGGCGGTGCCGTTGTGGTCAGCGGCAGCACCAGCGGCCTGCCTGATGGCAGCATTATTACCGTGCTTGCCAACGGCACCACAGCCAGCACCAGCGTGGCGGCCGATGGAAGCTGGAGCCTGACCTTACCGGCAGGCGCCTTTAACGGCGCGGCCGATGGCGCGCAGACGATTACCGCCACAGCCAGCGACGGCAGTGGACAACAGCTTGCCACCAGCGACGCTACCCTGACGGTGGTGGCCAGCACACTGCCGGTGGCCACCCCAGGCGTGGCCTTTGATGACGGCATTCTCAACGGCGAGGAAGCCCTCAGCGGCGGCGTGATCACCGGTAACACTGGCGTGCCCGGTGACGGCCAGACGGTTATCGTCACGCTGGGCGGCACTAACTACAGCGGCACGGTCGACGCAGCGGGTAACTGGCAGGTCGCGGTTCCGCCAGCGGCGCTCTCTGCGCTACCACAGGGCACCACGCCTTACACCGTAGTGGTCAGTGATGTGGCAGGCAACAGCAGCCAGGCTGACGGCAACCTGGTGGTGGATACCCTGCCACCGGTACTGAACTTCATCACCCCTTCCGATGGCATTATCAACGCCGCTGAGAGTCAGCAGCCGCTGACGCTGACCGGCAGCAGTGAAGCCAATGCACTGATTGTGGCCAGCTTCAACGGCACCAGCCTGAGCACCACCGCAGACGTCAACGGCAACTGGTCGCTGGATCTGCCCGCCACGGTTTATACCGGGCTGGGCAACGGCACCTATCCTCTGACCGTGACCGCCAGCGACGCAGCAGGTAATGCCAGCACCACCAGCCGCGATCTGGCGCTGAAAGTAGAGGCTGGCACGCTGCCGACCCTGACGCTGGATGCCTTTGCCGGTAATAATGTGGTCGATGGTGCGGAACGCCTCACCGATCAGCGTCTGACTGGCACCACGTCCAACGTCGAAGCGGGCCAGCTGGTCACCGTGACCCTTGATGGCACGGTCTACAGCGCCGCCGTGCAGGCGAGCGGAGCATGGAGCCTGATCGTGCCAGCCGGTGCGCTGGCGGCGATTGCGGAGGGCAGCGCCAGTTTCACCGTGGCGGTCAGCGACGTGGCGGGCAACACCACCACCACTAATCTTACCTTTGACATTAACAGCAATGCGTCTGGCCTGGCGATGGATGCCATCAGTCAGGACAACTATCTGAATGCACAGGAGCTGGGTCAGCCGCTGATTGTCACTGGCACCTCGGCGAATGTGCCTGAAGGCAGTCTGGTCACGCTGCTGTTTAACAACATCAGCTACACCGCGCAGGTCTCGGCCAGTGGTCGCTGGAGTGTGATCGTTCCGGCTGAGTCACTGACGGCGCTCGCCGACGGGCCTTACACCGTCGCGGTCACCGCGACGGACAGCGGCGGGGCGACCCTGAGCAGCGAAGCCGCGCTCAGCGTGCTGGCGACGCTGCCAGCACCGCAGATCGTCTCTGCTTTTGGCGATGGTCTGCTTAACAGCAGCGACATCACCACGTCACAAACCCTGAGCGGCACCACAGGTGTGACAGGTGACGGCCAGACGGTGAGCGTGCTTCTCAACGGCGTGACCTACAACGGCACGGTCGACAGCAATGGCAACTGGCAGGCCAGCGTGCCAGCCTCCGCGCTGGCCGTTCTGCCGGAAGAGACGCTTAACTACACCGTTAACGTACAGGATGCGGCGGGTAACACGGGCAGCAGCCAGGGCAGCGTCACGGTCGATCTGACGCCACCGACCCTGTCGCTTGATCCGGTTGCGGGCGACAACAGCGTCAATATCGCTGAAAGCACCGCGCCGATTGTGCTCAGCGGCAGCAGTAATGCCGAAGCCGGTCAGCAGGTCACTCTTACCCTTAACAACCAGATCTGGACCACCACCGTCACCCAGGATGGCGACTGGAGTCTGACGCTGCCCGCGGGTGCCCTGGCAGGGATTCCGGCCGGTGCGTATACCCTGACCGTGACGGTCAGTGATGCGGCGGGCAATCCGGTTACGGAGACGCGTGAAATCACCGTCGCAACCGGTGCCCTGTCGGTCAGCATTAATACACCATTTGGCGATGGCTATCTTAACCAGGCTGAAACGACGGTCAGTCAGACGCTGAGCGGCAGCACCGGCGTCGCGGGCGAGGGTCAGACCGTCAGCGTGACGCTGGGCGATAATGACTACCCTGCTGCAGTCGATGCGCAGGGCAACTGGACGCTGATCTTAACGCCAGCGCAGGTGCAGGCACTGGGTGAGGGCGTGACGACCCTGGTGGTCAACGCCAGCGATGCCGCCGGTAACAGCGGTTCACTGACCAGCGCCGTCACGGTCGATCTCACACCGCCTCCGTTAAGCATCAATCCTATCGGCAGCGACAACGTTATCAATTCAGTTGAGGTGCTGGAAGCAGTCGCGATCAGCGGAACCGCCTCAGTCGCGGATGCCGGACAGACGGTCACCGTCAGTTTCCAGAATACCGATTACACCACCCGGGTCCTCTCTGATGGCACATGGCAGGTGACTCTGCCTGCCGTTGTCGTACAGGGGCTGGCGGATGGCAGCTATCCGGTCGATGTGACAATCAGAGATGCGGCGGGTAACCTGACCACGGTGACCCAGACGCTGACGCGTGATGCTGACAGCCTGAATCTGCCGACCCTGACCATCGGGACAATCAGTGACGATAACTTCCTTAACCAGGCCGAGTCGCTGCAGGATCTGAGCATCGGCGGCACCAGCACCAATCTGTTGGAAGGCCAGCTGGTCACGGTAACGCTGAACGCCATTCAGTACAGCGGCACGGTGGCTGCGGATGGCAGCTGGACCGTAATCGTTCCGGCTGCCGATCTGGGCAATCTGCCGGATGGCGATCAACTGCTGGTTGTCGTCTCAGCGGATACGTCTGGCAATCCGGCCAGCGCCAGCGCCAGCCTGGTCGTGCTGGCCAGCGCGCTGGTTCAGCCAACGCTGACTCTGAACGTGGTGGCAGGCGATGATGTGATCAATGCGACTGAGGCCACCACGGATGTCGCGGTCAGCGGCAGCAGTACCCTGCTGGCGGCAGGAACGCCGGTGACCGTGTCGTTTAACGGTACTGATTACAGCACCACGATTGATACTGACGGCAACTGGACGGTGACGGTACCGTCTGCAGCCTTCATCAACGTTGCGCCGGGCAGCACGCAAACCTTTACCGTCACCGCCAGTGATGTTGCCGGTAACCCGGCCGTCGCCACGCAGGAGGTCAGTTTCAGCACCACACCGCCTGTACTGGCAGATATTACGGTCAGCGCGGGTAACACCCTTAATCTGGCGGAGTCGCTGCAGGATCTCACCATCAACGGCACCACCACGGGCGCCCTGCCGGTGACGGTAACGGTGACGATGAATAATGTCAGCTACACGGCCACGGCGGATGCTGACGGGAACTGGACCCTCACCATTCCCACAGCCGACGTGCAGCAACTGGCAGACGGCCCTAACGTCATCATCGTGTCGGTCACTGACGCGGCGGGCAATGTCACCACCGACACCACCACCACACTGGATGTGGCGTTTAATACCCTGCCAGCGCTGACCCTGAACACGCCGTTTGGCGATGCGCTGGTCAGTGCAGCCGATGCCGAAGGCGCGTTAACACTAAGTGGTGACAGTACTAATCTGCCGGAAGGCAGCGTAGTGAATATCACCGTCGGCACACAGACTTTCAGCACCACCACCGATGCCAGCGGTAACTGGACGCTGAACCTGGCTGCAGGCGCACTGACGGGCCTGGACGATGGACTGACACAGGTAGTCGTCACCGCCGCGGATGCGGCAGGAAATCCGGCGCAGGTTACCGCAGGCGTTGAGATCCTGCAGAGTGATCCTGTTTCAGCCGCCTTCGACACGACACTGTTCGGCGATAACATCATTAATATCAGCGAAGCCGGTTCCGTTCAGCTGGTAACCGGCACCTCCACCGTCGTGCCGGGCCAGACCCTGAGCGTCACGGTAGGCGATGACAATATCCCGCTGTCGGTGACGGTCGATGCCAATGGCAACTGGACTGCCAGCCTGCCCCCAGAGTTCATCGCCAATCTGGGAACCGGTGAACACACGCTGACCCTGATTACCACGGATCGGGCCGGTAATAGTATTGAAACGACCAAAACGTTCGTCGCCGCGATTACGCCGATTGCTAATCCAACGCTGGATACGCCATTTATCGATGGCCGTATCAATGCTGAAGAGGCCGCTGCAGGCGGATCCCTGACCGGTACGGTAAACATTGATAATGCCACCTCGGTTACGGTAGCCGTTAATGGCACGGTCTATTCCGCTACGCTCAGTGCGGATGGTTCGCGCTGGTCGCTGGATCTGCCGCCTTCTGTATTGCAGTCATTGCCGGATGGCAACTGGCCGGTGAGCGTGACCGTCACCGACGCGAACGGCAACAGTGCCAGTACCAGTGGCACTGTGCTGGTGGCCGTCAATGCGCTGCCGGACGTGACGCTGAACCTGCCGTTTGGTGACGGTGCGCTGAACGCCACCGAAGCGGGAACAGAGCAAATCCTCAGTGGCACTACCGGCATTACGGGTGCAGGACAGACGGTATCGGTGCTGATCGCCGGCTTTAATGGCGACCAGCCGCTGGCCGCCACGGTGCAGAACGATGGCAGCTGGTCGCTGACTCTGTCGCCGGCACAGTTAGCCACCTTCACCAGCGGCACGCATACCATTACCGTGACCGCCACCGATATTGCGGGTAACAGTGATGTGACGGCCCTGAGTGTGGTAACCGAAGTGGCTGTGCCTGTCCCAACCTTCAATACTGGCGCGTTTGGCGGCGATAACGTCCTGAATATCAGTGACGCCGCGGCAGGTATCACCCTGACCGGCACCACCGGCAGCGTGGGGGATAATCAGGCGGTCAGCATCACTGTTGATCTCAATGGCAGTCTTTATTCCGGCTCGGTGGATGGCAACGGCAACTGGACCGTTGACCTTCCTGGCAACGCGCTGAGTTCTCTGGGTAACGGGACGCAAATCCTGACGCTTAACGTCGTGGATGCGGCGGGTAACAGCGCATCAACACAGTTGCCGTTCACCTCCGATCTCAGCGCGCCGCAGCCTGCGGTCAATCCGGAATTCCTCGGCGGCTATGTGAATAGCGGCGATGTTGACACAGGCATTACGCTAAGCGGCACCACCGGTGAGGCGGGCGCGAATCAGACGGTGCAGTTAACGCTGGGCGGCACGACTTACCCTGCAACAGTGGATGCCAATGGCAACTGGACAGTGCCACTGACACAGGCGCAGCTTTCAGCGCTGCCGGATGCCACCTATCCGGTTACCGTGACGGCAACGGATGCAGCGGGCAACAGCACGACCATTAACAGTTCGCTGGTGCTCGATAAAACCCCGCCGGTGCTTAGCTTCACAGCCTTTACTGGCGACAACGCACTGAACTACGCCGAGAGCATTCAGCCGCAGATCCTCAGCGGCACCGCGTCAGGCGCTGAGACCGGTGCCGTCGTCACGGTGTCGCTGAATACCACAACCCTCGGCACGGCAATAGTTGACGGTAACGGCAACTGGAGCGTGACGCTGACGCCGGAGCAGATGGCCACCTTTACGCCATCGACCACCCTGGCGCTGGCCGTGACCGATCTGGCAGGCAATACCGCAACCAGCAGTGTCCCGCTGACGGTGGATCTGACGCCACCGCCAGGCCCGCTGGTCACGCTGGGTACAGTGTCAGGCGACAATATCATCAGTTCTCAGGATGTGGCGGGTGGCGTGGTGTTAAGCGGTACTTCGGCTAACCTCGGCACGAGTGGTTCAGTGACGGTCACTATTAACGGTCAGACCTATGCCACTACGCTGGATGCATCGGGCAACTGGTCAACGGCTGCGTTGCCGGTCACTGCCTTTGGCAATGCGGACGGCAGCGTCGCCATCACGGTAAATGCCACTGATGGCACGACCCCTGTCACCGTTAGCGGTAATGTGCTGATTGATCTGACACCACCGGCTCTGACGATTAATGCCTTTGCGGGTGATAATCAGGTCAATGGTAATGAAAACGCCACCAGCCAGGCAATTAGCGGCACCGCCGATGTCGGTGAAGCAGGCCGTACGGTGGTTGTGACCTTCAACAACCAGACTTACAGCGCCGTAGTGCAGAGTAACGGCACCTGGTCCACCACCGTTCCTGCCAGCGCGATGCAGGCACTGACCGATGGCAGCGCGCCGGTGATCACCGCGCAGTTGGCGGATGTCGCCGGTAACGTGACGACCGTGACACAGCAGGTGACGGTGGATACTGCCGCGCCGCTGGTGCAGGTTGACGCGCTGGCGGGTGATAACGTGCTTAACGCCGCTGATCTGGCCGTCAGTCAGGTACTGACAGGCAGCGCACAGGGCGCAGAAGGCCAGACCATCGGCCTCTACCTGGGCGATGCCGCGCCGATCGCTACCGCAACGGTGGGTGCAGATGGCCGCTGGAGCATCGATCTTGCACCGAATGTCCTGTCGGGCCTCACTGACGGCGCGCTGGTGTTTGGCGTGCGGGTGAATGATTTAGCCGGTAACCAGACCGACGCGACGCTGACGGTCAACAAAGTAGTTAACAGTGCGCTGACGCTGGTGGTTGATTCGGTATTCGGCGACGGCACGCTCAGTGCGCTGGATACCACGGTGGCGCAGACCATCTCGGGAACGGCGACGTCGGCAGGTGTCGGGGCCACGGTATCGGTGGTACTGGGCGGCACCACGCTCTCTGCTTCGGTGGGTCAGGATGGTAAATGGGCCATCGTGGTGCCACCTGCGGTGCTGGATCTGGTCACGGACGGCAATCTTGCGGTTAACGTCACCCTGACCGATGCGGCAGGCAACACCCGCACGGTGGGTGAAACCGTGACGGCGATTGTCGATGCGGTGCCGGTGGTGGGCGCGCTCACCGGGCTGTTTGGCGGCGATAACCTGCTGAACATTGCGGAAGCGGCTGCCGGACAGCTGGTGGGTGGCGTAATCAGTAATGCGGCTGCAGGTTCACAGGTGACGGTGACCTTTGGCAGTAAAACTTACAGCACGACAGTGCAGGCGGGCGGAGCATGGAGCGTTAGCCTGCCGGGCAGCGATCTCACCTCACTGCTTGATGGCAATCTGACGCTGGGCGTCAGCGTCCGGGATGCGGCGGGTAACGTCGCCTCGAACAGCGCGTCGATTGGCATCTTTACCCAGACACCCTCCATTTCCCTGACCTCTCTGTTTGGCGATGGCGTGCTGAATCTGGCTGATATCGCCACCGGCCAGGTCATCAGCGGGGTGGTGAACAACGTTGCGCAGGGCAGTGTGGTGACGCTTTCAGTGGGCAACAGCCAGCTGACCGCGACCGTGGGTGCGGGCGGCGCCTTCAGCGCCACGGTGACGCCGGATATCCTGGGCACCCTGGCGCAGGGCAATCTGACGGTCGGCGCGTCAGTAACGGATGCAGCGGGGAATACCGCCAGCACCAGCGCCGGTATTCGCGTCGATACGCTGCTGCCAACCATCACGGTAAATCCGCTGTTTGGTGATGGTCTGCTGAACGTAGCGGATGCGCTGGTAACCCAGGTGATTGGCGGCGTCGTCGGTGGTGCAGAAGCGGGATCGCGTGTTGTCGTATCGGTGGGTTCACAGCAGTTTGTGACGGCAACCGATGCCAGCGGCAACTTTAACGTCTCACTGACGCCTGCGCTGCTGCAGGGAATTGCGGATGGCAATCTGACCGTCGGCGTCAGCGTCACCGACAGCGCCGGTAACACCAGCAGCACCACTGCCGGCGCGCTGGTAGGTATTCACAATCTGCCGAAGGTTACGCTCAATCCGTTGTTTGGTGATGGCGTGCTGAACCTGGCGGAATCGCTGGTTACCCAGACCATCAGCGGCACGGTCTCCGGCGTGGCAGCGGGCAGCAGCGTCAGGCTGGCCATTGGCAACACAACAGCCACCGCGCTGGTCAACGCTGATGGCACCTTCTCCACCACCGTTTCGCCAGCTGTGCTCTCGACACTGCTGAACGGTAACTTCACCGTCAGCGCGGCGGTCACTGACCCGGTCGGCAACGTCAGCAGCACCAGTGCAGGCGTGTCACTGGGGCTGGTGCAGCCAACCCTGACGGTGAATACGGTGTTCGGCGATGGCGTCCTGAGTGCCGCCGATCTGGCCTCGAACCAGACGCTGAGCGGGACCTCCAGCCTGTCGGCCGGTTCGACCGTCAGCGCCACGCTGAACGGTCTGACCTATACCACCAAAGTGGTGAGTGGCGGCAACTGGAGCATCAGCGTGCCGAAAGCGGATCTTGCCGCGATCACTGACGGCAGTAAAACCGTGACGGTGACCGGCACAGATGCCTACGGTAACGTGGCGAACAGCAGCGGAACACTGAGTGTTATCAGTCAGTCAACGCCTGTGGTCGCCATTACCTCACTGTTTGGCGACAATGCGCTGAGTGCAGCCGATGTCAAAACCGCGCAGACTATTTCAGGCACCGCCAGCAACGCCGAAGGATCGGTAATACGCGTTACGCTGGGTGGCCAGACTTACAGCACCACGGTGAGCAGTAACGGCAACTGGAGCCTCTCTGTACCGGCGGCTAACCTCGCCGCCATTGCGGATGGTCTGCAGACCGTGACGGCCAGCGTCATCAACGGCGCGGGCAGCAACGGTTCCACCTCGGCGTCGCTGGGTGTGGTGAGTCACACCATGCCGACCGTCAGTGTGAACAGTTTCTTTGGTGGCGATGGTTATCTCAACATCGCGGAAGCCAATACGGCTGAAACCATCAGAGGAACCAGTACCAACGCGGCGGGCGGTACGGTAACGGTTAACGTGGCAGGCAATGTCCTTACCACGACCATCGGCGCGAATGGGGCATGGAGCATCAGCGTGCCGTCAGCGACGCTGAAAGGGATCGCAGATGGCAGCCATCCACTGACCGTGACGGTGACGGATATTGGGGGCAATACCGCGACCAGCACCAGCAGCTTTACTGCACTGTCCCATAATCAGCCGCTGGTCGGGGTTGATCCGGTGCTCAGCATCGTCGGTTCTCTGCTTACCGGTCTGGTCGTGCAGGGGGGATCGCTGAATGCAGCGCAGGGATCGAAAGTCAGCGTGACGCTGCTGCTTTCCAACGGCAGCAACGGGCCAACGCTGAACACCACCACCGATGCGCTGGGGCGTTACGCGGTCAACTTCTCACCCTCACTGCTGTCGGTGGGTGGCCTGCTGCTGTCGCTGAACACGCTGGCAAAAGTCTCCATCACTGACGTGGCCGGTAACAGCTACACCACCACCAACACTCTGTTGCTGGGTTCGCTGCTGCCGGCAACGCTGGCGGCAACCGAGTCGGTGGCACTCTTCTCGGTAGCGGACGACAGCGTTACCGTCGCCGGTGCCAGCGTGGAGACGCAGCATAGCAGCAGTACCAGCAGCGACGATAACAGCGCCCATGTAGCCGTGGCCTCGACGCTGATTACCGAAGCGGATACGGTGACGCCGGTCAGCAGCAGTGAAACCGTGGTAGCCAGTGACACCGCTGTGGCGGCGGCACCGGCAGAGGAGGTGGGCTACACCATTGGCGGCGTCGTGATTACGCTGGCCGATGGCAGTACGGCAGAGGGCGCTTCGGTGATCGGCAGCAGCGGTGCAGATACCGTGACGGTCAGCGATCTTAACTTTACCCATATTGATGGCGGCGCAGGCACCGATACTCTGGTGCTGAATGGTGAGTATCTCAATCTGGATCTCACCGCGCTGGGCCTGAAAGTTGAACACATTGAAGTGCTTGATTTGGGTAAAACCGGCACCAACTCCGTGAAACTCGATCTCAATGAGGCACTCAATATTACGGACAAACAGAGTGATGATTTGCTGATCAAAGGCGCAGAAGGCAGTCAGGTCACACTGGCGAACAGCAACGGCGGTATCTGGGAAGTGACCGGCGAGCGCACGGTGGAGGGCAGAGTCTTTGAGATCTACCACAACTCGGCGCTGAGCAGTGAAAACACCCTGGGTGATGTGCTGGTGCAGCAGAACCTGCAGGTCCACGTGGCGTAGTCACAGCAACGTCTGTCAGGTCGCTCTGAGAAGCGGGTGCGTAAGCACCCGCTTTTTTTATTTTAGTCACGTAATAATTTCACTTTCCAGATTATCGCCACTATCCATTAGCAGAATGAAAGATTAGGGTAAGCGCAGCAAACGGCGTTACGCCGTAAATCAGCATTCTGGCTCCATTTGTCGCTTTTATCAGCGTCCTCTTTCATCATCCCTGTTACCTGCGGGTAATCAGTTCCGACCAGCGAAAACGGGCAGCGTCAGCTGACCCACTACCTATCGACAGTCTTAACGTCCGGTTTATCCGGGCCCTTTGGTCTGCATTTCTGTTCTGAACTGAGGTTACCTATGTCAACACGCGATACGCTTCGTTCCGTCCGGTTCGAATCCATTTTCCAGACGGCGGTGAGCGACTTTGCCGTCGCCGACAGCGCGCTGCCTGCCATTGCGCCAGTCACAACGCAGAGTCTCTCTCTGCCTGTTACCCCTTTCTCTGCGGAGTCACCGCATAGCAGCCCACTCAACTACAGTGCCCTGGCTGTCAGCGCTGTTGAGAGCCCCCCTCCTGTTGCGCTACGCCCCTATGAACCTCTTGCTATGGATGGTGTTATTGCCGGCTGGGAGGCGCAAAAACCGGTACATCTGCGCGGCCGGGCGGAAGGCGAAGCAGGCTCAACGGTCACACTGACGTTCAACGACCAGAGCTGGCACAGCACCGTTAACAAGTGGGGCTACTGGAACGCTTCCATGCCGGTTGAGGCGCTAAAAGGTGTGCCGGATGGCAATCACTCGCTGACGCTGACCCTTACCGATAAAGCGGGCCACAGCACCACAACCGACGTCGATTTTGGTCTCTATGTTGACCGCACCATCAAACCGACACTGACAGTGGACACGATCAGTGGCGACAACGCGGTAAATATTGCTGAGAGCATTTACGGCGTTGAAATCAGCGGTAGCGCAACGCACCTGCCGGTGGGGTCGGTGCTGAAATTAACGTTGGGCACGCAAACGACCACCGCCGTCATGGGACGTGATGGCAAGTGGTATGGCTCTTTCCAGGAAAGTGATATGAAAGCGCTGGCGGATGGCGTCTACAGTCTGAAAGTCACGGCGACCGATCCCAATGGAAAAACCGCGACCGAATATCACGATCTGACGTTGATTACTCACCTGAGTAGCGTGCCCATCATCACCTTTGATAAGGTCACGTCGGACGACGTCATTAATCTGGCGGAAACCCAGCAGGATCTGCTGCTGAGCGGCACGCTCTCTACCGTGATGCCGGGTCACCGGCTGGTGATCACCGGTGCCAACCAGAAAGATTATGCCGCCACAATAGGCGAAGATGGACACTGGCAGGTGGTAATCCCGGCAGCGGATGTGCCCGCTTTTATCAACGTTGGAGAAATTCGTGCCTGGTCGATCGACGGGGCCAAAAACTACCTTGACGTCACGCATGAGCTGAATATCCACACCGGTTTTATTCCGATCTACACCGAAATGGATATCGACGGTGACATGACGCTTAACTATCAGGAGGCGCAGCACGATCTGAGCTTCTACGTTGAAGGTGCCAACACCCTGGAGATCAACGGTAAAACCTACCAGCCTGATGCCAAAGGTATGGTAACACTGACCTCCAGCGAGCTGCTGGCACTGCCGGATGGCCCGGTCGCCGCCATCTTTCACCGCTGGGATGAATATGGCAACAGCGACACCCAGACCAGCGATAAACTCTTTACCGTAGCCGTGCATCAGCGCCCGACGCTGACCCTGGATACGGCTTTTGGTGACAATAAAATTGATGCTGCCGATGTCAACAGCTGGCATCTGATCCAGGGTAGCTCCAGCCATCTGCAACCGGGCAGCCTGGTAGAATTAACGCTGGGCGATCAGCACTACAGCGCCAGCGTAAAAGCGGATGGTGGCTGGGCGCTGACTATTCTGGCCGGACAGCTGGCACCGCTGGATAATGGTGAGTACCAGATGACGGTCAGCGGCAAAGACAGCGCCGGTAATCTGGCCACGGCCAGTCAGACGGTGCAGGTGGCATCGCATACCGAAACGGCCAGCCTGATGGCGGACCAGACGGTGGATAATTTGCTTGAAACCGTCACTCTCACTCAGCAGGCAGAGACTGCGTACGTTGCGCACACCTCCACGGCTTCTGCTGTTCCGCAGGAGAGCCATCTCTTCTCCGATGTTCCTTATACCCTTGCCGACCATCTGCTGCAGCATCCTGCAGCACAGCCGATAGTCTGACGCCGACACATTAGTAAAAGCACTGCCTTCCGGACAGGTTTGTTAAGCCTGTCTGGATTGGCATGGACTTGTCTGATGGTTGTTTTTCGTCCGTTCAGGAGAAATATTAATGATTTCATCTATTTTTAGCAGGAATAAGCGCGGGATATGATCTAATAATGTTAAATGTCGTTTGGCGTCCCGCTAACAAACCATAAAAAAAATAAAGCAATAACGCTGTCTGGCTCTGAGACATACTCCTTTTAGCTCGCTTTGTTCACCAGGAAAAACACCATGATGATAAGAACCCCTGCTGGTATTGATGATGAACAAAGCGCGATTAACTTTTTTGTTGTGCGCCCTGAGTGGCGTGGCAGTGCACGCGGCCTTTGCCGCACCGTTACCTAAAGCCGAATTTAACTGGCGTGCTGCGCCGACCGAAGAACAGATTGCCAGCTTAACGCTGCGCGACGCCATTCTCCGGGCCTTCGCCCGCAATCCGAAAATCTCGGAAGCGGCGGCACAGATCCACGTCGGCAAGGGGGATATGGATGCCGCCCGCAGCGCCTGGTATCCGCAGATCTCACTGCAGGGTGCCGCGGGACGCTCTCACCAGACCGACTCCGCTGGCAGTCTGAACAATAATGGCTCCGGCGGTATCACACTCAGTCAACTGCTTTATGATTTTGGCCGCACCGGCAGCGCCATCGATGAACAGCATGCGCTGTCAGATGCCTATCGTTTCGGCTTGTTTGATTCGATGACTACCGTGGCGGAAGATACGCTGCAGGCCTACCTTGAAGTCAAACGCTATCAGGCGCTGTCTGAAACGGCGCACACCAATATCGCCTCGCTGCAGCGGGTACGGGATATTGCAAAACTGCGCGCCGATGCCGGACTCAACTCGCAGTCAGATGTTTTGCAGGCGGAAACCCGCATCGCCGCAATGCAGGCCACGCTTGAGCAATATCGTGCCCAGCACCGTTCCGCCACCGCGCAGCTGACTGTGCTGACCGGCGTGGTTCCCGCCACGCTGCCGGAACTGCCACAGGCGCTGCTTAAGCAGCAGATCACCCTCGACAAAATCGCCTATGAAAGCAGCGCGGCGGTGCGCAGCGCGCAGTCGAAACAGGAAGCCGCCCGTGAACGGGTGCGCCAGGCAGAGTCCGGTCACTGGCCGACGATTAAAGTGCAGGCGGGCCGGACCCGCTATGAAAACGATCGTGCGTCTTACTGGGATGATGAAGTGCAGCTGCAGGTGGAAGCGCCGCTTTATCAGGGCGGCATGGTCAATGCCAGAACCGCGTCAGCGGAGGGCGATCGTGAAGCGGCGCAGGCCGCAGTTCAGCAGGCCAAACTCGCCATTAATCAGAATGCCTCCACCGCCTATGCCGACATGATTGGCGCGCAGCAACGGCAGGCTGCCGGGGAAGTGCAGCTGGCCAGCGCCGACCATACCCGAAATGTCTACGCCGATGAATATCGCCTGAGCAAGCGCAGCCTGAACGATCTGCTGAGCGTGGAACAGGATGTGTTTCAGGCTGACAGCTCACGTATCACCGCGCTTTATGACGGCTGGGATGCCACCGTGCGCTATGCCGCCGCGGTAGACAATCTGCTCGATATCATGGGTATCGATCGCCAGCAAAGCAGCGGCGATCTCCTTCCTTCGCTGCAATAGCGATAAGGCATTAATAATGAGTACATCAACCCTGAATACCGATAACTGGATTGCCGCCATGCTGCGCGTCGCCGCGCGATTCGGTAAACCTGCCGATGGCAAAACCCTGCGTCAGCAGATGCGCTGGTTTGAACATCTGCCGGTGTCCCAGCAGCTGGAGCGGCTCTCCGGGCTGCTGGGATTGCATCTGACCATGGTGCCGCAGAACAAACTGCGCTGGCGTCAGGAGATCACTCCGGTAGTGCTGGTGCTGGAAAATGCCAGCGTGGCGGTGCTGGAGAGCATTGATGCCGACGGCAGCGCGCGCTACTGGCTCAGTGAAGGCGGCGATGTGGTGCGTGAAAGCGCCTTATCGGAACTGCTGGCACGTGCTCAGGGCGATGTCGGGGTGATAGGCGTAGCGGCGCGTGGCCGGGATGCGCGTATCGACGAATTCGTTCAGCCCTATGAGCCGCACTGGTTCTGGAAAAACTTTCGCGGCATGGGGCGCCGTATTACCGAGATCTCGCTGGCCTCAGTGATCAGCAACGTGCTGGCGCTGGCCGGTATTCTTTTTTCGATGCAGGTCTACGATCGGGTGATTCCGGCGCAGTCGCAATCCACGCTGTGGGTGCTGTTTGTCGGGGTGCTGATCGCCGCGGCCATTGAGTATGTGATCCGGCTGATGCGCACCCAGGTATCAGACCTGATGGGTAAACGCATCGACCTCAAAGTCTCGGCCATGCTGTTTGCCCGGGCGATGAGTATCCGAAATGAGGCGCGGCCAAAATCGACCGGCTCCTTTATCTCGCAGCTGCGTGAGATCGACCAGGTGCGCGAGTTGCTAACCTCAACTACGGTGGGTGCAGCAGCCGATCTGCCGTTTGTCATCCTGTTCCTGTTTATCATGTCATTTGTGGGGGGCTGGCTGGTGCTAATCCCGCTGGCGGCGATCCCGCTGATCGTCATTCCCGGCCTGCTGGTGCAGATTCCGATGGCGAAGCTGGCCAAAGAGGGGCTGCGCGAGGGCGCGCTGCGCAATGCAGTGCTGGTGGAGACCATCGAGGGGATTGAGGATATCAAGGCGCTACAGGCGGAACCCTATTTTCAGCGTCAATGGGAACAAACCCACGAAGTCAGCGCTTCAATCAGCAATCAGCAGCGGTTATGGGGCGCGCGTCTTACCGGCTGGGCGTCAACCGTGCAGCAGCTCACCTATGCCGGAATGCTGGTGTTTGGTGTCTATCTGGTGCTCGATTCTCAAATCACCACCGGTACGCTGGTCGCCTGTAGCCTGCTCTCATCCCGTACCATCGCCCCGTTAATGCAGCTGACGATGGTTTTCTCACGCTGGCAGCACGCCAAAATGGCGATGAAAGGGCTGGATGAGCTGCTGAAAAAGCCGCTCGATCAGCCTGAAGCCGCTACGCTGGCGCACTGTCCGACGCTTACCGGCCAGTACGATCTGCGCAATGTCCATTACAGCTATGACGAAGAGAATGAAAAGAATGTGCTCAACGTGCAGCAGCTGCAGATCAAGCCCGGCGAGAAGATTGCCATTCTGGGTAAAGTCGGGGCAGGGAAGTCGACGCTGCTGAAGATCCTGGCCGGTCAGGCGCAGGCCACTCAGGGCAAGGTGATTGTCGATGGCGTCGATATTGAGCGTATCGATCCTGTCGATTTACGCCGTCAACTCGGCTGGCTGTCGCATGACTCCCGTCTCTTCTTTGGCACGCTGCGGCAGAACCTGATGCTGGGTAATCCCCACGCCAGCGAACAGGAGATGCTGCAGGCGCTGCGCATCAGCGGCGCACTGTCGCTGGTCCAGCAGGATGCCGCCAGTCTGGATCGCATTATTAATGAAGGCGGACGCGGACTGTCAGGCGGGCAGCGTCAGATGGTGATGCTGAGTCGTATGATCCTGCGGCAGCCGCAGGTCGTCCTGCTGGATGAGCCGACTGCGGCCATGGATGAACAGCTGGAGGAGCATGTGATCCGTCAGCTACAGGGCTGGATCAGTGGCCGGACGCTGGTGCTGGTGACGCACCGGCCGGCGCTGCTGAAGATGGTCGACCGTATTGTGGTGATGGATAACGGCCGGATTGTGGCCGATGGTCCGCGTGACGAGATCCTGCGCCGTGCGACGACGCCAGCGACGCCAGGGAAAGGAGATGCTGCATGAGTCTGGTTATTGTTGATAAAGATCTTGCCCGTCATGAGCGCCGGACATCGGCGATTATCTGGCTCTGCACCGCCGCACTGGCAATTTTTCTCATCTGGGCGCACTTCGCCATTCTGGATGAGGTGACCGTCGGCATCGGCAAGGTAACACCTTCCAGCCGCGCGCAGGTGATCGACAGCCTGGACGGCGGCATCGTCAAACAGCTGAATGTGCATGAGGGCGATATTGTTGAGAAAGGGCAGGTGCTGGCCACGCTCGATCCGACGCGCTTCCAGTCCAACTTCGGCGAAGCACAGGCCAAAGTGCGCACGCTGCGTGCCTCATCCGAAAGGCTTGAGGCGGAGTTGTCAGGCACGCCGCTTACGTTCAGCGCCGAAACCCTGAAGGAGCCGAACCTGGTCACGCGCGAACGGCAGCTCTACGAGTCGCGTCGTCGTAATCTCACCGAAACCATCAGTAACCTGCAGCAGTCGCTGAGACTGGTACAGGATGAACTGCGGCTGACGGAACCGCTGGTGGCTAAGGGTGCGGCAGGGCAGGTCGAGGTGATTCGTTTGCGCCGTCAGGTCAGCGATCTGCGCGGTAAAATTGATGAGGCGCGTAACGACTATCTGGTGCGCGCCCATGAAGAGCAGGTGAAAAACAATGCCGAACTGGATGCACAACTGCAGGTTGCTGCGGGCAAAGAAGATCAGCTGACGCGTGCCACGCTCTACTCGCCGGTACGCGGCATCGTCAAAGATATTCAGGTCACCACGGTCGGAGGCGTACTGGAGCCGGGCGGTAAACTGATGGAGATTGTGCCGCTGGAGGATCAGCTGCTGATTGAGACGCGTATCAATCCACGTGATATCGCGTACATCCGCCCCGGTCTGGCCGCCACCGTAAAAGTGACCGCCTATGACTCTTCTATCTATGGTGATCTGCCCGGCGAAGTTGAAACGGTATCGCCCGATACCCTGCAGGATGAGGTAAAACGCGATCAATATTACTATCGTGTTTACGTTCGTACTCAGAAAGCAGAGCTGACCAACCGTGCCGGACGAAAATTTCCGATTGTGCCGGGTATGGTGGCTAACGTGGAGATTAAAACCGGTCAGAAATCGGTCATGGACTATCTGATTAAGCCGCTGAATAAAGTCAAAGAATCGCTGCGCGAGCGCTGAAAATCAGCACCATAACCACTCTCCGCCTGCTTAATTACGGTGATAAATTAACATGGCGGATATTTCATCATTCAGGGCGCAAAGCGTGCGAAATTTAGCACTCTGTGCGGAACTAGGGCAGGGTTAATTTAATCAGCTTAAGAAAGTTTACGCAGATATAACGGAACGGCAAATTTCAGGCAAAAAAATGCCGGACAACGTGTCCGGCGGGAAATAATAAGTTGTACATCTCATTCGGGGAGAATGAAGGTAATAATGGAATAAATGATGATAGCGGGGACTATTCTATTACCAGATGCCGTAAAAGTTTTATCATTCAGTGCTTCATAAAGCTCTGATGCAACCTGTTGATAACAAACAATACGAATTGAGATTAACGATTCGTGCGCTGATTTTTATCGATCTGTGCTGGTTATTAGTTCCCCGATATTTACATTAAGAAATAACTGTTTCGATCTATGAAACAGTTTTGGAAATTTAGTAGCATTTTCCTGGTGGATTATTGCCCGTTATATAACAACAATGGCCTGCCGGCTGAATTTTTAATCATTCAGTTCGCAGTGGCAAATAATAAAGGCACATAACAGAGGGTAATAAAATGAAACGTCGCGTTCTCTCCCTGGTGATCCCTGCATTGCTGGTTGCAGCAGGATCAGCAAACGCAGCTGAAATCTATAACAAAGACGGCAACAAATTAGACCTCTTCGGTAAAGTTGACGGTCTGCACTACTTCTCTGACAACGACAGCTCTGACGGCGACCAATCCTACGTGCGCTTCGGCTTCAAAGGCGAAACCGAAATCAGCGATCAACTGACCGGTTACGGTCAGTGGGAATATCAGGCTGCGCTGAACAACGCCGAGTCTGAAGGCACTGCTGATAGTTTCACGCGTGTCGGCTTTGCCGGGGTAAAATTTGGGGATGCGGGCTCGTTCGACTACGGTCGTAACTACGGCGTAGCTTACGATATCGGCGCATGGACCGACGTGCTGCCCGAGTTTGGTGGCGATACCTATGGCGCAGATAACTTTATGTATCAGCGTGGCAACGGCATGGCGACCTACCGCAATAATAACTTCTTTGGTCTGGTGGATGGCTGGAACTTCGCCGTGCAGTATCAGGGCAAGAATGGCAACAACACCGAATCTGCAAATGGCCGTGACGTACTGGGTCAGAATGGCGACGGCTGGGGTCTGAGCACCACGTATGATCTGGGTCAGGGCTTTGGCATTGGTGCCGCGGCTTTCCAGTCTGACCGTACCAACGATCAGAACAGCGCGACATCAGGTATTCTTGGCCGCGGCGATAAAGCGGAAGTGTACACGGGCGGTCTGAAATATGACGCAAACAATGTCTATCTGGCCGCGATGTACTCGCGTGCTTACAATGCGACCCGCTTTGGTGACAGCAGTGACGCCTCTTCAGCTTACGGCTATGCGGATAAAGCGGATAACTGGGAACTGGTTGCACAGTATCAGTTCGACTTCGGCCTGCGTCCATCCCTGGCCTATGTCACCTCACGCGGCACCGATGTTCAGAACTGGGGCAAACAGAATCTGAAAAAATATATTGATGTTGGCGCGACCTACTACTTCAACAAAAACATGTCTACCTATGTTGATTACCAGATCAACCTGCTGGACGACAACGCGTTCACCGACGCAGCCGGTATCAATACCGACGACGTGGTGGCACTGGGTCTGGTTTACCAGTTCTAAACGTTCTGAGTTGTCAGGGAGCGCAGTTACCGCTGCGCTCCTGCATCGCCTTCCGGGCTGAGCGCTTCAGCCTTTTGCCACTTCGTGGGTTCCGGTGCTGTCGTTACCGACGACACAACACTGCCGAATCGCGCACCTTCAAATGCGACACCTGCCAGCGTAAAGGCTGAAAAGCTCAGCCAGTGATGCCATGCCGACGGCCACTTCTGTGAATTTTTCATTCTGCACCTCTCAGAGATAAACACTGTTTCAACAGTGCAGAATTCATGCCAGCTTTACCGCTCTCACAGCCACAGATGGCGCGCCCGTTTTGATACACTTGCCGCACGCATCAGAGAGGCATTGCCCCAATCAGGTGCAGTCAGGCTTGTTAATGGCGCGGCCGTGAAGGTGTCATATGACGATGACGACGCTGTTCGACCACTTTATAACTTCCGTAAATAAACAGGCCCAGGGCCATAACGAGAATCGCATAAATCATCTGTAGCTCCTTACTTTGAAATAATGTTTATCGCCTGTCGGGAGGCGGGATCAGGATAGATGACCAGTGAATGTTCTCGTGATTCAGAAAAATATTCAACGCTATTTAAGCTAATTTACCCGAAGTTTATGCTTTGTAGCAGAGACTAATAAAGTGTTACATGCGAGGAAGGATGCGTTCTCAGATTAATCTGCTGTTTATAGTGACGTTAGTACTGATGTTAGCAGCCTGCGATAAGCCAGCAGCAACAACCGCACTGGTACTGGAAGGAAAAACGATGGGAACCGTCTGGCGTGTGAGCCTGGCGGGTGTGGAGATCGAACGTAAAGCGGAGCTGCAGCAGCGCATCCAGCGGCAGCTGGATGCGGACGATGCTGAACTCTCAACCTGGAAAGCCGATTCCGTGTTATCACGCTTCAATCAGAGCCGGGATCTGTCACCGTGGGCAGTAAGTGAAAACATGGCGGATATTGTCACCACCTCACTGCGAATTGGCCGTAAAACCGGCGGGGCGATGGATATTACTGTCGGGCCACTGGTTAACTTATGGGGTTTTGGCCCGACCAGACAGCCAGCTCATACGCCGGATGCTGCACAGATCGCCACCGCCCGGGCGCAGACCGGGTTGCAGCATCTGCGGGTGGTGCAGGGTGCAGACGCGCAGTGGCTGCAGAAAGATCTGCCTGACCTTTATGTCGATCTCTCAACAGTGGGCGAGGGCTTCGCAACCGATCATCTGGCGCGCCTGATGGAGCAACTCGGCATCAACAACTATCTGGTGTCGGTCGGGGGCGCGGTGCTGAGTCGTGGTCTGAATGCGCAGCAGCAGCCGTGGCGCGTAGCGATTCAGAAACCGACCGATCGCGAAAATGCGGTTCAGGCGCGCGTTGATCTGCAGGGACACGGTATCAGCACATCCGGCAGCTATCGCAACTATTATGAACTGGATGGCAAGCGCATTTCTCATGTGATCGATCCCGTTACCGGACGGCCCATTGAGCATAAACTGGTTTCCGCCACGGTGATCGCCACTACGGCACTGGAAGCCGACGGCTGGGATACCGGATTGATGGTACTCGGTACCGAAAAAGCCAAAGCGCTGGCGATAAAAGAGCATCTGGCGGTCTATCTGATCAGTAAGCAGGGCGATAAATTTGTCAGCTGGATGTCGCCGCAGTTTGCTGCTTTCCTGATCCCCGACAAATCCGGAGAACCCTGATGTTAGATCTTTTTAGTGAAGAGCACCCCTGGCAGGAGCCGCTGGCTGAAGGTGCCATGATCCTGCGGCGTCGCGCGCGCGAAGATGCAGAAGCGCTTTATCAACAGATCCTGACAATTGCGGAACAGAACCCGTTTGCCCATCGCATTACGCCCGGCGGTCATCGCATGTCGGTGGCGATGACCAATTGCGGCGATTTTGGCTGGTCGGTGGATTCACGTGGCTACAATTATCAGCAGCAGGACAACCTCAACGGACGTAAATGGCCACCAATGCCGCCGCTGTTTCGTACTCTGGCACAGCAGGCAGCATCAGAGGCAGGATTTGCTGATTTTAATCCGGATGCCTGCCTGCTTAATCGCTATGAACCGGGCGCGAAGCTGACACTGCATCAGGATAAAGATGAGAAAGATTTGCGCCAGCCTATCGTTTCGGTGTCGCTGGGCTTGCCTGCGGTTTTCCAGTTTGGTGGCTTCGAGCGTGGTGACACAACTCAGCGTGTGCTGCTGGAACACGGTGATATTGTGGTATGGGGCGGGCCGTCGCGCCTGCGCTACCACGGCATTCTGCCGCTGAAGCCAGGCGTTCATCCGCTGGCCGGTCCCTGGCGTTATAACCTGACGTTTCGCCGCGCCTTTTGACCCGTTACGCCGGTCACGGCGTGGTGAGAATAACTATTGCTATCATTTGGCATCCCATTACACTGCAGGCTATTTTTAGCTGATGGATTGCCTGCATGACGTTGTTAAGCGTTGTTTTTCGCCAGTTCCGCTGGCCTTTTATCGGGGTGATTGCGCTGACGTTGTTAAGCGCCGTGCTGGGTATCGGCATGATCGCCTTTATCAACCGCGAAATGATTGTCGCCATTAACACCTCTTTTGCGGTGTTGCCGCAGTTTCTGTTGCAGCTGGTGGTGCTGATGGCGGTGACGCTGGCCTCGCAGCTGGCGCTGACGATGCTCGGCCATCAGTTTGTCTGGCGACTACGCGGCGAATTTATTAAGCGTATCCTCGATTCCCGGGTTGAACGTATCGAGCAACTTGGCAGCGCGCAGTTGCTGGCAGGACTGACCAGCGATGTGCGGGCGATTACGCTGGCCTTTGTGCGCCTGCCGGAGCTGTTTCAGGGCGTCATCATTACGCTTGGCTCGGCACTTTATCTCGCCTGGCTGTCCCCGAAAATGTTGCTGGTGACCAGTCTCTGGCTGGGTGTCACGCTGGTGGGCGGCTGGATGCTGGTTTCACGCGTCTACCAGCACATGGCAAAGCTGCGGGAAATCGAAGACAACCTTTATCGCGATTACCAGACGGTGATTGAAGGGCGCAAAGAGCTGCAGCTTAACCGCTCCCGTGCACAGCAGGTCTATGACACCGTGTATCAGGAGGATGCCCGTGCCTGGCGTCACCATATTGTACGCGCAGATACATACCATCTCAGTGCGGTTAACTGGTCGAATATCATGACGTTAGGCGCTATCGGCATGGTCTTTTTTATGGCCAACAGCCTGGGCTGGGCTAATACCGCCGTCGCCGCTACCTTTTCCCTGACGCTGCTGTTCTTACGCACGCCGCTGCTCTCGGCGGTGGGTGCGTTACCGACGTTGCTCAGTGCCCAGGTCGCATTCCGTAAGCTCAACGCCTTTGACCTCGCCCCCTATCAGCCCGGGTTTCACGCGCCATCTCCCGTCTCTGACTGGCAGACACTGGAGCTGCGCGACGTCTCTTTCCATTATGGTGATAACGGTTTTCAGGTCGGGCCGATTAACCTGACGTTGCGCCGGGGGGAACTGGTGTTCCTGATTGGCGGCAACGGCAGCGGTAAATCGACGCTGGCGATGTTGCTGACCGGGCTGTATCAGCCGCAGTCCGGCACGCTGCTGCTGGATGGTAAAGCGATCACGGCAGAGGAGCTGGATGTGTGGCGCAGTCAGTTTTCGGCGGTCTTCACCGACCTGCATCTGTTTGACCGGTTGATCGGGCGGGAAGGCGTGGCAGCCAATCCGGCGCTGGTGCAGCAGTGGCTGGAGCGGCTGAAGATGCAGGACAAACTGAAGATTGAAGGCAACAAAGTGCTGAACCTGCGGCTATCTAAAGGGCAGAGTAAACGACTGGCACTGCTGCTGGCGGTGGCGGAAGAGCGCGATGTGCTGTTACTGGATGAATGGGCGGCAGATCAGGATCCCCATTTTCGCCGCATCTTTTATCGTGAGCTGCTGCCGTGGTTGCAGCAGGCGGGTAAAACGGTGTTTGCCATCAGTCATGACGATCACTACTTCATTCATGCCGATCGGCTGCTGGAGATGCGCGAAGGTCAGTTAACGGAGCTGACCGGTAATGAGCGCGATCTCGCCACACTCGACTCGGTAAAGCGCACCGACACCGGACTTTGACGGCAACTGGCAAAACTTAGCAGAAAAGCGCACTGGCGTGCTGCGCGTCAGACAGGCTACTTTAGCAATCATCAGAAACGTCAGTTTCTGCCATCCTGAAACGTCTTCTTTCGTCTGTGTTTACCCCGGCTAAATACCCTTGTTTAGCCGGTTTTTTTTAAAGCCGATGCGAGACCAGGGTGATCACCTGATTTTCCTGCCACATAAAGTCCGCTTCCAGTAACGTACCCCTCACAAAACGCTCGCCGAAGTGCTGAGTCAGGCGCAGCGTGGCACTTTGCTGCGCGAAATCTACGGACACCAGTGCCGCATCCAGAAAGTCCATCGGCTGATGCAGTTGTGGCCATAGTGCTTTATATACGCTCTCTTTGAGTGAGAAGAGCAGGGTAGCGGCCGCACTGAAGGAGACGGGCAGTGTCTGCAACAGCTGCTGTTCCTGCTCATTCATCAGCAGGCTGGCCGTTTCCTGCGCGGTGGTCACCGACATGAGCTGCTCGACGTCGACCCCGATAGCGCAGGGCTGACGCGTAGCCGCCACCACGACGACACCACTACTGTGAGACAGTGAGGCCTGAATGCCAGCGGGCCAGCAGGGAGATCGGTCAGGCGCGTTGGTCAGAATGAAATCATCAATGCCCAGTTCTGCCATTACTGACCGGGCAAGTAATCGGCTGGCGAGATATTCCGCACGTCTTTTATTGACCGCCTGCTGCAGTCGGGCAGGCAGCGGAATACGCCATTCGACAGCCAGCGCGTCATGATATTTTTGTGGGTCAAAGTGACTCACCGCCAGCAAAGGATCGCTGTGGTTAAGATGACAGGAAAGGATAAAGCCGCCTGCAACAGGCGGCAGCGGCAGGTCGGGATAGCGCATGCGAAACCATCATCAGAACCTAAAAAGGCATTTAATCAGGCGCGATGGTTCTGGGCAAGCAGCCCGCCGCAATCAGTCGTTGGGAGGAATGGCAAAACTCTTGAGAGAAACAACGAAATGGTGGTGACCCCTGCTGATGCGTGCACCCCGGTTGCACCAGTGGCTCGCCAGACGAAAGAAATCGTCGCTGCCAATGTCATACGCCAGTTCCACTTTGCTAATGCCTGAATGAAGTAACGCTTCTGCATCTTTCAGGCTTTTCGCTTTGATCGCCATAAAAATTATCCGTCAATTTCTGGGAAGTTCAGGGTAGTTATTTTCTGTGACATTTTTGTTTCAGTTTGATGAAAAAGCGCAGCGGGCGACTACTTTTGTGAAGCGGGTCAGGCTTTTTTGCAAGCGATAACCTGATGATTTCATGAAGAATGCTAACCCCGTTCGGGATTAATCTGAATGTTAAGCCATGGGAAGTCGTGACAGAGAGAGGCCGCGTCAGACGCGGCCTCGTGGGTTACTTTTCGTCTGGCGGAGAAGGTTGCTTATCGCCAGACTCGGGTGCTTCTGTTGGATCGTCTTTTTCGATGAATGTCATGAACTCTCCTCTTGTTACCCACATGCTTTTAAGTATAGATCGGATTGCGGAAGGTGCGAGGAAAGTGAAGGTCTGATGACAGAAACGCAAAAAGCAGCCTTTTGGGCTGCTTTTCGGGGAATTTGGTCGGCACGAGAGGATTTGAACCTCCGACCCCGGACACCCCATGACCGTGCGCTACCAGGCTGCGCTACGTGCCGAACTCTGGAGGATTAGTCTACTGGTTATCACCATTAATGCAAGATACCTGCAAACTATTTGCCTGATAATTAATCAGTTAGCGATAAACCGCTTCTCCTCGGTGAGTACCTGCAACAGCAGCGCCAGTTCTGGCTTGTGATCTTTCAGCGCGTTGCCCTGCGCATCATAAGCGCGATAGCTGCCGTTGTTGTTGAGTACCAGCGTCACCTGCGGCGTGGTAATGACCAGTTTATTCTCTTCACTGCTGGCGACCCAGTCATGGCGACGACGCGCTGCAAACAGATCTTCACCCTGCGAGTAATTCACCGGATTGGTGCGCACATGCAGCAGGCGCTGCATCAGCGTCGCCATCACATCCTGATGATCAGAAAGGCGATCAACAGTCTGCGCGGGGGTATCAGGCCAGTGAATCACTAACGGCACCTGCAATGTCTGGCGGTTTCCGGCACTGTCAGGATTGCCGTCCAGCGCCAGGCCACGCTGCGCGGTGATCACCACGACGGTGTTCTTCAGTAAATCACGCGCCTGCAGGCTGTTAAGTACCGCCTGAATCTGTTCATCAACAGCCGGAGCCTGACGCAGGTAGCTGCGCTGACGGGCTTTAGCACTGTCGCCGGTCACATCAGGGCCGTTCAGGGCAATCCATGAGAACCAGGGTGCCTGTGAACCGTTCTGTTTCTCCAGCCAGTTCTGCCATTGCGCCACCGTGCTGGCGTTGGGCTGACTGTTGGTCGCAGGCAGTGAATAATCGGTCAGTAGTGCCTGCCGGTAGAGCGGCGGATTAAAGCCTTCGGAGGAGAACAGGCCAAACTGATAACCCTGGGTACTCAATGCACCCAGCAGCGCAGACGGCGTCCGGGAGGCCAGAATTCCGTTCATATAGCTGGAGGAGATACCGTAGAACAGGCCAAATAAGCCTTTCTCCGGCGTATCACCCGCGCTGTAGTGCTGCGTGAAACGCACGTTTTCGCTGGCGAACTGATTGAGTTGCGGTAGCGCTTTGGCCAGCGTAGCGTTGTTCAGACCATCAACCGTCAGCACCAGCAGATTGTTACGCGTGCCGGCATCACGGAACGTAATATCGCTCAGCGGATACTCCACCGCCACCGCTTCCGGGTCGCCTTGCTGAATCAGCCGACGCTGATACTCCTGCGCATCGAGCAAGCCGTGACGTTCCAGGAAGCGGCGGGCGGTCATCGGATAGGAGAGGGGCAGATTGGCACGCTGCATGGTAATCGGGCGATAGAAGTTGGCATCAGCCCAGATATACATCAGGTGGCTGGCAAAGAAGGCGCTGATAAACAGGGCGGCGACAGGCTTGCCAAATGAACGGCGATTCAGGCTGCGTAGCTTTTGCCAGCTCCAGGTCGCAAACAGCATCTCGACCAGGAAAATCAGCGGCACGCTGATAAACATCAGCTGCCAGTCGCGCGCCATCTCGCTCTGATCGGGGTTAATGACCAGCTCCCACACCACCGGATTCAGGTGCAGGTGGAAACGGCTGAATACCGCACTGTCGACCATCACCAGCGTCAGCCCGGCGGTAGCGACCACCGCGGACAACACCCGCATCAGCCGTTGCGACATCACTACAAAGGTCAGCGGGAAGATAATCAGCAGATAGGCGGCAAACACGACAAAACTGAAATGACCAACCCAGCTGGTATAGGCGTAGATACGCCCCGCCAGCGAAGAAGGCCAGTCGGCGACCAACAGGTAGCGACTGCCTAAAATCAGCGCGAATAAGATATTAAACAGAGCAAACCAGTGCCCCCAACTGATCATCTGGGAGACTTTTTCGCGGTAGCGCTGCCGGTTGGTTACCATATTATGAAGTCAAATCAGCCAATTAATGGGCGTTGTCGTCGCGCACAGATGCCTGAAGGGCATCGGCGAAAGATCGTGCCAGTGAACGACGTTGCGCCGGAGCGACATCGCTGTTAATTAAGTTGGTCACCATATTTCCCAGTACCATCAGGGAGAGATCGGTGGGGGCTTTGTCCTTGTGCAGGATTTGGGCCATTTCCGCGAGGAGTTGTTCCACGCGTTCGTCACTGTAGCGTGATGATTGTGCCATATCGTCGTCTAAGCTCATTTCAAAAGGCGATATATTACCGGAAGAGCGCACTTTTTACCGCAATTTTATCGAAAGCACCGCGTTCGCTTTCAGCATGGAGTTGAAAGCCGATGCTGGCGGTGTTTGAATACGCGCCTGTGCTAAAAGGAGAGTCTACCATGAGTCTGGATATCGACCAGATTGCCCTGCATCAGTTAATTAAACGCGATGAAAACCAGCTTGAACTGGCGCTGCGCGATTCGCTGCTGCCTGCCACCAACACGGTCAACGCGATGGTGGAGGAGTTACACCGGGTTTATAGCGCAAAAAGCAAAGCCTATGGCCTGTTCAACACTGAGAGTGAACTGGCAGAAGCGCTGCGTAATTGCCGTAAGGGCAACGATGATTTTCTCGCTTTTAGCCGTGCCGCGACCGGTCGTCTGCGCGACGAGCTGGCAAAATATCCGTTTGCGGAAGGCGGCGTGGTGCTGTTTATTCACTATCGCTATCTGGCGGTGGAGTACCTGCTGATTGCGGTGCTGAACAGCCAGTCCAGCATGCGCGTCAATGAGCAGCTGGATATCAGCAGCACGCATTATCTCGATATTAATCATGCGGACATCGTGGCGCGTATCGACTTAACCGAATGGGAAACCAACCCGGAATCGACCCGTTACCTGACTTTCCTGCGCGGCCGCGTTGGTCGTAAGGTCGCTGACTTCTTTATGGACTTCCTCGGTGCCGAAGTGGGATTAGACACTAAGGCGCAGAACCGCGGTCTGTTGCAGGCGGTCGATGACTACTGCAATGAATCGGAACTGGATAAGCAGGAGCGGCAGAACTATCGCCAGCAGGTCTACAGCTACTGCAATGAGCAGTTACAGGCGGGCGAGGAGATTGCGCTGGAAGATCTGTCGAGCGAACTGCCTCCGCTGGGCGAAAAAACCTTCCAGGCCTTTACCCAGGAGCAGGGCTATGAGCTGGAAGAGAGTTTTCCTGCGGATCGCAGCACGCTGCGCCAGCTGACAAAGTTTGCCGGAAGCGGCGGGGGACTGACCCTGAATTTCGATGCGATGTTGCTGGGCGAACGCATTTTCTGGGATCCGGCCACGGACACCCTGACGATTAAGGGCACACCGCCTAATCTGCGCGATCAGCTTCAGCGCCGTACCAGCAGCAAATAAAAAAGCCGGGCTTAGCCCGGCTTTCATTTCCTGCCCGCAACGATAATCTTCACCTGGCAGCGACAAAATAAAAGGGCCGGTTTTTCAACCGGCCCTTCTACTTTTCAACATAATTCGCGATTAAGCGCGAACGAAGTCGATGTGGAACAGTTTTGGCTTGAACGGGTGACGCTGAACAGCCTGAACTTTCACTTTAGTTTCTTTGCCGTCAACTGACAGGGTCAGCACTTCGTCGTAGAAACCTGGCTTAGCTTGCAGGTTCATTACGGAGTCGTGATCCAGGTCGATGGCAACAGCCGCTTCAGAACCACCGTAGATGATGGCCGGGAAACGGTTTGCTGTACGCAGGCGGCGGCTCGCACCCTTACCCTGCTCTTTACGTTCTACTGCATTGATAGTGAGCATTAATATCTCTCTTTATTTAATCCTGCTACAGGCGACCCAGTAACAGGCAGGTTATTCAATCCCGCTGATGCACATGCAAAAGCGGGCGGCAGTATAGCCGTTATGCCGGGTGGTAGCAAACGATATACCCGCCCGCCGGGTTCCGGATTGCCTGTGTCGTCCATTAACGCAGCTCATTGGCGCGGCGATAACGACCCTGATAATCGAACATTTTCTCGCGGATTTGCCAGAACTGGCCTTTGGCGCGCGCCACGACAAAGTCAGGATGACGCAGCAATGGCTGCAACGCCAGCACGTCAGCGGCGGTCTGCCAGCCCAGCGGTACGCCGGGCGCGCGCTGATGCGGGCGCATAAAGAGCTGTTCAAACGCCTTACGCTGGGCGGGTGTCTGCAGACGAAACCGTTCGCTGACGCTGGTACCTTCCTCATCAAAATAGGTTGCCTTCAGCCATTCACCTTTGGCGTCGCGGCCCTGTTCCAGCGTCATGCCGCCACAGCGCAGCACCAGCGCATCCTTCAGTTTCAGGGCAGCTTTAAGCATATCGTCCGGGTCGACCAGAATTTTGTCGCACTGATGACAACGCCGGGCGGCAATATCATTCTCTGCGCCGCAGTCGGGGCAACTTTTAAAGCGGAAGCGGAAATCACACTGTTCGCGCTCACCCTCATCATCTTCCAGCACGCCCTGACAGCGTCGGCCAAAATGCTCAATCACCATGCCATCAGCGGTCGCCTTGCCCCAGAAGGTATTGGCGAAACCGCAGGCGGGACAGAAAACCTGAACCGGCTGATTGTCGCTGGCCCCTTTAGGCGCGCCGACTTCGGGCGTAAAGAGGTCATGCGGATTACCGGCGTAATCGAGGATCAGACAGTCGGTTTTACCGGGCGAGAGCCGCAGCCCGCGGCCGACGATCTGCTGATAGAGGCTGACCGACTCTGTCGGGCGCAGGATCGCAATCAGATCCACGTGCGGGGCATCAAACCCGGTGGTCAGCACCGCCACGTTCACCAGGAATTTCAGCTGCTGCGCTTTAAACGCCAGAATCAGGGCATCACGCTCTCGGGGGGGCGTCTCAGCGGAGACCAGCGCGCTGTTTTCAGGCAGCAGCTGCAGAATTTCACGCGCATGTTCCACCGTTGAGGCGAAAATCATCACCCCTAGCCGATCTTGGGCGAACGCCTCAATCTGACGGATGATATGGGGCGTCACGCGCTGCTGCTGTTTCAGTTCGCGATTCAGATCGGCTTCGCTGAACAGGCCATTAGACTGTGCTGTCAGGCGGCTGAAATCATACTGCACTACTGGCATATCCAGCCGCTCCGGCGGCACCAGAAACTGATGCTTGATCATATAGCGCAGCGGCAGTTCATAGATACAGTCGCGGAACAGCGACTTTTCGTCGCCACGCACCATGCCGTGATAGTGGAACTGATAAATCCAGCCTTTACCCAGACGGAAGGGCGTGGCGGTCAGGCCGAGTAAACGGAGCTGAGGATTGTGCTGACGCAGATGATTGAAGATCTGCTGATACTGGCTCTCTTTGTCATCGCCGATGCGGTGACACTCGTCGACGATCACCAGCGAGAAGACGCTGTCGAACAGGTCGAGGTTGCGCGCCACCGACTGTACGCTGCCAAACACCACTTTGCGCTGGCTCTCTTTGCGCTGCAGTCCGGCGGCAAAGATATCCGCCTCCAGCCCGTAGGCCTGATATTTACTGTGGTTCTGCGCCACCAGCTCTTTGACGTGCGCCAGCACCAGCACCCGGCCACGCGCCAGCCGTGCCAGCTCGGCAATCACCAGACTTTTTCCGGCACCGGTTGGCAGCACAATGACGGCAGGCTCCTGATGGCGACGGAAATGCGCCACGGTGGCATTCACCGCATCCTGTTGATAGGGACGTAAGGTAAAAGACATGTTGCTCACTTTTATAAAACTGGTGGTAATTATGCCATGAAAGGGCGGTAAACGCGCTGTCAGGCTGGCGCGGATCACGTTATACTTCCCGCACATTTTCAACGGTTAACCAGGCCGTTTCAGATTCCCTCCGCAGTAACAGGCAAAACGAATTCATGCGACTCGACAAATTCATCTCTCAGCAACTGGAAATCAGCCGCGCTATCGCTCATCGCGAGATCCGTGGCCAGCGTGTCACCGTCAACGGTGAAGTGGTGCGCGACACCGCGTTTAAACTGCTGCCCGATCACGAAGTCGCCTACGACGGCAACGTGCTGCAGATGCTCACCGGCCCACGCTACTTTATGCTGAACAAACCGCAGGGCTACGTCTGCTCAACCGACGATCCCGATCATCCGACTATCCTCTATTTCATCGAAGAGCCAATGTCATTCAAACTGCACGCGGCAGGGCGTCTTGATATTGACACCACCGGGCTGGTGCTGCTGACAGATGATGGCCAGTGGTCACACCGCATTACTTCGCCACGTCATCACTGCGAGAAAACCTATCGCGTCACCCTGGAATCGCCGATCGGTGACGACACGGCCGCGCAGTTTACCGCGGGCGTGCAGCTCCACAATGAGAAGAGCCTGACGAAACCGGCACAGCTGGAGGTGATTACCCCCACAGACGTGCGGCTGACCCTGAGCGAAGGCCGTTATCACCAGGTGAAACGGATGTTTGCCGCCGTCGGTAACCGGGTCATTGAGCTGCATCGCGAACGTATCGGTGACATTGCGCTGGACGACGATCTGGAACCGGGCGAATACCGGGCGCTGACGGAAGACGAGATCGCCAGCATCGGTCTGCCAAAAGAGCTGAAGGCAAAATAATCGGGCGGGCCAGGCGGCTCGTACCTGATTCATTCGTGCAGGAGAGGGTGTGCGTAAGGAAAAGAATTCACCAACAGGACTGGTGGTTATCCTTGGTTTGTTAGCCATGCTGATGCCACTGTCGATCGACATGTATCTGCCTGCGATGCCCCAGATAGCAAGAGAATTTGGCGTTTCAGCCGGTAGCGTGCAGATGTCGCTCAACCTCTATATTCTTGGCTTCGCGATTGGCCAGCTTATTTATGGGCCACTGGCAGACAGCTATGGGCGCAAGCCAGTGATTGCACTCGGGACTCTGATCTTTGCCTGTGCCGCCGCGGCCTGTGCGCTGTCGCAGAGTATCGACCAGCTGATTCTGATGCGCTTCCTTCACGGGCTGTCGGCTGCCGCAGCCAGTGTGGTGATCAATGCCTTGATGCGTGACAGTTACTCGAAAGAGGACTTCTCCCGCATGATGTCCTTTGTGATGCTGATTACCACCATTGCGCCGCTGCTGGCTCCGATCATCGGCGGCTGGCTGCTGGTGCTCTGGAGCTGGCACGCTATCTTTTGGGCGCTCGCGGGTGCGGCACTGGTGACGACCGTGTTGGTGACCACGCAGATCCGCGAAACCCTGAAGCCGGAGCAGCGACAGCGGTTTCACCTGCGCACTACGCTGGGTAATTTCGTGACGCTGTTCCGCCACAAGCGGGCGTTCAGTTACATGCTGGCGAGCGGCTTCTCCTTTGCCGGACTCTTTACCTTTCTCAATGCCGGTCCCTTTGTCTACATCGAGCTTAATCACGTCTCACCGCAAAACTTTGGCTACTATTTTGGCCTCAACGTGGTGTTTCTGTTTCTGCTGACGCTGATTAACAGCCGCGCCGTACGCCGCTTTGGTCCGGTGGCGATGTTCCGTCTGGGCCTGCTGATACAATTCTGCATGGGGATCTGGCTGCTGATTGTCAGCGCCTTCAGCCTCGGCTTCCTGCCGCTGGTGATGGGGATCGCGCTGTTTATCGGTTGCGTGTCGATGGTCTCATCGAATGCGATGGCGGTGATTCTGGATGAGTTTCCCCACATGGCGGGTACGGCCTCGTCCCTGGCGGGTACGCTGCGTTTTGGCGTTGGTGCTTTTGTGGGGGCGTTGCTGTCGCTGGTAAGTTTTAACAGCGCCTGGCCGATGGTCGGTACTATCGCGCTCTGCGCAACAATCTCACTACTGCTCTTTTTCTACGCTTCGCGTTCCCGCCCTGCGGCCCGTTAATCGGGCGCAGTGGTTTTCCCGCCTTTATCCGCAGTGATGCACATCTCGCCGGTTTTGTTTCTTTATTGTGAAAACTTTTAGTTAAAAAAGTAACCACAATGCAGCTAAAATGATTGTTAACGTCGTGTGAACGCGGTACATATAGGCTGAAGTGCGATGTAAGTCGCAAAAATGCGCTTCTGCAATCCGCCTAGACGGGCCTGCCATCCCTGTCCTGACTCTGCGGGGATCAACCCGTTTTCAGCCGGGAAGGTCGGTGTTGCGACATAAACTCATCCGGGAGAGTAACCTATGCTGCAACTTTCAATTGTGCATCGTCTGCCACAGCGTTTTCGCTGGGCCAGCGATCACCATAGTGCCATTGAATCCGATGACACGACGCTGGATGAGCAGGAGTTCGTGGCGCTGCGACTGATCAGCCATGACGGCATTCCGGCATGGGAGATTCTGCAGCAGCTGAAAGAGGTGCTGGCGGATATTCAGGTCGACTGCAAAGTGGCCGAATGTGAAGGGCAGCCCTGCCTGTTTATTCAGCGTCGCGACGAAAGCGCCACTAACTGCTGCCTGAAAAATCAGGGCGTGGCGATTGCGGAAACCTTTATCGCAGGCTGAGTTGCGCCGACTGCAGCAGCTCGCGAGTATAAACAGTTGTCGGTGACGCAAACAACGTTTCACACTCTCCCTGTTCAACCACCTCCCCCTGACGCAGCACGATAAGCTGATGACACAGGGCGCGAACCACATCCAGGTCGTGACTGATAAACAGATAGCTGAGCTGACGCTGCTGCTGTAAGCGGCGTAATAGTGTCAGAATCTGCTTCTGCACCGTGCGATCCAGCGATGAGGTGGGTTCATCCAGTATCAGCAGCTCTGGCTCCAGAATCAGTGCCCGCGCAATAGCAATCCGCTGTCGCTGACCGCCAGAGAATTCGGCCGGATAACGATGGCGACTTTCTGCTTCAAGCCCGACTTCCTCCATCACCGCAATCACGCGCTGCGCCTGCTGCGCACTGTTGAGTTCAGGCTGATGCACCGCCAGACCTTCAGCAATAATCTGCTGCACCGTCATACGCGGATTGAGAGAAGAATTCGGGTCCTGAAACACTACCTGAATGCGCTGACGCAGTGGCAGAAGTTGCCTGCGCGACAGCTGATGCAGCGGCTGGCCGTCAAACCAGATTTCGCCACGTGAGGCAATCAGCCGCAACAGCGCCAGGCCGGTGGTGCTTTTACCCGAGCCGGACTCGCCCACCAGACCCAGACTTTCGCCACGCCGCAGGCTGAAACTTAGTCCGGACAGTACCTGCTTTTCACTGGCCTGCCGCCGGAACAGTCCGCGCCGCTGCGCAAAACTGACCTGAAGCTGCCCGACCCGAAGAATGACAGGCGCATCTGCAGGGAGCGGTAGCGCTTTTCCTTCCGGCTCGGCAGCCAGCAACTGCTGGCTGTAAGGATGTTGCGGCTGGTTCAGCAGAATCTGGCAGCGATTCTGTTCCACGATGTGACCCTGACGCATCACGCTGACGTTATCCGCCAGCTGACGCACGATATTCAGGTTATGGGTGATAAACAGCATGCCCATATTCAGCTCCCGCTGCAGTTCACGCAGCAGCGCCAGAATCTGCGCCTGCACCGTCACATCCAGTGCAGTGGTGGGCTCATCGGCAATCAGCAACTGCGGCTCGGTCAGCAGCGCCATAGCGATCATCACTCGCTGGCGTTCCCCGCCGGAAAGCTGGTGGGGGAAATCGTTGAGCCGGGCGGCAGGCTGACGGATACCGACCCGATCGAGCACGCTGATAATCTCACCGCGTGCCGCCTGACGACGCAGCCCACGATGCAGCGACAGCACTTCATACAGCTGCTTCTCTACGGTGTGTAGCGGATTCAACGATACCATCGGCTCCTGAAAAATCATCGCAATCTGGTTGCCACGAATAGCACGCAGACGCTGTTCGCGGGCACGCAGCAGATCTTCACCGTTAAACAGAATCTCTCCGCGGGGATAAACCACCGCTGCCTCATGCAGCAGTCGCATTACCGACAGCGCCGTGACGCTTTTGCCGGAACCCGACTCGCCCACCAGCGCCAGCGTTTCGCCCGCGTCGATGTGCAGTGAAACGTCATCCACGACCTGACGAAGCTGCTCGCCCTGACGAAAGGCGACCGAGAGATGATTGATGGCAAGCAGTGGCGTCGTCATTCAGGCTCCTTTGCCCGGATCAAAGGCGTCGCGCACCGCTTCGCCAATAAAAATCAACAGCGAAAGCAGGATCGCCAGGGTGAAAAAGCCCGCCAGGCCCAGCCAGGGTGCCTGCAGATTATTTTTGCCCTGCAGCAGCAACTCACCCAGCGAGGGTGAACCCAGCGGCAGACCGAAACCGAGAAAGTCGAGGGAGGTGAGCGTGGTGATCGAACCGCACAAAATAAATGGCAGAAAGGTCAGGGTAGCCACCATCGCGTTAGGCAGCATGTGACGCAGCATGATCCGGGCATCGCTGACCCCCAGCGCCTGTGCTGCGCGGATGTAGTCAAAGTTTCGGGTACGCAAAAACTCGGCCCGGACCACGCTTACCAGGCTCATCCAGCCGAATGCGACGGTGACCAGCAGCAGCCACCAGAAACCGGGCTGAATGACGCTGGAAAGGAGGATCAGCAGAAACAACGACGGCATACCAGACCAGACTTCAATCATCCGCTGCCCAATCAGATCAATTCTGCCGCCGAAATAACCCTGCACCGCGCCAACCACAATTCCGATGACGCTGGAGATAAGTGTCAGCAGTACGCCGAACAGCAGGGAGATGCGCGTGCCATAGAGCAGCCGTGCCAGTACGTCGCCACCGTTGGCGTCTGTGCCGAGCCAGTTCTGCGCCGAGGGCGGAGAGGGGAACGGCACCTCGGTGGCAAAATTGATGGTGCTGTCGCTGAAGTGAACCGGAGCCCATAAGGCCCAGCCGTTCTGTGCGATGCGCTGCCGCAGCCAGGGATCCTGATAATCCGCCGCTGTCGCCAGTACGCCGCCATAGTCGGTTTCGCTGTAGTCAAACAGCAGCGGCACCATCCAGCGCTGCTGATAATGCACCAGCAGTGGCTTGTCATTGGCGATCAGTTCGGCACAGAGTGACAGCAGAAAAATAACCAGAAAGATCCACAGCGACCAGTAGCCGCGCCGGTTATGGCGAAAGCGCTGCCAGCGCTGTTGATTGAGTGGAGAGCGCGTCATGAGCGGCTCCCGAAATCGATGCGCGGATCGACCAGCGTATAAGTCAGATCGCTGAGAATATTCATCAGCAAACCGATCAGCGTGAAAATATAGAGCGTGCCAAACATCACCGGATAGTCACGTTGCAGCGTCGCGTCATAGCCGAGCAGGCCGAGTCCGTTGAGCGAGAACATCACTTCGATCAGCACCGAACTGGTAAAAAACATGCTGATAAACGTAGCGGGGAAGCTGGCGATGACCAGCAGCATCGCATTGCGAAACACATGGTGATAAAGAATTCGGCGTTCCGGCACCCCTTTGGCGCGCGCGGTGACGACATAGAGCTTGCGGATCTCATCCAGAAAGGCGTTTTTCGTCAGCATGGTCAGTGTGGCAAAGCCGCCAATCACCGTTGCCAGTACCGGCAGGGCGATATGCCAGAAGTAATCCAGTACTTTGCCATACCAGGGCAGCGTGTCGTGCTGCGCAGAGGTGAGCCCGCGCAGCGGGAACCAGTCAAGGTAGCTGCCACCGGCAAACAGTACGATCAGCATGATGCCGAACAGAAAAGCCGGAATGGAGTAGCCAATGATAATAAACGCGCTGCTCCAGACATCAAAGGCGCTGCCGTTGCGCACCGCTTTGCGGATCCCCAGTGGGATCGACACCAGATAGATGATCAGCGTGCTCCATAATCCCAGACTGATCGAGACCGGCAGGCTCTCCTTAATCAACCCGATTACCGAGGCGCTACGAAACAGGCTGTCGCCAAAGTCAAAACGCAGGTAGTTCCACAGCATCTCGCCGTAGCGCTGCCATAGCGGTTTATCGAAGCCGTAACGCTTTTTAATCTCCGCAATCACTTCGGGATCCAGCCCGCGCGCGCCACGGTACTGATTATCAGCAGGATTAATATGACTGATGCTGGCGCGTGAACTGGCGCTCTCCGCGCCGCTGCCGGGCAGGCCAGTTGTCTGACCAAACTCAATATTTGCCAGCGCCTGGTCGACCGGTCCGCCGGGCGCGATTTGTACAATAAAGAAGTTGAGCGTGATGATCGCCCATAAGGTCGGGATAATCAGCAGCAATCTGCGCAGAAAGTATGCGGCCAACGGTCATCTCCTTAGCGTTTGCTGGCCGGCAGGCGTCCGGCTTTGTTAGTGTCGTACCACCAGTTTTCCAGCCCGGTGCTGTAGGCAGGCTTGCGGACAGGGTGAGAAAACTTATCCCAGTACGCCAGCCGCTGTTCAGCGTTGTACCACATCGGGATCATATACGCATTCCACAGCAGTACCCGATCCAGCGCCTGTGCCAGCGGCCGCAACGCGGCAGGGTCGCCCTGATGCGAGACAATCTGTTTCACAAAGTGATCGACGATAGGATCGTTGACCCGTGCGGTATTCCACGACGAGGTGATGTAGTCGGACTGCCAGAGGATCTGCAGACTGGAGGTCGGGATCGGCATCGCCCCGTAAACGGTGGCAATCATGTCATAGTCGCCTTCACGCCAGCGCCGCAGGTACTGTGAGCTGTCGATCTGCCGCAGGTTCAGCGTAATGCCAAGCCGCGCAAGGTTGTGCTGCAACGGTAGTGCCCATTCGGTACTGGTGCCACCGCGCAGCAGCAGTTCGACCGTAAACGGCTGACCGGTTTTATTGTTAACCAGTCGGCGATTTTTGATCTGCCAGCCCGCCTGTTTCAGGAGCTCAAACGCGTTTAACAGACTGGCGCGATCATAGCCGCTGCCATCGGTTTTGTGTGGCAGGTAAGGCTGGCTGAACAGCGCAGGAGGCAGCTGCGCGCGCCAGGGTTCGAGCAGCGCCCGTTGCTGTGCATCCGGCACCCCGTGGGCAGCATACTCTGTATTCTGGAAATAGCTGCTGGCACGCTGCCAGGCACCGTAATAGAGCGCTTTATTCATCCACTCGAAATCGAACATCAGTGACAACGCCTGGCGCACCCGGCGATCGTGGAACAGCGGTTTTTCGTTGTTGAATGCCAGCCAGCGGGTATCGATAGCGGCTTCATTGGGCGTGGTTTCTTTTACAATGCTGCCATCGTCGAAATTGCGGCCACGATACTGGGTCGCCCATTTCTTCGCCGATGTCTCTTCACGCAGATCGTAGCCACCCGCTTTAAAGGCTTCGAACGCAACATTGTCATCCAGATAGTAGTCATAGCGCATGCGATCAAAATTAAAGCGTCCACGATTCACCGGCAGATCGGCAGCCCAGTAATCTTTTACCCGGCTGAACTCAATAAACTGGCCCAGCTTCCAGCGCGTGATGCGATAAGGCCCACTGGAAAGCGGCGGTGCGCTTAACGGCTCGTTAAACTTCTTATCGCGCCAGAACGACTCGGGGATAACCGGTAGCGTCAGTAATCCAAGCAGCAGATCTTTATCCGGTTTCTGTGCCTCGATGCGGACCGTGATATCGTCCAGCGCCCTGACGGTCACGCCACGATAGGCGACGCGGAACTGAGGCACGCCCTCGGTCATAAACTTCTGAAAAGTGAACGCTACGTCGCGGGCGGTGACTGGCGTGCCGTCATGAAACCGGGCGCGGGGATTCAGGCGGATCTCAATCCAGGTAAAATCGCTGGCGTAGCGTGCTGATTCAGCAATCAGCGGATAATAACTGCCCGGTTCATCGTCTGAGCTGGTGTAAAGCCCGTCATAAAGCGTGCCGGTGTTAATGCCCGGATTGCCGCGCGAGGCGTAACGGTTAAAGTTGTCATAAGTGCCCACTACCGCCATAGTGATGCTACCGCCTTTAGGCGCGCGGGGATCGGCGTAATCGTAATGGCTGAAGCCGGGCGGATATTTCGCTTCGCCCGCCTGGGTGAAGGCGAACGTTTGCAGGACCGTGGCCGCCAGCAGTGGGGCGCTGAACAGGCCGCACAGCAGCAGAAATCCTAAGCGAAAAAGCATGCTCTCTCCTGTTAAATATCCGGCGCGATTTGGGCCAGAGAGTCTCAGGCGTTATGACGCCGGAAATAGTCTATCAGTGTTTCTGGTCGCAGCGGACGGCTGAAGATATAACCCTGCAGATGGGTTACACCTCGATGGATCAGCCAGGCGGCCTGTTCGCCGGTTTCTACCCCTTCCGCCACACTTTTCAGATTCAGCTTCTTCGCCAGTTGCAGCACGGTGTCCAGCACCGGCGAGGTCAGGGTTTCTGTGCCGATGCGCTGGACAAAGCCACGATCGATTTTCAGGTAATCAAACGCATAACGTTCCAGATAGATCAGCGCACTGTGGCCGGTACCAAAATCATCAATAGCAATGTTGATATGCTGCTGATGCAGCCAGTCAAACAGTTCTCCGACGTTTTCATCTCGCACCATGGCGCGCTCGGTAATCTCAAACACGTAATTAAAGTGAGCCGCAGGCATGGTATCAAGCCAGCGCAGCACATCCTGCCGGAAACCGCTGTCAGCCAGATGCAACGCAGAGATGTTAAGGCTGAGGCAGGCATGACGGGGAATGGTATGACACAGTTGGTGAGCATCACGTGAAACCAGCTGAAACAGATGCCGGGTCAGAGGAATAATAAGGTTCTGCGACTCGGCATACTGAATAAACACATCGGGCGGGATCGGGCCTTCGGTCGGATGGGTCCAGCGCAGTAACGCTTCCATACCATAAGGCTGACCATCATGGGAAGTAACCAGCGGCTGATATTCAACATGAAACTCGCCGCGCTTCATGCCCCGAATCAGCTCTTTCCCCGGACGCTGATAAACAGATAACAGCAGCCAGCAGCCGCCGGAAACCAGCAGTGACAGCAGCAGGCTGCACAGCAGGATATTCTGATAATCACTGAACGCCAGAACCGAACCGAACAACACAAACTCCAGCGGATAGCCTGTCAGCGCCTGCTGATACAGCGGCGGCGGCAGACTTTTATTTTTCATCACGCCAGGCTGCCAGCTGGTTAAGGCACTCTTTTGCGCCATCAGCGCCATACCAGTAATTTCCGGATGCCCGGAGATCTGCAGCTGGTAGGGAGCCAGGCTGATATTCAGCGTCGCGAAAACACCTGACTGCTGACGGCCAGGATTTTTAATCCACAATCCCAGCGCCGGTTTATTTGGCTGAAGCGGCGTGCCTGACATGAGCTGCAGATCAATATCGCGTGAGGTATCACTATTGGGTGCGATAACATTAAGCGGCAGACTAAAACTGCCGGTGGCCGACGAGCAAAAGGCATTGCCATTGTTAACCAGCAGGATGGCGCGGAGATTACCGGCAAACGCGGCGCGCGAGGTCAGTTCACGATTAATGGTATGACAGGCAGTGTGGGTGAACGGAAGCAGAGGACTGAGGGTGCTGATGAGCAGACTGGAGAGTGTTTGCTGTAGTGCTGTTCGGCTGTTCTCCAGCAGTTGCTGGTGCTGTCGTTCGCGCTTCTGCCAGGTCTGGTGAAATGACAGGGCGGCAAACAGAAGAAAGAATACGCCACCGACCATCGCGCTACTCCATGCGATTCGGCGAGGATAGGTGGCATGGCGCCTTAGCGCCCCCGACAGTGGCATGAGGAACTTCCCCTGATCAAATTATTATTATGTTATTGCACACGACTGCTTCGGTTTAAGCGACCGAGAATATAACGAGAGTGTCCGAAATGTCTCGTTATTAATCTGAAATACAATGCTTTTATCTTATATAGCGGCTGGTGCTAAGAATAAGGCACGAAAAAAAACGCTGCGTAAGCAGCGTTTCATGTTCTCTGGCTGAGAGAAGATCGAAAGTGATAATCAGGTCGGGTTACGACTTAATACACGGCGTCCTTCACGGTAACGCTTTTTCCAGTAGTCATCATTGAGACTGGAGATCATGACGCCACTGCTGGTGGAGGCATGAACAAAATTGTCGTTACCCAGATAAATACCCACATGACGGCCTGTTGAGCCGGCACGGAACATTACCAGATCGCCAGGACGCAGTTTACTGCGGGTAATCTCTTTACCGGTGTCCTGCTGCTCAGAGGTCGAGCGCGGTAATTCTAAGCCAAACTGATCGCGGAAGGTGCGTTGTACAAAGGCGGAACAATCGATTCCGCGTTTGGTATCGCCACCGAGGCGATAGCGCACACCTTTCCAGACGGCGTATTGTTCCATGATGCGCGACTTAACGTCGACGTTACGCACCATTTCTTCAAACTCATCCTGAGACGCCTGAAGTAAAAAACCATTGTGGTTGTTAACTTCATGATTCTCGTTATTCGCGTTTTGACTGCTATGGGTACTGCTACAAGCTGAGAGGAGTGTGGCCAGCGCAAGTGCGGGCACGATCCGCAAAATATATCTCAGTATTGGTTGAGACTTGACCATTATTCGGGTTTTCCTTCGATTTCCTTACGACAAAATTGTCGCCAGCCAGATGACAAAACAGGGAGATTAATAAGCGAAACAGCCTAAGACAAATCCTTAATTACTAAAATGTGTTAATGGACACATTTTTACGGTAAAAAATCCGAATTTTCTGCCGCTGTAGCCTCACTGCGACTGAGGTTAACTGATTACAGACGCCGTGGCGAGTGCTTTTAATCAATTTTATATAGGTTTTTTTGATGTGAAATCAAACCGTAACACCCTGACTACTTTAGCAACAATTGTGGTGAAATGATGATGAGAACAGGCAGCGAAAGGGGCGTCAATTCAGGGCATAGCTTCTGTTTTTAGCGTTTTCTTTATTGACAGAGAATATTGGTGACTGTTTAACCAGCCAGCAGGGTCATAACCTTTTCTTTTCGTCAATTTAATTAGCAGGCTAATAGTGGTGGGCTGTTTTTTATAAGCGCGGACGGTCAGGACCAGGCCGATTAAATCGTCCGCGCTTAACATTTACGTCACGGGCTTATATTTACCCGGTAATTTGCGATAAAACCAGTTTACCAGCACGTCACTGGCTGGCGTTAATAGCCACCAGCTCAGACCCACTAATATCACTGACATTGAACCGACGGCAATATCGGTAAACCAGTGTGCACCCGCCATGACGCGCGGCAGTGAAAATATCACCACAATAGCCGTGGCAATTAAGAAGCGGCTAAAACCAAAATAACGCCAGATAAAGCAGGCGAAAATAATCAGCATCATACCGTGGTCGCCAGGGAAGCTGTCTTTCGAGGCATCTTTAGCGGGAATACCGGTGAGTTCGCTGACGCGATGCACATTCTCGAAGAACAGCGTCGGACTGGAGTGCTTCACCGGCAACAGGTGGCCCAGCTGATTAAGTACTACAGCGGTAAGCAGCATAGTGATACCGATAGCCAGCATCCGCCGCCGCGCGTGTGGCGTTTCACGTCGCCAGATCGACAGATAAAGCAGGCCCATTGCCAGCAATGATACCGCATCAAATCCACGAAAATTGGTGATAGCGACGATCAGTGCGAACAGCGGATGGCTCACCATCTGATTGTTGAAGCCATAGAATATAGATTTATCGACGCCGAACCAGAAGCCATGTTCTGGCGGCAGATACCATGACAGAAATAGCATCATGCCCAGTGCATTAAACAGCAGGATAGTAATAAGGCGAGTTACGCGCATAGTTAAACTCATTATTATTAAAAATAACCGCCGACAATACCTCTGTCAGCGTAAACGGCACTTCAACAATGCCGATTGTAGTCGATTCCAGTCAGCCTGTTGAAAATGAATGATCTCAATGCGGCTATCGGATGGCGGTGAGGGGAGTGTTTCACTCTGCAGCTCATTTGCCTGACGATTGATACGCAGAGTGCCTTCTTTCGTGCGCATCACACCTTTAATACGATCAACCGGTGCCTGGCGTACCCATTCCAGCAGCGCACTGCTGTCAAACCGCGTATCAGCATCAAAAATCCAGCCGCAGGCGCTGTAACCCTGACCGTGGTTCAGCGCCCGGCGCCAGCGCGCTTCGCCGTCCAGTCGTAACGCCGCGAGGTCGCTGGTCGGGTTAGACGGATGATGATGATGCGGCAGGGGAAGATCGCGTGGCTGATAAGGCGTATCAAGCAGGGAAAGGGGGATCTGACCAAATTCTGTCTGTATTAATGGACGCAGAGGCTGCATCTGCTGCTGCCAGTCAGCCAGGCGCTGACGGTCCTCCTCACCCCAGCAATCGCGCTTGTTGGCGATAATCATATCGGCAGCAGCGAGCTGATCGCGGAAGTTTTCATTGGCAAGGATGCGAGGATCGGACAGCTGACGGGCATCCAGCAGCGTCAGGGTCGCATTAAGTTGCAGCCACGCCTGATAAACCGGCGCACTTAACATCTGCAACACCTGACGCGGATGACCCAGGCCGGTTGGCTCAATCAGCAGCCGATCCGGTTTGCTCTTCAGCAAAATATTCAGCCCGACCTGCATCGGCAGGCCATTAACGCAACAGAGACAGCCGCCGGGGATCTCTTTCAGGGTGGCACCGCGATCGGCCAGCAGTGCACCGTCGATCCCAATCTCGCCAAACTCATTGACCAGCACCGCCCACTTCTCTTCGGGCGGTCTGGCTGCCAGCAGATGGCAGAGCAGCGTAGTTTTGCCGCTGCCCAGAAAACCGGTAATCAGATTAACGCGCGTCATGGGGCCTGCTCCTGCCTGAGAATAGCGTGGTAATGTAATACTATAACACTATCACGACTGGCAGCAGTTGAGTGGTTAGTCTGCACGGCCCATGTAGCGGCGTTCAGCAATATGAATGCGGATGCGATCACCGTTGCTGAGGTATTCCGGCACCTGGATAGAGAGACCCGTGCTCATACCGGCCGGTTTCGTTCGGGCGCTGGCGGAAGCGCCTTTAATGCCGGGTGAGGTATCCACGATTTCCATGTCTACGGTTTGTGGCAGTTCCAGCGCCAGCACCTGACCTTCCATCGTCAGTACGTGAATGCCTGGGATGCCGCCTTCAGGGATAAACAGGAGCTCTTCTTCAATCTGCTCCTGTTTAAAGGAGTAAGGGGTGTAATCCTCATCATCCATAAAGATGTATTCGTCACCATCTATATAAGAGAAGGTCACGCTGCGGCGGCTGAGCGAAATCGCATCAATAATCTCGTCGCCCTTGAAGCGCTCTTCGACTTTTAAACCGGTGCGGACATCGGTAAAGCGCATTTTATACAGGGTGGCGGCACCGCGTGCGCTGGGGCTCTGGACATCAATATCCTTAACCAGCAGCAGTTTACCGTTGTGCGTGACGGCCATCCCTTTTTTAATTTCGTTGGCTTTTGGCATTGCTGTTCTCGCTATCTTGAGAGTGAAGTGCGCGCAACGTTACTCGCGCCGGTGAAAACTGGCAATATCGTGGATGCGAAATTTTGTGTCAGACCGCGGCTTTCATGGCAATTAGTGTGGTGGACTGCTATTGTCGCCGCGACTTTCTCTGCCGGAGCACAGCATGCAATGCCGTAGCCAGTGCGGTGCCTGTTGCACAGCACCTTCGATCTCCTCGCCGATTCCTGGCATGCCTGACGGCAAGCCCGCCAACACGCCCTGTGTTCAGCTTGACGACACACTTCGCTGCAAACTGTTTGGCTCACCACTGCGTCCAGCCGTCTGCGCAGGTCTGCAACCTGCACACAGCATGTGCGGCGATTCGCGCCATCAGGCGATGACCTATCTGCTGCAACTCGAAGCAGATACCGCGCCCTGAGGCGCTGACGCTGCTGAACTTTCTGGTCCACTCATCTCTGGTTTACAGCATCTGCGTCAGCCTGTTCACTTTTTATTCCCCTTAACCACCCCGAAATGTGCGTAACGTCAAAAATCTGTTACGCCATTTGCGCATTTTCTTGCCTCGGGAAAGTTGCTGTACCACAATCCCTGAAACGTTTCAGCGGTGACTGCGCCACCTGTTTTCAACAGCATGGCGTAAAAAAATCCCCACTGGCTGAAACGATTCAATCTCAGCAAGCGAGGAGAATTATGTTCCAGCTCGAATTGCAGGCCATCCATACCGGAGCCAGCGCCCAGAACAAAGAAGAGGCCATTCGTCAGGTTGCTGCCGCGTTAACCGCGGCTGGCAATGTGACGGAAGGCTACGTCAACGGCATGCTGGCGCGCGAACAGCAGACCTCCACCTTCCTTGGCAACGGCATCGCTATCCCGCATGGCACCACCGATACCCGCGATCTGGTGCTGAAAACCGGTGTTCAGGTGTTCCAGTTCCCGCAGGGCATTGCCTGGGGCGACGATCAGACCGCCTATGTCGCTATCGGTATTGCTGCTAAGTCAGATGAACATCTGGCGCTGCTGCGTCAGCTGACGCACGTTCTGAGCGATGACTCCATTGCCGAACAGCTTAAAACTGCCTCTGCTGAAGACCTTCGTGCGTTGCTGATGGGCGAGAAACAAGCCGCTGAATTCAGCTTCGACACTTCATTAATTACGCTCAACGTCGCCGCCAGCGATCTGATCACCCTCCAGGCGATGAACGCCGGTCGGCTGCAGTCCGCGGGCGTAGTGGATGCCAGCTACGTCGCAGACGTGGTCTCAACGACGCCGCTGAACCTGGGACAGGGCATCTGGCTCAGCGACAGCAGCCTCGGCAACCTGCGCAGTGGCGTGGCCATCAGCCGCGCTGAACATGCCTTCGAGCATCAGGGCGAACAGGCTGCGCTGCTAATCAGCGTGTCGGCAACCGATGAGCGTCCTCTGGAAGTGCTGGGTTACCTCAGCGCATTACTACAGCAGGGCAAAGCCGATCGTCTGCTGAAAGCCGATGCGGCAGGCGTCTACGCGCTGCTGACCAGCGAAGTCGATGAGCAGGCTGAGGTACTGACCGCCGAATACACCATCCGTAACGAACATGGCCTGCATGCCCGTCCGGGTACCGCACTGGTTAGCGTAATCAAGCAGTTCAACAGCGACATCACTGTGACCAACCTCGACGGCAGCGGTAAACCTGCCAATGGCCGCAGCCTGATGAAAGTGGTTGCGCTGGGCGTGAAAAAAGGCCATCGCCTGCGCTTCACCGCCAGCGGTGACGATGCACAGCAGGCGCTGAACGCGATTGAAGAAGCGATCACCAGCGGTCTGGGTGAGGGGGCATCATGAGCAGACGCGTCGCCACCATCACGCTGAATCCGGCATATGATCTGGTGGGATATACCCCTGAAATTGAACGCGGTGAAGTCAACCTGGTGAAAACCACCGGGCTGCATGCTGCGGGCAAGGGCATCAACGTTGCGAAGGTCCTGAAAGATCTGGGTATCGATGTCACCGTGGGTGGCTTCCTGGGTAAAGAGAATCAGGATGGCTTCCAGCAACTGTTCAGCGAGCTGGGCATTGCTAACCGTTTCCAGGTGGTGCCAGGCCGTACCCGTATCAACGTTAAACTCACTGAACAGACCGGCGACGTGACCGATCTGAATTTCTCCGGTTTTCAGGTCACCGCTCAGGACTGGGATCGTTTTACGAGCGACTCGCTGACCTGGCTGGGCCAGTTCGATATGGTCTGCGTCAGCGGCAGCCTGCCGGAAGGTGTCGATCACGATGCCTTTACCCGCTGGATGACCGAACTGCGCACCCACTGCCCATGCATCATCTTTGACAGCAGCCGCGAGGCGCTGGTGGCAGGCCTGAAAGCCGCACCGTGGCTGGTTAAACCTAACCGTCGTGAGCTGGAAATCTGGGCCGGTCGCAAACTGCCAACGCTGCAGGATGTGATTGGTGCAGCGCACGAACTGCGCGAGCAGGGCATCGCCCATGTGGTGATTTCGCTGGGCGCAGAAGGTGCGCTGTGGGTCAACGCCTCTGGTGAATGGATTGCTAAACCGCCGGTGTGTGAAGTCGTCAGCACCGTGGGTGCAGGTGATTCCATGGTTGGCGGCCTGATTTATGGCCTGCTGATGCGCGAATCCAGCGAACACACGCTGCGTCTTGCGACGGCCGTGGCGGCGATGGCCGTCAGCCAGAGCAATGTTGGCGTTTCCGATCGTACTCAGTTGGCCGCAATGATGGCGCGCGTCGACTTACAACCCGTTAACTGACAGCAGGAGAGCGATAATGAAAACGCTGCTGATTAAAGACCCTGTACTGGGACTGGCTTCCGCTTATATGGCGCAACAACGTCTGGCTGCTGCCGCACCTGCTGCGGGCCTGACTCTGACTGATAACCCTGCCGACGCGGAACTGGCGATCGTGCTGGGCAAAAACGTGCCGGACGATGCGGCGCTGAACGGCAAAGCGGTCTGGCTGGGCGATATCCAGCTGGCAGTTCGCGAGCCGGAAACTTTCCTGAACCGGGCGAAAGCCGAAGCCAAAACCTGGCAGGCAACCGCTGCGGTGGCCACACCGGCTGGCGCATCGGCTGCGGCACCGGCTCAGAATGGCGCGCCGAAACGCGTGGTTGCCGTTACCGCCTGTCCGACCGGTGTGGCACACACCTTTATGGCTGCCGAAGCCATTCAGGCTGAAGCGACCCGTCGCGGCTGGTGGGTGAAAGTTGAAACGCGCGGTTCCGTGGGTGCCGGTAATGCGATTACCCCGGAAGAAGTGGCGGCTGCCGATCTGGTGATCGTCGCTGCTGATATCGAAGTCGATCTGGCGAAATTTGCCGGTAAGCCAATGTACCGCACCTCAACCGGTCTGGCGCTGAAGAAAACCGCGCAGGAACTGGATAAAGCGGTAGCAGAAGCGAAGCCGTACAAAGCGGCAGCGGCCGGGCAGAGCAATAGCAGTGAAGAAGAGAAGAAAGGCGGCGCAGGGGCTTATCGTCACCTGCTGACCGGTGTTTCTTACATGCTGCCGATGGTGGTCGCGGGTGGTCTGAGCATCGCCCTGTCGTTCGCTTTTGGTATCACAGCCTTTAAAGAGCAGGGCACCCTTGCCGCTGCACTGATGCAAATCGGTGGTGGCAGCGCCTTCGCCCTGATGGTTCCGGTGCTGGCCGGCTTTATCGCCTTCTCCATCGCTGACCGTCCGGGTCTGACGCCTGGTCTGATTGGCGGTATGATCGCCACCAGCATCAATGCGGGCTTCTTAGGCGGTATCATCGCGGGCTTCATTGCAGGTTATGCGGCGAAGCTGATCAGCGGCAAAGTTAAACTGCCGCAGAGTATGGAAGCGCTGAAACCGATACTGATTATTCCGCTGTTCGCCAGCCTGATCACCGGCCTGCTGATGATCTACGTAGTGGGCAAACCGGTTGCGGGCATCATGAATGGCCTGACGCACTGGCTGGCCAACATGGGTACGGCGAATGCAGTCCTGCTGGGTGCCATTCTGGGCGGCATGATGTGTACCGATATGGGTGGGCCGGTGAACAAGGTGGCTTACGCATTTGGTGTCGGCTTACTGAGTTCGCAGACGTATGCACCGATGGCCGCCATCATGGCCGCCGGTATGGTGCCACCGCTGGCGATGGGTCTGGCTACGCTGGTTGCCCGTCGTAAATTCAACAAAGGTCAGCAGGAAGGCGGTAAAGCGGCACTGGTTCTGGGTCTCTGCTTTATCTCTGAAGGTGCGATTCCGTTCGCTGCCCGTGACCCGATGCGCGTACTGCCTTGCTGCATCGTCGGCGGCGCGGTTACCGGCGCGATCTCCATGGCGATTGGCGCAAAACTGATGGCACCGCACGGTGGACTGTTCGTCCTGCTGATCCCTGGCGCAATTACGCCGGTTATCGGTTATCTGATGGCGATTATCATCGGCACCGCGATTGCAGGTCTGAGCTATGCGGTTCTGAAACGTCCGGAAGAGCAGCTGGCGAAAGCCTGATGTGCTGAAGTGCATAATCTGCTGAAGTAAAAATAACAGGGAGCCGGATGGCTCCCTGTTTGTTTTTACAGACGGTTCCCGAAATTAAAGCGACGGGAGCATACGACTGGAGTAAAGCATCGCGGGCCAGGGAGCCAGCTGGCTTCCTCAGACTACTCACAAATTCTTATCAGGGTGCATCTGGCAGCGATGAATTAGCTCAAAACTCAGGGAACACGGTCAGAGGAGGAAAGCGTCCCGCCGCCCGGATAAAAACGCCGGGAGCGTTTTTGAACAACGCAACGCGTTGGCCCGGCAACGGGCGCACCTCAGGGATGAGGTGCGTAATCGCGCGGGCCGAGCGTGTCATGGATGACGGATTTTGCGTCTTTCCGGTCTGACCGTGTTCCCTGTGCAAGCTCAGTCTTACAGCAACCAGGCCAGACTCTGTCAAAAATCTCAGGGAGCCAGCTGGCTCCCTTTTTCTATCCCTGCTGTTCGGCTTTCAGCCAGGCAATCTCATCTTTCCAGATATCAGGGTTAATGGTTTCCAGAATCAATGGGATACCATCAAACCGCGGATCTTTCATCAGCCAGCTAAACGCCGTTTTACCGATATTCCCTTCACCCAGACTGTGATGGCGGTCAACGCGACTGTCAAAGGCGCTTTTGGCATCGTTCAGGTGCATGCCGCGCAGATAGTTAAAGCCGACAATACGCTCAAACTCTGCAAAGGTCGCTTCGCAGTCCGCTTCGGTGCGCAGGTCATAACCGCCGGCAAACGCATGGCAGGTATCAATGCAGACGCCAACGCGCGACTTATCTTCGACATGCTCAATAATGGTGGCGAGATGCTCGAAGCGGAACCCCAGGTTACTGCCCTGACCCGCGGTATTCTCAATGACGGCAGTCACGTTCTGCGTCTGATTGAGCGCGATGTTGATCGACTCCGCAATCCGCTTCAGGCACGCTTCTTCATCAATCTGATGCAGATGGCTGCCGGGATGGAAGTTCAGCAGTGTCAGGCCGAGCTGGTCACAACGTTGCAGTTCATCAATAAAGGCCGCGCGGGATTTCTCCAGCGCCTCTTCGACCGGGTGACCGAGGTTAATCAGAAAACTGTCGTGCGGCAGGATTTGCTGCGAACTGAATTTGTACGTCTCGCAGGCGGCGCGAAAAGCATCAATCACCTCTGTGGAGAGCGGGGCGGCCTTCCACTGACGCTGATTTTTAGTAAAGAGGGCGAAGGCGGTGGCTTCTATTTCATGGGCGCGGATCACGGCCTGATCCACACCACCTGCCGCACTCACGTGTGCGCCAATATATTTCATGCCTTTCTCCTGGGGCTATGCACGGGTGAAACGGCATGATACCCGATGCCGCTAGCCCATGAAATGTTGCACCAGCAGATTGATGGTGCCGCCGCCCGCAATCAACCAGACAAACACCAGCGCGCCCAGCAATAGCGGTTTAACGCCCGCCTCACGCAGTGCGCCAAAACGGGTGGTTAAGCCCAGCGCGGCCATCGCCATCGCCAGCAGCAGACCCGCCAGCTCATTCAGCGTGGCCACCAACGCCGCAGGCAACAGCTGCAGCGAGTTAAACAGCGCGACCGCGATAAACAGCAGGGCGAACCAGGGAAAGGTCACTGGCTGACGCGCTTTGCTCGCGTTGCGTTTGCCGCGGATTACCGCACTCAGGCAGAGCAGGAACGGCGCCAGCATCATTACCCGCAGCATTTTGGCAATCACGGCGCTGTTCTCAGCCTCCGGGCTGATGCTGTGTCCGGCGGCTACCACCTGCGCGACTTCATGAATAGTGGAACCGGTGAAGACCCCAAACTGCGCGGCACTCAGCCCCGGAAACAGGTGATGCGCCAGCGGCCACATCAGCGGATAGATAAAGATGGCCAGGGTGCCGAACAGCACCACGGTCGCGATAGCCACGGCAACTTTTGACGACGCCGCTTTCACCACCGGCTCGGTCGCCAGTACGGCCGCAGCCCCACAGATACTGCTGCCTGCGCCAATCAGCCAGACGGTATCGCGATCCAGCTTCAGCAGCCGGATGCCCAGCAGGCAGGTCACAAAAAAGGTGCTGCTCAGCGTCAGCGCATCAATCAGGATGCCGCTTAAACCGACGTCAGCAATCTGTTGTAAGGTAATGCGGAAGCCAAACAGGATGATCCCCAGTCGCAGCAGCTTCTGTTTAGCCAGCACCACGCCACTGTCGCAGCGCGACGCCAGCGGTGTATAGACGCTGTTGCCAACCAGAATCCCCAGCATAATCGCCAGGGTCAGTGAACCCAGCCCTGCTGCTGCAATCGCCGGTTGCTGCGCCAGCCAGCTGGCTGCCCCGGCAATCGCAGCCGTCAGCAGCAGACCAGGGAACCAGAGCGTAACGGGATGATGCGTTTTAGGGATGCTCAGTTCGGTCATGATGGTCACTCCTCGTCGTTGAGTCATGATCATGAGGGCGACTGGCTTAAAAGTGAAATTGATAATATATTTATAATTGACCAGAATAAACGATAAGGCAGTGATCATGATAGTTTCGCGTCTGCGCCGCTGGGCGACGCTGATCAAAAGAGATGTGTTAGTGCTGTGGTTCGCCTTTCGCGATCCGCGCACACCCTGGTGGAACAAGCTGGGCATGCTGGGACTGGTTGCTTATGGGGTCAGCCCGATCGATCTCATCCCGGATGTGATCCCGTTTGTTGGTCTGCTGGATGACGCGGTGATTATTCCCACGGGCGTCATGATTCTGTTGCGGCTGCTGCCACAAGAGGTGCGCATCAGCAGCAGCGAACGCGCACAGTCTCAGCGTTCGCGCGGCAAAAAGATGGCAGGCTGGCTGGTCGTGGTTGGGCTGATCTGGCTGGCGTTAATTATTTACCTTGTCAGGCATTCACTGAGTTAAGAGGCGACGATGCACATTACGCTACGGCAAATCGAAGTGTTTACCGAAGTGCTGAAAAGCGGTTCCACTACTCAGGCGTCGCAACTGCTGGCGCTGTCACAGTCGGCGGTCAGCGCGGCGCTGGCCGATCTGGAAAGTCAGCTCGGGGTGCAGTTGTTTGATCGGGTCGGCAAACGGCTGGTGCTGAATGAGCATGGGCGACTGCTCTATCCGCGTGCGGTCGGGCTGCTGGAGCAGGCGGGCGAAATTGAGCAGCTGTTTAAAGAGGATAACGGCGCGATCCGCATCTTCGCCAGCAGCACCATCGGTAATTATCTGCTACCGGGTATGATGGCGGCCTATCGTCGCGATTTTCCCGGTCTGCCGCTGGAGCTGAGCGTCGGCAACAGTCAGGATGTGATTCAGGCGGTTTCCGATTTTCGCGTGGATGTCGGCCTGATTGAAGGGCCGTGCCATATGACCGAACTGGTCAGCGAACCCTGGCTGGAAGATGAGCTGGTGGTGTTTGCCGCGCCCGATGCCGCCATTCTGCAACAGCCGGTGACGCTGAAAACCCTGGCAGAAGCGCCGTGGATCCTGCGTGAACGCGGATCCGGCACCCGGGAAATCGTCGATTATCTGCTGCTGTCACACCTGCCGAGTTTTCAGCTGGGTATGGAGCTCGGCAACTCAGAAGCGATCAAGCATGCAGTGCGGCACGGCATGGGGATCAGCTGCCTGTCGCGCCGGGTAATTGCCGATCTGCTGGAGGCGGGCACGCTGACAGAACTGACGATTCCGTTGCCGCGTCTGACCCGGACGCTCTATCGCATCCATCACCGGCAGAAGCATATTTCAAAGGCACTGACGCGCTTTTTGTCCTATTGCCGTGAGTGATTGCTAATAATTCGGGCGCGATCATGAACTTAACTTATAACAGCATGGCATCAGCTATACAGAGGCGGTCTGGCTGCTACAATCGCGCCTCATTTTTACCCAGCGTAGCGTTAACACATGCATAATGACTCAAAAACAACACAACAACCTGCATTACGACGTGCGTTAAAAGCCCGTCATCTTACGATGATCGCCATCGGCGGCTCCATCGGTACCGGCCTGTTTGTCGCTTCCGGCGCAACGATTGCTCAGGCTGGTCCTGGCGGGGCACTGCTCTCCTACATGCTGATCGGCCTGATGGTCTACTTCCTGATGACCAGTCTCGGTGAGCTGGCTGCCTTCATGCCCGTATCCGGTTCTTTCGCCACCTACGGCGCAAAATATGTCGAGGAGGGCTTTGGTTTCGCACTCGGCTGGAACTACTGGTACAACTGGGCGGTGACCATCGCGGTTGACCTGGTGGCGTCGCAGCTGGTGATGACCTACTGGTTCCCCGACACGCCGGGCTGGATCTGGAGCGCGCTGTTCCTGGGACTGATATTCCTGCTCAACTACATCTCAGTAAAAGGCTTTGGCGAGGCGGAGTACTGGTTCTCGCTGATCAAAGTGGCCACCGTCATTATCTTTATCATCGTGGGTGTGCTGATGATCACGGGCATCATGCGCGGTGCAGAGCATGCGGGCTGGCAGAACTGGCAGGTGGGCGATGCGCCGTTTGCGGGCGGCTTTGCGGCGATGATCGGCGTGGCGATGATTGTGGGATTCTCCTTCCAGGGCACCGAGCTGATCGGTATCGCGGCGGGCGAATCTGAAGACCCGGCAAAAAATATCCCGCGCGCCGTGCGGCAGATTTTCTGGCGTATCCTGCTGTTCTATGTGTTCGCCATTCTCATTATCAGTCTGATCCTGCCGTACACCGATCCGCAATTACTGCATAACGACATTGATGATATCAGCGTCAGCCCGTTCACCCTGGTGTTCCGCAACGCCGGTCTGCTCTCTGCGGCAGCAGTGATGAATGCGGTTATCCTGACGGCGGTGCTGTCTGCCGGTAACTCCGGTATGTATGCCTCAACGCGCATGCTGTACAACCTGGCCTCTGAAGGCAAAGCGCCGCGCATTTTCGCGAAGCTCTCTAAGGGCGGCGTGCCGCGCAATGCCTTATGGGCGACGACCGTCGTGGCCGGGCTGTGCTTCCTGACCTCAAAATTTGGCAACCAGGAGGTTTATCTGTGGCTGCTGAACACCTCAGGCATGACCGGTTTTATCGCCTGGCTGGGTATTGCCATCAGTCACTATCGCTTCCGTCGCGGCTATGTCGCCCAGGGCCGTGATCTGAACGATCTGCCATACCGTTCCGGCTTCTTCCCGCTGGGACCGATTTTTGCCTTTGTGCTCTGCCTGATCATTACGCTGGGTCAGAACTATCAGGCCTTCCTCAACGACAGCATCGACTGGTATGGCGTAGCGGCAACCTATATTGGTCTTCCGCTGTTCCTGATTATCTGGTTCGGCTACAAACTGACGCGCGGCAGCCGTTTAGTGAAGTACAGCGAGATGGAGTTCCCGGTTCATAAAGATTAGTTCTGTGCGCTTGCTCTGTTGAGTCAGGTGCCTGACACAGCGCGTTGAGGCTGCAGATGGGGCACATGCTCAGGGAGCATACGTCTTTCGCAAAGACGCAAAAACGCCATCCCTGGCAAGCTCAGCGCGGGCCATCCCTGGCCCGCGATGCTTTGCTCCAGACGTATGCTCCCATCGCTTTAAGTCCGGGAACAGCCTCAACGCGCTGTGTCTGCCGGTATCCTGCCCATAACAACACCGTTTTTTACCCTTTTTTCACGTCTCGCTTATCTTCACGAATTGATAATTATTATCACCTGCACTATTGTGGCTGCGTTTTCTGACGTGATAGCCACACAGGGTTCAAACATGACTACTGAAACTTCGCTGCTGGCGGGGGAAGAGACGCTTCACCACACCATGCAAAACTACCATCAGGTGCTGCGCCGCCGCCTGATCTGGATTGGCGTATTACTGGTGGCTATTGTCGCCTCGCTGATCCTCGACTTCACGCTGGGTCCGGCCGGACTCTCACTTGATACGCTGTGGAATACGCTGCTCAGCCCCGACAGCGTCGATGCCGGCACCCGCGTGATTGTCTGGGACATTCGTCTGCCCTATGCGCTGATGGCGCTGGTGGTAGGGCTGTCGCTGGGTCTGGCAGGTGCAGAGATGCAGACCATCCTGAATAACCCGCTGGCCAGCCCGTTTACACTCGGTGTCTCCTCGGCGGCAGCGTTTGGTGCCGCGCTGGCGATCATTCTCGGCATCGGTATTCCCGGCATTCCTGATCAGTGGTTAATCTCTGCCAATGCCTTTGTCTTTGCGCTGTTTGCCGCGCTGATGCTGGATGCCGTGACCCGCTGGACGCAGGTTTCGTCGGCGGGCGTGGTGCTGTTCGGTATCGCACTGGTCTTCACCTTTAACGCGTTGGTTTCAATGATGCAGTTCATCGCCAGTGAAGACACCCTGCAGGGTCTGGTGTTCTGGACCATGGGCAGCCTGGCGCGTGCTTCCTGGGAAAAGCTGGGTGTACTGACCGTAGCGCTGGCCATTCTGGTGCCGTTCTCAATGATGAGCAGCTGGAAGCTGACGGCGCTGCGTCTGGGTGAAGATCGCGCGGTGAGCTTTGGTATTGATGTACGTCGTCTGCGCCTGACCACCCTGCTGCGTATCAGTATTCTCTCGGCGCTGGCGGTGGCGTTTGTTGGCCCGATCGGCTTCATCGGGCTGGTCGCGCCGCATATTGCCCGCATGATGTTTGGTGAAGATCACCGCTTCTATCTGCCCGCCAGTGCGCTGGTTGGCGCGCTGGTGCTGTCGCTGGCATCAGTCGCCTCGAAAAACCTGCTCCCCGGCGTGATCATCCCTGTCGGCATCGTCACCTCACTGATTGGCGTGCCGTTCTTCCTGAGTATTATTCTGCGTCATCGGGGGACGGTATGATGGAACAGGGTCTGACGTTACGCGGCTTCAGTGCCGGTTATCCCAAACATAAAGTCATTGAAAATCTCAACGTGGCACCGCTGCCACGCGGTGAGATCACCGTGCTGCTCGGGCCGAATGGCTGTGGTAAATCGACGCTGCTGCGTGCACTGGCCGGGCTGAATAAAGGTCAGGGTGAGATGTGGCTCAACGGTGAAGATCTGATGACTCAGCCGTTTGCCCGCCGCGCGAAGAACGTGGTCTATCTGCCGCAGTCGTTGCCTGCGGGCGTGCATCTGCACGTGCTGGAGTCGATCATTGTGGCGCAGCGTGCCTCTGGTGGACTGCACAGCGCCAGCAGCGAAGCCGAAATCATGCATCTGCTTGAACAACTGGGGATAGCGCATCTCGCGATGCGTTACCTCGATCAGCTCTCCGGCGGTCAGAAGCAGCTGGTCGGGCTGGCGCAGTCCCTGATCCGTCGCCCTAAGCTGCTGCTGCTGGATGAACCGCTGAGCGCGCTCGATCTCAACTATCAGTTCCACGTGATGGATCTGGTACGCCGCGAAACAGCCCAGCGCAACATCGTGACGGTGGTGGTGGTGCATGACATCAATATCGCGCTGCGTCATGCGCAACACGCGCTGATGCTGAAGCAGGGCGCACTGGTAGCGGAAGGGCAACCGGATAAGGTGATTACGCCGACTACGCTGGCAAAAGTGTATGGCGTGAATGGCCGTATCGAACACTGCTCACGCGGCATTCCGCAGGTAATGATCGACGGGCTGACCGGACCGGCACTGGTCTGAAAGTCGGGCAGGCCTGGCCTTGAGCCAGCGTTTGCGGCAGTAGCAGTACAGGATGCAGAAAAGTTCAGGGCCGCAATTGCGGCCCTGATGTTTTACGTTAGCAGATGTTGTGCATGGAAGCGCAGATGATCTTCCACAAAGCTGGCTATAAAGAAGTAGCTATGGTCATAACCCGGCTGAATACGCAGCGTCAGCGGGAAACCGACTGCTTTAGCAATCTCTTCTAACCGCTCCGGTTGCAGCTGATCGGCCAGGAACTGATCGCTGTCGCCCTGATCGATCAGGACTGGCAGACGATGCGACACCTCTGCCATCAGCTGGCAGCTGTCATATTCCCGCCACGCCGCCTGGTCGTCGCCCAGATAGGCCTTAAACGCTTTCTGGCCCCACGGCACCTGCATAGGGTTTACAATCGGCGCAAACGCAGACGCTGAGGCAAAGCGGTTACCCAGACGCAGCGCCAGCATCAGCGCGCCGTGTCCGCCCATGGAGTGACCCATAATCGACTGACGTTCACTGACTTTGAAGTTATCCGCAATCAGGGCGGGCAGCTCGCTGCTCAAATAGTCGAACATGCGGAAATGAGTGGCCCAGGGGTGCTGAGTGGCATTGAGATAAAATCCCGCGCCCTGACCCAGATCGTAGCCCTCATCGTTGGCAACGCCTTCACCGCGCGGGCTGGTATCCGGCATAATCATTACCAGACCCAGTTCCGCCGCCACGCGCTGCGCGCCCGCTTTGGTGGTGAAGTTCTCATCGTTGCAGGTCAGCCCGGCCAGAAACCAGACCACTGGCGGCGGCGCATCACCGTGCGGTTCAGGCAGGTAGATGCTGAAGGTCATCGGGCAGTTCAGCACGGCCGACTGATGACGCCAGCGCTGCTGCCAGCCGCCAAAAATGCGGTGTTCTTCCAGTAGCTCCAGAGTGGATGCCATAACGCCTCCTGATTACTTGTTAAAGTGCACGACCGAGCGAATCGATTTTCCTTCGTGCATCAAATCAAAGGCGTCGTTGATCTCTTCCAGCGGCATGGTGTGGGTGATGAAGTCGTTCAGGGCAAACTTACCATCAAGGTAATCCTGCACAATGCCCGGCAGCTGTGAGCGGCCTTTCACGCCACCAAAGGCGGAACCGCGCCAGACGCGACCAGTTACCAGCTGGAACGGACGGGTAGAGATCTCTTCACCGGCACCGGCGACGCCGATAATCACAGACTCACCCCAGCCTTTGTGGCAGCACTCCAGCGCGGAACGCATCACGTTGACGTTACCGATACACTCAAATGAGAAGTCCACACCGCCGTCGGTCAGCTCGACAATCACATCCTGAATCGGCTTATCGTAATCTTTCGGATTAATCAGATCGGTGGCACCCAGTTTGCGCGCCAGATCGAATTTGCTGGTGTTGAGGTCGATTGCGATGATGCGGCCAGCCTTCGCCATTTTTGCGCCGATAACCGCAGAAAGACCGATACCGCCGAGACCGAAAATCGCGACGGTGTCGCCTTCTTTTACTTTAGCGGTGTTCATTACCGCGCCCATGCCGGTAGTCACGCCACAACCCAGCAGACAAACTTCTTCCAGCGGCGCTTCTTTACTGATTTTCGCCAGCGAGATTTCCGGGATCACGGTGTATTCAGAGAAGGTCGACGTGCCCATATAGTGGAAAATCGGTTTGCCATCTTTAAAGAAGCGCGTGGTGCCGTCCGGCATCAGGCCTTTGCCCTGAGTGGCACGGATCGCCTGGCAGAGGTTAGTTTTGCCCGACAGGCAGAACTTACATTTGCCACACTCCGGGGTGTAAAGCGGAATGACATGGTCACCTACTTCCACACTGGTCACGCCTTCGCCCACGGCTTCTACGATGCCGCCGCCTTCATGGCCGAGAATCGCCGGGAAAACGCCTTCCGGATCGGTGCCGGAGAGGGTGTAGGCGTCGGTATGACAGACGCCAGTCGCGACGATGCGCACCAGCACTTCGCCTTTCTGCGGTGGCATCAAATCCACTTCTTCGATTTTCAGCGGTTCGCCAGCGGCCCAGGCAACAGCGGCACGGGTTTTGATCATGTTCATGCAATCCCTCTTCCAGTCAGATTGTGACGCACGATGGCGTCGTGTGGTTATGGTTTAAACATAGCGTGGAACGCTTATTGCGCCGCCTGTAATGGATAGATCAACTCATCGTTGAGCGGACGATCGTCAAACTGTTCAATAATCAGATACTTCAGCGCTTCAACATTCGGAGTAAAAGCATCGCGTCGCCACATTAGCCAGGTGGCGGTATCGCGATAAGCCGCAGGTAAGGTATGCGCCTGCACCCGCGACCGATCCGCCATCTGCTTCAGCACCGAAGCCGGGATCATCGCGACACCCGCACCGCCCGCCACGCAGGCCAGCATGGCGTGATAGGACTGAATCTCCATCACATTGTCGGGCGCGGTCTGGCTGTCGCGATACCAGCTCTCCAGCTTCACCCGGTAAGAGCAGCTATTGCGGAAGGCAAACAGGGTGTCGTCCTGCACATCGCGCGCTGTGGTGATAGGCGCGTGATCCAGCCCGGTGATCAGCACCATCTCCTCACGAAAGGCGATGCAGCCATTCAGATCGTCATGGGAAACCGGGCCATCCACCAGCGCGGCGGCCAGAGTGCCTTCGCGAACCCGATCGATGATTTCGCCCGAGGTGCCGGTAATCAGCGACAGCGCCACTTTAGGGAAGCGCTGGTGATAGGCGGCGAGCAGACCAGGCAGGCGGGTCGCTGCGGTACTCTCCATTGAGCCCAGCGCAAAGTTGCCTGCCGGTTCACCAGTGCGGGTCATGCTCATCGCTTCTTCACTTAATGCCAGAATACGCTGCGCATAATTCAGGAAATTATGGCCCATCGGTGACAGGCGAATGCGCTGCTTCTCACGAATAAAGAGATCCACACCTAATTCTTCTTCCAGCTGACGCAGCCGCGTGGTGAGATTAGAGGGAACGCGATGCAGCTGTTCGGCTGCGCGCGCCAGGGAGCCCGTTTCGGCAACGGAACAGAACATACGCAGCTGAACTAAATCCATATCTTCTTTTCCCGTAAACAAGTTGGTTAATATTATTCACTTTCCGTGAGTTTAATCATCCTGCATGCTGTTAGCAAGTCAGAAGAGATCGCAAGGCAGAACAACAGGAGTTCAGCAATGGCGTTACGCGTCGCGCTCAGCGCGTTTTTAACCTTATTTGTGGCGATGGGCATTGGGCGATTCGCCTTTACGCCGCAGGTGCCGCTGATGATTCAGGCGCACCAGCTGACGCTCACCAGTGCCAGCCTGGTCGCTGCGCTCAACTATCTTGGCTATCTGTGTGGCTCATTCGATGCCATGCGCGCGCACCGGCGGGTGGAGCTGCGTTTGCAGGCGGGCGTATGGGGTGCAGTGATCCTGACGCTGCTCTCTGCACTGGCAACCGGACCGTGGCTGCACGGTGCGATCCGCTTTCTGATTGGCTGGGCCAGTGGATGGGCGATGGTGCTGGTGGCGGCCTGGAGCAACGAACAACTGCATCGCCACGGCCGGGCAGGGCTGTCGGCGGCCGTGTTTGCCGGGCCGGGCTGCGGTATTTTTGTCAGCGGTCTGCTGGGGGTGGCGCTGCATACTCTACAGGTCTCTGCCGGTCTGGCCTGGGCCGCTTACGGTACGCTGGCACTGCTGCTGATTGCGCTGATTACCCGTAATCTGCCGCGTCGGGGCGAACTGCATCGCCCGGATCAGGCACCTGAGCCGCTGGTGCTGGATCGCAACCTGAAACGTCTGGTGCTGAGTTACAGTCTGGCGGGCTTTGGTTATATCCTGCCCGCCACCTTTTTATCGCAGATGGCCGCTACGCGTTTTCCTGACGGCATCTTCGCGCAGTTTGTCTGGCCGATATTTGGCGGTGCGGCGATGGTCGGCATCCTGCTGGGCATCCTGACGCGGCGCTGGGGGCATAGTCACGTCCGCCTGGCGGTAGTGCTCTGGGCTCAGGCGCTGGGCGTTTTTGCTGCGGCACTGCTGCCCGGCTTTAGTGGCCTGCTGGCCGGGGCGCTGCTGGTGGGCGGCGGCTTCCTCAGCGTGGTACAGCTGTCGCTGCTTTGCGCCCGTGAACTGGCACCCCATCATCTGCGTTACATGGCCGGCCTCCTGACCACCGGCTATGCGGTCGGACAGCTGGTTGGTCCGCTGCTCTCTTTTCTCTCAACGGCTCTGTTACATCGGCTGGAGCCTGCCCTGTGGGTGGCCGGGATCAGCCTGGTGTGGGCGGGCCTGCTGGTCTGGCGAAAAATTGAATGAAAAGCTTTCATCACCAATCTGATTGATTGCTGGATTCCCCGCAAAGAAAGTTTCACAATACGCGCCTGATTACAGGGCCTGCAGGCAAAAGCTTGCGGGCGCAACACCAGCCGGAGAAGAGTAAATGAGCACCCTAAGTCAGGAAGCTGCCCTGGTTCACGAAGCGCTGCTGGCGCGTGGACTGGAAACGCCGTTACGTGCACCGACGCGCGACATTGATGACGAAACGCGTAAGAGCCTGATTGCCGGGCACATGACCGAGATTATGCAGCTGCTGAATCTGGATCTTGAAGATGACAGCCTGATGGAAACGCCGCATCGCATCGCCAAAATGTATGTGGATGAGGTCTTTTCCGGTCTCGATTATGCCAACTTCCCGAAAATCACCGTCATTGAGAATAAAATGAAGGTCGATGAGATGGTGACCGTGCGTGATATCACCCTGACCAGCACCTGTGAACATCACTTTGTGATCATTGATGGCAAAGCCACGGTTGCCTATATTCCCAAGGAAAAGGTGATTGGCCTGTCGAAAATCAACCGCATCGTGCAGTTCTTCGCCCAGCGCCCGCAGGTGCAGGAGCGCCTGACACAGCAGGTTCTGGTGGCCTTGCAGACGCTGCTGGGCACCAACAACGTTGCTGTCTCGATTGATGCGGTACATTACTGTGTGAAAGCGCGTGGCGTCAAAGATGCGACCAGCGCCACCACCACGACCTCTCTGGGCGGCCTGTTCAAGTCCAGTCAGAATACCCGCCAGGAATTCTTGCGCGCGGTACGCCATAGTTGAGTTAACGGCGGGCGCATAATGCTGCCCGCCTCAATGGGGCAGGGTGCCGCATGCAACGCTATCACGTGCTGGATTTCATTCGAGGCTGTGCCATTCTCGGCATCCTGCTGCTCAATATTGTGGGCTTCGGCCTGCCTTCTGCTGCTTACCTGAATCCGGCCTGGCAGGGCAGTGTCAGTCTCTCCGACGTCTGGACCTGGGCACTCTCTGACGCCTTTGCTCAGCTCAAATTCCTCACCCTGTTTGCACTGCTGTTTGGCGCAGGTCTGCAAATGCAGTTGCCGCGCGGCAGTCGCTGGCTGACTGCCCGGCTTTCCATTCTGGTACTCATCGGTTTTCTGCATGGTGTCTTTCTCTGGGAAGGCGATATCCTGCTGGATTACGGCATCATCGGGCTGGTGGTCTGGCGGGTGCTGCGTGACGTCCCGTCAACCCGCAGCCTGATGAATACCGGCATTCTGCTTTATCTGGTGGGCTGCGGCGTGCTGCTGGTGTTTGGGTCGATCTCCGATCCCGAACCGACGCGATCCTGGCTGCCGGGTGCTGCCGATCTGCAATATGAGCAGTACTGGAAACTGAGCGGCGGCTGGGAAGCGATACAGAACCGGCTGGATCATCTCTCATCAGGGCTGATGGCGCTGGCGGCTCAATATGGCTGGCAGCTGGCGGGCTTAATGATGATGGGTGGCGCAATGCTGCGCAGCGGCTGGCTGACTGGAGAATTTTCCCTCCGCCACTATCGTCAGGCGGCGGCCCTGCTGCTGACAATGGGCTTCTCCATTGCGGTAGCCGGTGTAGCCGCGCAATGGCTGTTACATTGGGAATTCCGCTGGGCGGCTTTTTACCTGCAGGCCCCGCGCGATCTTGCCAGCCCGCTGATTAGCCTGGGCTATGCCGCGCTCTGTCTGGCCTACTGGCCACAAATTTCTCACTGGCATATCAGCCACGCCATCCAGTGCGTGGGCCGTATGGCGCTGACCAACTACCTGCTGCAAACGCTCATCTGCACCACGCTGTTCTATCGCTTTGGCTTCTACATGCATTTCACCCGGCTGGAACTGGTGCTGATGGTGCCTGCGATATGGCTCATCAATATCCTGTTTTCACTCATCTGGTTACATTTCTTCGCACAGGGTCCGCTGGAATGGCTGTGGCGGCGGTTTACGCTGCTCTCAGCCGGCAAATCACGCATTACCGACAACGCCAGATAATGACCGCCATCACAAAGGTTACAGAATTGTATGTAACCGTTTTCATTGATGTGACGCAATTCACGCTGCACGCCTCCCGCCCCTGACAGAATAGCGCCGGTGTATAACCCGGCGTGAAGCCCTATTTTTCCCTTCTGGAACTGCTGCATGATAACTATTCGTGATGTTGCCCGTCAGGCTGGCGTGTCAGTGGCGACCGTGTCGCGTGTTCTCAATCAGAGCAACGCCGTGACCTCTGACACCCGCGACGCCGTGTTACAGGCGGTTGAAGCGCTGGGGTATCGCCCTAACGCCAACGCCCAGGCGCTGGCGACGCAGGTCAGCGATACGATCGGGGTAGTGGTGATGGATGTCTCTGATCCCTTCTTCGGGGCGCTGGTTAAAGCAGTGGATACCGTGGCGCAGCGCGTGCACAAGCATGTGTTAATCAGCAACTCCTGGCATCAGGAAGAGAAAGAGCGTCATGCTATCGAGGTGCTGATCAGGCAGCGCTGCAGCGCCCTGGTGGTCCACGCAAAAACGCTGCCGGACGCGGAGCTGGCGGACTTTATGCAGCACGTGCCCGGCATGGTAGTGATTAACCGCATCGTCCCTGGATTTGAACACCGCAGCGTCAGTCTGGATAACGTCACGGGTGCACTGATGGCCTCAAGAACCCTGCTGCAACAGGGGCATAGCCGCATTGGCTATCTTTGCTCCAGTCATCCCATTGAGGATGTGGCGCAGCGCCGTGAAGGGTGGATGCAGGCGATGGCCGAACAGGGCATCCGGCCGCAGGAGAGCTGGATCGCCAGCGCAGAGCCAGATATGCAGGGGGGCGAAGCGGCGATGGTGGAGCTGCTGGGGCGCAATCTCAACCTTACAGCAGTGTTTGCTTATAACGACGGCATGGCGGCTGGCGCACTTACTGCGCTGAAAGACAACGGCATTCAGGTGCCACAGCATTTTTCTGTCATTGGCTTTGATGATATCCCGATTTCCCGTTATACCGATCCGCAGTTGACCACTGTGCGCTATCCCATTGTATCTATGGCAAAAATTGCCACTGAGCTGGCACTGCAGGGCGCAGCCGGACTGCTTGATGACACGGCAACGCATATCTTTATGCCAACCCTGGTGCGGCGTCATTCTGTGGCGCAGCGGCAAAATGTGGAGTCCGTCACTAATTCAGGCGATTCAGGCATGTAACCGTTTTCAATCTGTGATTGTATTCACAGTTAATTAACATTGCCCTCACTATGATGGCAGCGTCTTACCGGACTGAAACATTATGTAACGCCAGTGTAACGGCATCAGTTGTGGTCTCAGTAGCCGGTTAAAGGGTTCATACCCTCTTCATGGAAGCGTTCTGGCACAGGGAAGTCAGGTTTTAGACGGCGTCTGATGGCTTAACAGCCTCATTACGTTAACCAACGCGCCGATCTGTTTTACCAATTGCTCTTCCGCACATTTTGCGGCAGCGCTAAAAAGACCCTGCATAATAAAACCGGAGATACCATGAATAAGAAGGTTTTCACGCTTACAGCACTGGTTGCCAGCATGATGTTTGGTGCAACCGCTCACGCAGCTGACACCCGTATCGGCGTGACCATTTACAAATATGATGACAACTTCATGTCAATGGTGCGCAAAGACATCGAGAAAGAAGCGAAAACGATCGGTGGCGTACAGCTGCTGATGAATGACTCGCAGAACGACCAGTCCAAACAGAACGATCAGGTGGACGTGCTGATGGCAAAAGGCGTGAAAGCGCTGGCGATTAACCTGGTTGACCCGGCTGCCGCTGCCGTCATCGTAGACAAAGCACGTGCCAACGACGTGCCGGTTGTCTTCTTTAACAAAGAACCGAACGCTAAAGTCCTGGCCGGCTATGACAAAGCTTACTATGTGGGTACCGACTCCAAAGAGTCCGGCATCATCCAGGGTCAGCTGATTGAGAAGCACTGGAAAGCGACCCCAGCCTGGGATCTGAACAAAGATGGCACCATTCAGTTCGTCCTGCTGAAAGGCGAGCCAGGCCATCCAGATGCTGAAGCCCGTACTAAATATGTTATCGACACCCTGAACAAAGATGGTCTGAAGACGCAGCAGTTAGCGATGGATACGGCGATGTGGGACACCGCACAGGCCAAAGATAAGATGGATGCGTGGCTGTCAGGCCCGAACGCGAAGAAAATTGAAGTTGTGATTGCCAATAACGATGCGATGGCGATGGGTGCCGTTGAAGCGCTGAAAGCGCACAACATGACTTCTATCCCGGTCTTCGGCGTCGATGCCCTGCCAGAAGCGATGGCACTGGTGAAATCCGGTGCGCTGGCCGGTACCGTGCTGAACGATGCGGAAAACCAGGCGAAAGCGACGCTGGATATTGCCAACAACCTGGCGAACGGCAAAGCGGCAACCGATGGAACAAACTTCAAGATGGTCGATAAGATCGTCCGTGTTCCTTACGTTCCGGTTGATAAAGAAAATCTGTCTCAGTTCTCGAAGTAAGATTGATTACGGGCGCGACAGCTGTCGCGCCTTTTTTATGTCACCACCGTTTTTTAGCCAGGTAAAATATGGCCAGTGATAACACGACCGCGCAGCGAGAATATTTGCTGGAAATGACGAATGTTTCAAAATCATTTCCCGGCGTTAAAGCGTTAGATAATGTGAATTTGAAAGTGCGGCCTCACTCTGTTCATGCATTAATGGGCGAGAACGGTGCCGGGAAATCCACCTTATTAAAATGCCTGTTTGGTATTTATAAAAAAGATACCGGCAGTATCCTGTTTCAGGGTAAAGAGATCGACTATAAAAGCTCCAAAGAAGCGCTGGAAAATGGCGTGTCGATGGTGCATCAGGAATTAAACCTGGTTCTTCAGCGTACCGTGATGGATAACATGTGGCTGGGGCGTTATCCGCGCAAAGGCTTCTTTGTCGATCAGGATAAGATGTACCAGGACACTAAGGCGATTTTTGACGAGCTGGATATCGATATCGATCCACGCGACAAAGTTGCCAATCTTTCTGTGTCACAGATGCAGATGATTGAAATTGCTAAAGCGTTCTCCTACGACGCGAAAATAGTGATTATGGATGAGCCGACTTCCTCGTTAACCGAGAAAGAGGTGAATCACCTGTTCACGATTATTCGTAAGCTGAAAGATCGCGGCTGTGGCATTGTTTATATTTCGCACAAGATGGAAGAGATTTTCCAGTTGTGTGATGAGATCACGATTCTGCGTGATGGTCAGTGGATCACCTCTCAGCCGCTGGACGGGCTGGATATGGATAAGATCATCGCCATGATGGTCGGCCGTTCACTGAACCAGCGTTTCCCTGACCGTACCAACGTGCCAGGCGAGACAATTCTTGAAGTTCGCAACCTGACGTCACTGCGTCAGCCGTCTATTCGCGATATCTCATTTGATTTGCGTAAAGGGGAGATACTCGGCATTGCCGGGCTGGTGGGCGCCAAACGTACCGATATCGTCGAAACGCTGTTTGGCATTCGCGAAAAATCGGGCGGCACCATCAAACTGCATGGCAAACCGATTAATAATCACAGCGCCAATGAAGCGATTAACCACGGTTTTGCGCTGGTGACTGAAGAGCGTCGTTCGACTGGTATTTATGCTTACCTGGATATTGGTTTTAACTCGCTTATTTCCAATATTAAAAAATATAAAAACAGTATGGGACTGCTGGATAATAAACGCATGAAGAGTGATACCCAATGGGTTATCGATTCAATGCGTGTTAAAACCCCAGGGCATCATACACAAATTGGTTCGCTTTCGGGCGGTAACCAGCAAAAAGTGATTATTGGCCGCTGGTTATTGACCCAGCCTGAAATCCTGATGCTTGATGAACCAACACGCGGTATTGATGTTGGTGCGAAATTCGAAATTTACCAGCTGATTGCTGAACTGGCGAAAAGAGAAAAGGGCATCATTATTATCTCATCCGAAATGCCGGAGCTGTTAGGCATTACCGATCGTATTCTGGTAATGAGTAATGGTCTGGTAGCAGGCATAGTTGATACCAAAACGACCACGCAGAACGAAATATTGCGTTTAGCGTCATTACACCTTTAATGAAGCAAGGGCTGTTAACATGAAAGCGACTACAAAAAAGAATGCGCTAACCTGGTTAAAAGAGGGCGGCATTTATGTCGTTCTGCTGGTATTGCTGGCTATTATTATTTTCCAGGATCCGACATTTTTAAGTTTGATGAACCTGAGTAATATTCTGACCCAATCTTCGGTGCGCATTATTATTGCACTGGGTGTGGCGGGTCTGATTGTGACCCAGGGTACTGACCTGTCAGCCGGACGTCAGGTTGGCTTAGCGGCGGTCGTTGCCGCAACGCTGTTGCAGGCGATGGATAACGCGAACAAAGTCTTCCCGACGCTGGATACCGTGCCGATTCCACTGGTTATCCTGACGGTGTGCATCATTGGCGGTGTAATTGGTCTGGTGAATGGTGTGATTATTGCTTACCTGAAGGTAACGCCATTTATCACCACGCTGGGCACCATGATTATCGTTTACGGTATCAACTCACTCTATTACGACTTTGTGGGTGCCTCACCGATTGCTGGCTTTGACGCAGGGTTCTCGAAATTTGCTCAGGGTTTCTTACGCTTTGGTGATTTTAAACTCTCGTTCATCACGTTCTACGCTGTGATTGCCATTATTTTCGTCTGGATTCTGTGGAACAAAACCCGCTTCGGCAAAAACATTTTTGCTATCGGCGGTAACCCGGAAGCGGCGAAAGTGTCAGGCGTGAACGTGCCTTTGAACCTGATCATGATTTATGCCCTGTCAGGTGTGTTCTACGCCTTTGGCGGGATGCTGGAGGCGGGTCGTATCGGTTCTGCCACCAACAACCTTGGCTTTATGTACGAGCTGGATGCGATTGCGGCCTGTGTGGTCGGCGGCGTTTCCTTCGCCGGTGGTGTGGGTAGTGTGGCGGGTGTCGTCACCGGTGTGCTGATCTTCACCGTTATCAACTACGGTCTGACCTATATCGGCGTGAACCCTTACTGGCAGTACATCATTAAGGGCGGCATCATTATCTTCGCCGTGGCGCTGGATTCCCTGAAATATTCTCGTAAGAAGTAAGTCTTATTCAACGCTAAAAAAGCGACCTTCGGGTCGCTTTTTTTATGGGGAGTGCTGGGGTTGTTGCTGTAAGACGGAGTCTGCGAAGGGAACACGGTCAGATCGGAAAGACGCAACAGCCGTCATCCATGACATGCTCGGCTCGCGCTGAGCCTTGCCTTAGAGAGCGTCTTTTACGTCTTTGCGAAAGGCGTATGCTCTCTGAGTCTTGTACCTTGCTGCCAGACTGCAGCTCAGCACATATAACAGTTTTCAGCACAGTTTCATTAAGCCGTTGAGCGCCAGCTATTTCCGCAGCTTCTGTTCCAGCTCCAGCAGCTGCTCCGGCGTCACCGCCGGATAACTCTGCGCGTCTTCAGGAACATCGTGTACGGCAGGAATTGGCACCAGCGGGCCTAAGAAACGGGGTTCACGCTTAAGCAGGAAGAGGTCCGCCAGTGCACCCAGCCGGGCACCGACCTCACGGAAGCGCACGCTCAGCATGTTTTTCGGTGAGGGCACCGCATAGCACTGGGCCTGAATGCCCAGTTGCAGGGCGATAAACAGCGCGCGCTCACAGTGGAAGCGCTGCGTGATAATAATGAAATCATTGGTATCAAACACTTTGCGGGTGCGCACAATCGAATCAAGCGTCCGGAACCCGGCATAATCGAGCACGATATCAGCCGGATCGACACCGGCTTTGATAAGATCGCGGCGCATCGTCATCGGCTCATTATAGCTTTGCAGCGCGTTGTCACCGCTCAGCAGCAGATAATTCACCTTGCCGCTGTTATAGGCATTAAGCGCGCCCTGCATACGATAGAGGTAATACTGATTGATAACGCCTGTACGATAATATTTCGCCGTCCCCAGGACCACACCTACCTGACGATGCGGCAATGAAGCGACATTTTCGTAGATAAAAGGCGCAGTTTTCCAGCTGATCCAGCGATCAAGGCCGAGCGCCGTTGCCACCATCAGTAAGATGATGAAAAGCAGACCAATGAGAACGCGTTTCAGCATGCGCCTGGAGACTCGATGTCAAAATAGTGAGATGGGACAAGGCTACTTGAGCAGCCGCAGCGAAGCAAGTGACTGCCGGCTGGCTGTACGTTTTTTGAACACTGCCGGACCAGAGGCGATCCGGCAGTGGGAAGATTAAATCGAGGTACGACGATAGTGACGATACTGCGGCAGCCAGAAGTTGTTGGCGATAGCCTGTGACAACACATCTTCAGAGGTCACCACGGCGACACCCGCCAGTTGAGCAGCTTTACCCACTTCCATCGCTATGATTTTCGACACGCCCTGGATATCTTTAATCTCAGGCAGTACCGGGCCTTCACCTTCATTCACCAGCGGAGAACAGTCAGCGAGCGCGCGGCTGGCGGTCATCAGCATGGTATCGGTAACGCGGCTGGCACCCGAAGCAATCACACCCAGACCAATGCCCGGGAAGATGTAGGAGTTGTTGCACTGCGCAATCGGATAGGTTTTACCGTTCCAGCTCACCGGCGAGAACGGGCTGCCGGTTGCGACCAGCGCGGCACCGTCAGTCCAGGCGATGATATCGGCTGGCGTCGCTTCCACGCGTGATGTCGGGTTCGACAGTGGCATCACAATAGGGCGCTGACAGTGCTTGTGCATCTCGCGGATGATCTCTTCGGTGAACAGGCCCGGCTGGCCAGAGACACCAATCAGAATATCGGGCTGCGCATTGCGCACCACGTCCAGCAGCGAGATGGAATCATTGGTGACATCCCACTGCTGCAGGTTTTCGCTCTTCTGCACCAGCTTGCTCTGGAAATCGAGCAGGTTAGGCAGCTTGTCCGTCAGCAGACCAAAGCGATCGACCATCATCACCCGGCCACGTGCTTCCTCGTCGCTCAGGCCTTCTGATTTCATCTGCGCGATGATCTGTTCAGCGATACCACAACCCGCGGAACCGGCACCCAGGAACACCACTTTCTGCTCGCACAGGCGGCTACCGGCTGCGCGGCTGGCGGCAATCAACGTACCTACCGTAACGGCTGCAGTGCCCTGAATATCGTCGTTAAAGCAGCAGACCTCATCGCGATAGCGGTTCAGCAGCGGCATGGCGTTCTTCTGGGCGAAATCTTCAAACTGCAGCAGAACTTTCGGCCAGCGGCGTTTAACGGCCTGGATAAATTCATTGACGAACTCGTCGTACTCTTCGCCGGTAATGCGCGGATGACGCCAGCCCATATAGAGCGGATCGTTCAGCAACTGCTGGTTATTGGTGCCGACATCCAGTACCACCGGCAAGGTGTAAGCCGGACTGATGCCACCACAGGCGGTATAGAGTGAAAGCTTACCAATCGGGATACCCATGCCGCCGATGCCCTGATCGCCGAGGCCCAGGATGCGCTCGCCATCGGTCACTACAATCACCTTCACATTCTGCTTGGTGGCGTTTTGCAGCATATCTTCGATGCGGTCACGGTTAGGGTAGGAGATGAACACGCCACGCGCACGACGGTAGATCTCAGAGAAGTGTTCGCAGGCTGCGCCCACAGTCGGGGTGTAGATAATCGGCATCATCTCTTCAAGATGATTATCCAGCAGGCGATAGAACAGCGTTTCGTTGGTGTCCTGGATGTTACGCAGGTAGACATGCTTATCGTTATTATTTTTGAAGTCCTGGAACTGACGCCAGGCACGCTGCGCCTGCTCTTCAATCGATTCCACTGCTTCTGGCAGCAAACCGTTGAGGTTGAATTCATTACGTTCTTCGATGCTAAAGGCGCTGCCTTTATTCAGCAGGGGAAATTCCAGCAAAATCGGGCCAGCATAAGGGATATACAGCGGGCGTTTACTTTCGTAGTCGAGTTCCATGCGGTAATGCTCCGGTTGCAGTGTTGTCTGGCGTCACGCCGGAAAGGTAGCGCCAGTTTTCTCACCCGTTATAGCTCAGACTGCAGGTCAGGCAGCGGCAGGGTAACCGCTGCGGAAACATTCACGACCGTGCTGCTATCCTGCAACCTGAATTATTCAGAGTAATTTGTAATTGCGTGAATTCTGGCGCCAGATCCTATGAAATTTCCCGCAGAAGTACAGCGTTTGTTCACAAAAGCTCACAAAACTGTGGCTTCTCTGACAGCGGGTTATGCTTTGTACAGCGTTACCTGCAGCAGCTCACCGCAACCAAATGTCTCAAGCGTCGCCTGCGTGGCGGCAAACTGGCTTAACGTGGCATTTTCCACTTCGGCCAGTACCGCTTTTTTTATCTGACGAACATCGCCGCCCTGCATGTTCAGCAAGACCAGTGCCGCCTGAAGCGGCGGGAAGCTCGGGTTAAACGCGGCATTTTCGGCATAGCGACCGGCGACAATCGCGCCATCCGTGGTCAGCAGCGCAACACCCGCGTGGGACTGGCTGTAAGGCGCGTGGCTGGCATTGGCAGCGGCAACCGCAGCCTGCACCAGTTCATCGCCTTCGGCCACATAGCCGTGGTCCACCTCGTCCATCAGGAAGGTCGTAATGTCCAGATCGCGCGGGCCAAAGGCATCCGGCAGATAATCGGCCAGGGTGCTGATTGCGCGTTGTGGCAGGCTGATGCGAATGTTGGTGCCGCTGTTCAGCTCGTTCATGAACTGACGGCAGTGACCGCACGGCGTGTAGTTAACGGTGATGGTCTCAAGCTGGCGCTCGCCGCGCAGCCACGCATGGGTAATAGCGCTCTGCTCAGCATGGACGGTCTGCTGCATGGGCGTGCCGACAAATTCCATGTTAGCCCCGAAGTACCAGTTGCCGCTGACGCCGCGGGCTATCGCCCCAACGTTAAAATGCGACACGGTAGGAACGGCACAGGAGGCCGCGAGGGGCAGCAGCGCCAGCGCCAGCGCATCGGCCTCCATTTGTGTCTGTTGTTGCAGTGAGGTGACCTGGTCGGCGCTGATCACCGCATGAAAGTCAGGATCGTTCAACAGGGGAGCAAGTGCAGTTTGCAGCGTTGACGGCAATGCCTCAAAAGCAGAAAGGAAACGGGAATGCATGTGAGCCTCATTAAATTCAGCAGGGCGATGTGCCAGTCACCGGTTTATATGTGATCCACATCGCTCTGACAATGTAACATGTGTTGCATGTTTCAACTTTGCGAGATCTCTCGCAAACTTTCAGCCAAACCAGTGCATCAGCAGCGGAAAAATAAACGGTGCCAGCAGAGAGGTGATGATGCCGCAGATCACCAGCGCCAGTGAGCTGAATGCTCCTTCCTGATAGTCCAGTTCCGCGGCACGCGCCGTGCCCAGCGCATGCGATGCATTGCCAATTGCCAGTCCGCGCGCCGCTTTCGATTTTACGCCCAGCAGATTCAGCAGCGTGTGTCCGAATACCGCACCCAGTACTCCGGCAATCAGCACGCAGATGGCGCTGATGGCGGGAATGCCGTGCAGCGAACCGGAGACGGCCATCGCGATGGGCGTGGTCACGGATTTAGGTACGATGGTGGCGGCAATTTCAGGTGTGGCACCCATCCACAGGGCAATAGCGGTGCCTGAGATCATGGCGGTCAGGCTGCCGATAAAGCAGACGCCAATAATCGATTTCCACCGGGCACGAATCTGATGCATCTGCTCATACAGCGGCAGTGCCAGCGCGACCACAGCCGGTTGCAGCAGCTGATTAAGAATCTGGCTGCCGGCGAAATAGCGCGAGTAAGGAAGCTGCAACAGCAGCAGTATCGGGATAATCATCCCCATGGCGACCAGTAGCGGATTAAGCAGCGAGATTTTCAGTCGTATCGCCAGCTTGCGCGCCAGAAAAAAGGCTGCCAGCGTCAGTGGCAGTGACCACCACATGTCACTCATCGGCTGACTCTCCGGCAGGACGGCGGCTGTGAAGCCGGTGGGCGCTGACGCCGACAATGGAGAGTACCAGGAAGGTACTGACAACACAGGAAACAACAATCGGGCCAAACTGGGCGGTGAGTATATCGGTGTAACTCATCACTCCGACGCTGATTGGCACAAACAGCAGCGCCATGTAGCGAATCAGCAGATGGCAGCCCGGTTTTACCCAGCTGACCGGCAGGATCTGCGACGCCAGCAGGCCGAACAGAATTAACATTCCCAGGATGCTGCCTGGCAGTTTAATGGGCAGCAGCGAAGCGATGCCGATGCCAGCGTATAAGCAGAGATAAATGATGATAAAGGCGCGAAGATAACGTCCGCAGACAGACAGCACGGTGAGCATGGCAGGCTCCTGTTTTCACTGAGCTTCATCATACGCATTAACCGCTTAGCGTGCTAGCGATCACATTTATGCCGCAGAGTAGCAGCAACGGGCAAAGCGTTTCAGCAGAAGGAAGCGGGGTAGTAGCGGTGAGAATGCAAAGGGGGAAAAATAACCCTTCGCGCCAGTGATACGGCGCGAAGGGTTGAGGACGGCACTTCGCTTAACCTGTTAAGCGTCGGCAGGCGATTACTTAACCGGCATACCCGGCACAGCACCGCTGTCGACGGAGAGCACGAACAGATCTTTGCCGCCCGGGCCCGCTGACAACACCATGCCTTCAGAGATACCAAAACGCATTTTACGCGGGGCGAGGTTAGCCACAATAATGGTCATTTTACCGACCAGCACGGCGGGATCAGGATAGGCGGCACGAATACCTGAGAAGATCTGACGCTTCTCACCGCCCAGGTCGAGTTGCAGACGCAGCAGCTTGTCCGAACCTTCCACCAGTTCCGCCTGCTCAATCAGCGCGACGCGCATATCCACTTTGGCGAAATCATCAATGGTAATGGTTTCACCGATCGGTGCATCGGCCAGCGGGCCCGTGGCGGGCGATGCACTGGCCGCAGCGGCATCCTCTTTCGAAGCCTCAATCAGTCCTTCGACTTTCGCCATTTCAATGCGGCTGTAGAGCGCTTTGAACGGTGCGACCTGATGATCCAGCAGCGGCTGCGCGATGGCATCCCAGCTCAGTTCACAGTTCAGGAAGCCTTCTGCGCGGGCGCTCAGTGACGGCAGTACCGGCTTCAGCCAGGTCATCAGAATGCGGAACAGGTTAATGCCCATGGAGCAGATTGCCTGCAGATCGGCATCACGGCCTTCCTGCTTCGCCACCACCCACGGAGCCTGCTCATCGACATAACGGTTCGCCAGGTCAGCCAGCGCCATGATTTCACGGATAGCACGGCTGTATTCACGACCCGCCCAGGCGTCACCAATCTTCTCTGACGCATCCACGAAGGTCTGATAGAGCGCCGGATCGGCCAGGTCTGCCGCCAGTTTGCCGTCAAAGCGTTTGGTAATGAAGCCCGCGTTACGTGACGCCAGGTTAACCACTTTGTTAACGATGTCAGCATTCACGCGCTGGACGAAATCTTCCAGATTCAGGTCGATATCGTCAATGCGTGAAGAGAGTTTCGCCGCGTAGTAGTAACGAAGGCTGTCGGCATCCAGATGCTGCAGCCAGGTGCTGGCTTTAATAAATGTGCCGCGCGACTTCGACATCTTGGCACCGTTGACGGTGACATAGCCGTGTACAAACAGGTTGTTTGGCTTGCGGAAGTGACTGCCTTCCAGCATCGCTGGCCAGAACAGGCTGTGGAAGTAGACGATATCTTTACCGATGAAGTGATACAGCTCGGTCGTCGAGTCTTTACGCCAGAATTCGTCGAAGTCGATGTCGCCACGCTTGTCGCACAGGTTCTTGAACGAGCCCATGTAACCGATAGGCGCATCCAGCCAGACGTAGAAATATTTGCCTGGCGCGTCCGGGATTTCAAAGCCGAAATAAGGCGCATCGCGGGAGATATCCCACTGCTGCAGGCCCGATTCAAACCACTCCTGCATTTTGTTCGCCACCTGATCCTGCAGCGCACCGGAGCGGGTCCAGGCCTGCAGCATGGCGCTGAAGGACGGCAGATCAAAGAAGAAGTGCTCGGAGTCGCGCAGGACTGGCGTCGCACCGGATACCACCGATTTCGGATCGATCAGCTCGGTCGGGCTGTAGGTCGCGCTGCAGACTTCACAGTTGTCGCCATACTGATCAGGTGATTTACATTTCGGGCAGGTGCCTTTCACAAAACGGTCCGGCAGGAACATCCCTTTTTCCGGATCGTAGAGCTGGGAGATGGTGCGGTTTTTAATAAAACCGTTCTCTTTCAGACGGCCGTAAATCAGCGCTGAAAGCTCACGGTTCTCGTCGCCGTGGGTCGAATGATAGTTGTCATAGCTGACATTAAAACCGGCAAAGTCGGCTTCATGCTCGCTTTTCATCTCTGCAATCATCTGCTCCGGTGCAATGCCCAGCTGCTGAGCTTTCAGCATGATCGGCGTGCCGTGCGCATCATCGGCGCAGATGAAATAAACCTGATTGCCACGCATTCGCTGATAACGCACCCAAATGTCTGCCTGGATATGCTCGAGCATGTGGCCGAGATGGATTGATCCGTTCGCGTAAGGCAGTGCGCACGTTACCAGAATTTTTTTAGCGACTTGAGTCATAGTTTGCGTAGCTTTCTGTTGATTGAAAAAACGGGCTTAGATGGTAACTGAAGGCTTCACCTGCGTAAACACAAGGGATTCACCCTGCCAGTCGCCGCAGATCCACGAGCATCTGATATCATTGACAATACATCGCTGAAACACAGCGTAAGCACAGCAGAAATAAGGAGCAGGGGATGACAGTACAATCCCGGGAACCGCATACGCCAGAAGGCCTGCGCGCCATCGTGGCAGGCGTATTGAGAAGCTTTGAGCATCCGACCCTTAAGCAGAATCTCACCGCCCTGAAGGCATTGCACCATGTGGCGCAGCTGGATGGAACGCTGCATGTGGAACTGGTGATGCCGTTTGCCTGGGCCAGCGGATTCGACGACCTGAAAGAGCAGGTCAGCGCCGAACTGCTGCGCCAGACCGGCGCACGCGCCATCGACTGGCGGCTCAGCCATGATATTGCCACCCTGAAGCGGGTAAAAAACCAGCCGGGCGTTAACGGCGTCAAAAACATTATTGCGGTCAGCTCCGGCAAAGGCGGCGTGGGAAAATCCAGCACCGCCGTAAACATGGCGCTTGCGCTGGCAGCAGAAGGCGCGCGGGTCGGGATTCTGGACGCCGATATCTACGGCCCGTCTGTGCCGAACATGCTCGGCACTCAGGATCAACGGCCAACCTCGCCAGATGGCACCCATATGGCACCGATCATGGCGCACGGGCTGGCCACCAACTCCATTGGTTATCTGGTCACGGATGACAATGCGATGGTGTGGCGCGGGCCGATGGCCAGCAAAGCGCTGATGCAACTGCTCAACGAAACGCTGTGGCCGGAGCTGGATTATCTGGTGCTGGATATGCCGCCCGGCACCGGCGACATTCAGCTGACGCTGGCGCAGAACGTGCCGGTCACCGGTGCGCTGGTGGTGACGACACCGCAGGACATCGCCCTGATTGATGCCCGCAAAGGGCTGGTGATGTTTGAAAAGGTCAATGTGCCGGTGCTCGGCGTGGTGGAAAACATGAGCCTGCATATCTGCAGTCAGTGTGGCTTCCACGAGCCCATCTTTGGCACCGGCGGCGCGCAGAAACTGGTGGAGGATTACCAGACACAGCTGCTGGCCCAGCTGCCGCTGCACATTGACCTGCGCGAAGATCTTGATGAAGGTGAACCGACGGTGATTCGTCGTCCCGACAGCGAATTTACCGCGCTCTATCGCCAGCTGGCCGGACGCGTTGCGGCTCAGCTTTACTGGCAGGGCGAAGTCATCCCCGGCGACATCGCCTTCCGCGCGCTTTAAGCCCGACCCGACCCGCTGGCATAGTGTGAGGCCAGCGGGTAATGCATCAACACGTAGCCGCCGTGCTCACCTTCGCCCTGTGAAATCATTTTCCAGCCGTGTTTCAGGTAAAACGCCTGTGCCGCTTTGTTCTTCTGCAGGCACTTCAGCGCGCCGGTTGAGGTAAAGCGCGCTTCGACTGCTTCCAGTAAAGCGCTGCCCACGCCGCGTCCCTGCCAGTCAGGATCGACATAAAGACTGTGCAGGAAGTTGTCGTTCTCCAGCAGCCCGGCAAATCCGACACGCTGCCCCTCTGCTTCCGCGACCAGCACGGTTTCGCCCAGAATCACGCCATCAAAATCTTCCAGCTGCCACTCGCTGCCGTCAAGCCAGCGCCAGTTGTGTCGTCGCGCCGCCAGAAACAGCGTGCGCAGGAAAGGACGATCGGCTTCCGTAAACGGACGAATCTCCACAGGTCAGCTCCCTTATAATCCGGTCTTACAAAACTAGCAGTGATTCGCGAAGACAGGCGAAAAGATAAAGCGGGTTAAATGTCACGAAAATCGCTGTACACTGCCTGCCGGGCCAGAGAGCATCAGGCTTTCAGCGTTTGATAGCTTTCGTTTATCAGATTGATAACGACCGCGTATTAGATGTTGGCCCGAAAATTATGTAACCTGCATCACATATTTTAACGGAGGCCACAGATGTCTATTATCAATACCAAAATCAAGCCGTTCAAAAACGCAGCATTCAAAAACGGCGAATTCATCGACGTAACCGAGAAAGACGTTGAAGGTAAATGGAGTGTGTTCTTCTTCTATCCAGCTGACTTCACCTTCGTCTGCCCGACCGAACTGGGCGACGTGGCTGACCACTACGAAGAATTCCAGAAACTGGGCGTAGATATCTACTCCGTTTCTACCGACACCCACTTTACCCACAAAGCCTGGCACGGTTCTTCAGACACCATCGCGAAAATTCAGTACGCGATGATTGGTGACCCGACTGGCGCGCTGACCCGTAACTTCGAAATCATGCGTGAAGACGAAGGTCTGGCTGACCGCGGTACGTTCATCGTTGACCCGGAAGGCGTTATCCAGGCCATCGAAATCACTGCTGAAGGCATTGGCCGTGACGCCTCTGACCTGCTGCGCAAAGTGAAAGCGGCTCAGTACGTGGCTTCTCACCCAGGTGAAGTGTGCCCGGCTAAATGGAAAGAAGGTGATGCAACTCTGGCTCCGTCTCTGGACCTGGTTGGCAAAATCTAATTCCGCTTCGCCCTTTCGACCATTCTCCAATCGGGTGCTGCGGCACCCGATTTTTTGACCAGGATATCACTATGCTCGACACAAATTTGAAGACGCAGCTCAAGGCTTACCTTGAGAAATTAACCAAACCTGTTGAGTTGATCGCCACCCTGGATGAGGGTGCAAAATCAACCGAGATTCGTGAACTGTTGGTTGATATCGCCGGCCTGTCTGACAAAGTCAGCTTCCGCGAAGAGAACGATCGTCAGGTGCGTAAGCCCTCATTTCTGATCACTAACCCAGGTTCGAACAGCGGCCCGCGTTTTGCCGGTTCCCCACTGGGTCACGAATTTACCTCACTGGTGCTGGCGCTGTTACAGACCGGTGGGCATCCGTCGAAAGAAGCACAGAGCCTGCTGGATCAGATCGCGGCGCTGGACAGTGACTTCCATTTCGAAACTTACTATTCACTCTCATGCCATAACTGCCCTGACGTCGTACAGGCGCTGAACCTTATGGCGGTGATTAATCCGCGCATCAGCCACACCGCTATCGACGGTGGCCTGTTCCAGAACGAGATTCAGGAACGTAACGTGATGGGCGTGCCAGCGGTTTACCTCAATGGTAAAGAGTTTGGTCAGGGTCGCATGAGCCTGGCGGAAATCGTCAGCAAAGTGGATACCAATGCGGATAAACGTGCGGCAGAAGAGCTGAACAAGCGTGACGCGTATGAAGTCCTGATTATCGGCAGTGGTCCGGCGGGCGCAGCGGCAGCCATCTACTCAGCACGTAAAGGCATCCGTACCGGCCTGCTGGGTGAGCGTTTTGGCGGCCAGGTGCTTGACACGGTCGATATCGAAAACTATATCTCCGTACCGAAAACCGAAGGGGCAAAACTGGCCGGTTCACTGCGCGCACACGTGGATGATTACAACGTGGACGTCATTGAAAGCCAGAGCGCCATCAAACTGATCCCGGCAGCGAAAGAGGGCGGAATGCACGCCATCGAAACCGCCTCCGGCGCAGTATTGAAATCCCGCAGCATCATCCTGGCGACCGGCGCACGCTGGCGTAACATGGGCGTGCCGGGTGAAGAAGAGTATCGCACAAAAGGCGTGACCTACTGCCCACACTGCGATGGTCCGCTGTTCAAAGGCAAACGCACAGCGGTGATCGGCGGCGGTAACTCCGGCGTGGAAGCGGCCATCGATCTGGCCGGTATCGTTGAACACGTTACGCTGCTGGAGTTTGCCGGTGAGATGCGCGCCGATCAGGTGCTGCAGGATAAGCTGCGCAGCCTGAAGAACGTTGATGTGATCCTGAACGCGCAGACCACTGAAGTGAAAGGCGACGGCACCAAAGTGACCGGCCTGCACTATATCGACCGTACGACGCAGACCACCCACGAGCTGCCGCTCTCCGGTATCTTCGTTCAGATCGGTCTGCTGCCGAACACCCCGTGGCTGGAAGGCGCGGTTGAGCGCAACAAAATGGGTGAGATCATCATCGATGGTAAATGCGAAACCAGCCTGAAGGGCGTGTTTGCTGCGGGCGACTGCACCACCGTGCCGTACAAACAGATCATCATCGCCAGTGGTGAAGGTGCTAAAGCCTCACTGAGCGCGTTTGACTATCTGATTCGTACCAAATCGGCTGAATAACATTTAGTTAGCCAGACAATAGCCCTTCAGCACGCCTGCTGAGGGGCTTTTTTTTAGCCTGTTAATAGCCCGCCAGTGTCATCAGCATCATCCATATCGGCGTCGTCACCGCCGCAAATACCGTTGAAAACAGCATACTCGCCGCCGCCGGGCCGGTAATGACATTGAACTTCTGCGACATCAGATAGACGTTAACCCCGACTGCCATCGATCCCAGCAGTACCACCACTTTACTCTCCAGCGGTGGCAAATCGGTCAGCCACGCGATAGCCCATACCGTCATCGGCTGCAGCACCAGCTTCAGCAGGCAGAGGGTATAGCTCTCTTTAAGTCCTTCCCGCACCCGATAATGCGCCAGGCTCATGCCCAGCGTCACCAGCGACAGGGGCGCGGCCAGTGAAGCCAGCATCTTTAACGGTTCTGCGGCCAGCATCGGCAAAGGACGCTGCAGAAAACTCCAGGCCGTCCCGCTGAGAATGCCGATGATGAGTGGATTCTTTACTACCCCAATCAGGGTGCGCCACACGCCTTCCAGCGAGAAGCTGCCCTGTTTCGCCCATTCGACCGAAACGGTGAGTAAGGTCCAGAGGATCAGGCTGTTAAATACCAGAACCAGCGCCACCGGGGGCAGGGCTTCTGGCCCCAGCAGTACTGTGGCCACCGGGATCCCCAGCATCACGTTATTGGAAAAGATGCCGCCCAGCGCAAAAACCGACGCCGCTACGCCATCCAGATTGAACAGCCTTGTTGCCAGCAGTCGCCCCACGATAAACACCAGCAGGCAACTGCCGAAGAAGGCCAGCAACAGGCGCGCATCCACCGGCGGACTTTGCGAGAAGGTGCTCATCACCCGAAACAGCATGCAGGGCAGCGCGACGTTAAACACAAAGCGGTTCATCCCTTCGCTGATGCTGGCGGGCCATTTTCCGAGGCGCGTCAGACAGTATCCCAGCAGGATCAGGATAAACAGCGGGGCTGACAGATAAATTTGATGGCTTAAGCTTTCAAACAGCAGTGGCATAGAGAGAGTCTGGTCAGGCGATCATTAGTTACCAGACTAACAAATTGCTAACTAACTGTTAACTTGAACTGTGTCTGGAATGACCGTTGCCCGGACACTAACCTAACCAGCGGCGTGCCTGTCTGTCACTGATATCCCGATAATAGACGCGATGAATAATTTCGCCACAGCCTGTGCAGCGGGCGGAAAGATAGGTGAAGAGGTACTGTCTGCCATTGGGTGCCACGGCACCCTTGCGTTCAATATTAATCTCCTGCCATCGATGACGGTGTGGAATAAGCGCTAAAAATCGCATCATACGTCCTGAATAGTATGAAGTTCCGCTTCAGAAGTTTTTTAACTCCATGAAATAACGTATTTTTTACGATAATGCTGCGAGCAGGTTAGTTATTATGGGGTCACCAGAGTCACTGCGGGAAATATTATTCCTCAGGGTAATAAACACTTCTACTTATAAAGAGGTATTCCGATAGCCCGCAGCATTAAGCCTTTTTTTGTACTGCTGAGAGTTGATCGGGATCATGTGAATTGTTTCAGTTCCGATTATTTTCCAGGCTTGCTTTAACAGTACGGCTTGCCTATGCTGCAAGCCGTAACACGACTCGGGGTGCCCTTCTTAAATGAAGGCTGAGAAATACCCGTATTACCTGATCTGGATAATGCCAGCGTAGGGAAGTCTGATGCCTGACCGCATTCGCCTTCTTGTTCGCCGGTTGGGAGCTACGATGACACATCAATCTCCACACCTTTCTGCTGCGCACTTCGCGCCCGTTCTGCACACTTTCCGCCGTCAGTCACCGCTGGTGCACTGCATGACCAATGACGTGGTCCAGAACTTCACTGCCAATGTGTTACTCGCGCTCAATGCCTCACCGGCAATGGTGATCGATGCTGACGAAGCGGCACAGTTCGGCCGCTTTGCCGATGCGTTGCTGATTAACGTGGGCACGTTAACCCGCGAGCGCCAGCAGGCGATGCAGGCTGCCGTTATCGCGGCTAATCAGGCGGGCACCCCCTGGACACTCGATCCGGTTGCCGTCGGCGCGCTGACGCTGCGCAGCGACTTCTGTCAGCAACTGCTCAGCCAGCAACCGGCGGTGATTCGGGGAAATGCGTCAGAGATTCTGGCGCTGGCACAACAGGCCGGCGGCGGGCGCGGTGTCGACACGCTGCATCAGGCGGATGCAGCACTCAATGCGGCCCAACAGCTCGCGGAAACCTGGAGCACGCTTGTGGTCGTCACCGGTGAAGTGGACTACGCCACCGACGGCCGGCGACTCCTTGCCATAACCGGTGGAAGCCCGTTAATGACGCGCGTGGTCGGAACCGGCTGCGCACTTTCTGCTGTAGTGGCGGGATTCACTGCTCTGCCAGGCGATCGGCTGATGAACGTGGCGGCGGCCTGTCAGATAATGGCCCTGTCGGGTGAAAAGGCAGCGGCGCAGGCAGCCGGACCCGGCAGCTTTGTCACGGCGTTTATTGATGCACTCTGGACGCTGGAGGTAGAGCATGAAGCGCATTAATGCTCTGACGATTGCCGGTACCGATCCCAGTGGCGGCGCGGGCATCCAGGCCGATCTGAAAACCTTCTCAGCTCTGGGTGCCTACGGCACCAGTGTGATTACCGCGCTGGTGGCACAAAACACCCAGGGCGTGCAGTCGGTTTATCGCATTGCGCCTGACTTTGTTGCCGCCCAGCTCGATTCGGTACTGGATGATGTGCGTATCGACAGCGCAAAAATCGGCATGCTGTCTGAAACGGCCATTGTGGAACAGGTTGCAGCCCGGCTGAGGCGTGCTGAGATCCCGTTTGTCGTGCTGGATACGGTCATGGTCGCGAAAAGTGGTGATGCGCTGCTTTCGCCAGACGCCGTGGCCAGCGTACGGGAGCAGTTATTACCGCAGATGTCGCTGATCACGCCAAATCTGCCGGAAGCGGCGGCGTTGCTGGATTGCGCTATCGCCACCAATGAGGCAGAGATGCGCGAGCAGGGGCGGGCCTTGCTGGCACTCGGCTGTCAGGCCGTGCTGATGAAGGGCGGTCATCTGGCGGCGTCGGAGAGTCCGGACTGGCTGATTACTCACTCAGCGGAACAGCGATTCAGCACGCCACGCGTGCATACCCGTCATACCCATGGCACCGGCTGCACGCTGTCGGCCGCCTTAGCCGCGTTACGTCCGCGCCATACTGACTGGGCAGAGACGATTGAGGAAGCGAAAAACTGGTTGCAGCAGGCGCTGTTACAGGCGGATTCGCTGGAGGTCGGGAACGGCATCGGACCGGTGCACCATTTTCATCAGTGGTGGTGACGGCGAAGGTCCGCATCGACCTGGTAATCAGGCGGTGCGGGCAGTTTCCGTTTCAGGGCGCTTCAAACCAGGCGCTGTTACGCTCGGCAATCGGGGTGATTGAGAAGATCATCTCCTGCAGGTGACGACGCATCGCCGCTTCGGCGGCATCGGCGTCATGGCGCTTCAGCGCGGCAAAAATCTCTTCATGCTGCTCAATCAGCCTCTCCGGTGGTGAGACTTCACTCAGCGTCAGAAACCGCACCCTGTCCATAGCCGCTTTTATGTTTTCCACCGTCTCCCAGGCGAGCTTGCAGTCAATGCTTTCAGCGATCAGGCGATGAAACTCATCGTCCAGAGTGAGGAAAGCCTGGCTGTCATGCCGCTCAGCGGCCATGCGCTGCAGCTGCAGATTATGTTCCAGTGCCATCAGGGCGGGATCGTCAATCTCCACCGCTGCCCGCCGCACTACCGACACTTCCACCGCCTCACGGATAAACCGGCCATCCGCGACACGTTTAGCGGAGATTTTGCGCACGAAGGTGCCGCGCTGCGGCAATACCTGTACCAGTCCGGCTTCAGCCAGCTTAATGAACGCTTCACGCACCGGCTGGCGTGAGACGTTGAAGCGTGCTGAGACCTCTTTTTCAGAGAGCAGCGAACCTGGCTGAATTGCGCAGGTAACAATATCTTTGCGCAGATAACGGTAAATCTGCTGATTTACCGGTTCGCTGGTAGTAATGGTATAGGCGATCGACATGCAGCAATATCCATATTACGGCTGACCGGGGCCAGCGCGATGGGAAAGTGTCAGTCTAATCAGCGCGCTGCGTCTGCGCCAGCGCTTTTAGCCGCGGTTGAGACACTGATGCACTGTGGCACGCGCGCCCTGGGTGGTGAGTTGCTGATACCAGACAGTCAGTCGGGCAACCACGTCGCTATTCTGCGCCAGATCCTCGCCGAATACTTCGCGGATGGCGAGCAATGCCCGCACGCGAGACTCACCTTCTTCACTGGTGGCAACGCACTCTGCGAGCTGCGCTTTCAGCGGATCGCGGATGTCGATCGGCTGACCCTGTTCATCGACGCCGCCGACATAGCGCATCCAGCCCGCTACGCCCAGCAGCAGCAGGTCGCAGTCGCTACCGCGCTGCAGGTGCCAGCGCAGGCTATCGAGCATACGCTGTGGCAGTTTCTGTGTGCCGTCAGTGGCAATCTGTCCGGTGCGATGTTTAATGGCGCGATTTTCATAACGCGCAATCAGTGAATCGGCATAGGCGTTGAGATCCACGCCCTGAGTGCGCAAAGTAGGAGCCTGCTCATCGATCATCAGTGAACGGGCGGCGGCGCGGAAATGGTGATCGGCCATGCAGTCGCTGATGTATTCATAACCGGCAAGGAAGCCGAGATAGGCCAGGAAAGAGTGGCTGCCATTCAGCATGCGCAGTTTCATCTCTTCATAGGGCAGAACGTCACTGACCAGTTCTGCGCCCGCGTTTTCCCACGCCGGACGACCATTGACGAAGTTATCTTCAATCACCCACTGGAAGAAGGGTTCCGCTTCAACCGCAACCGGGTCGCTGGAACCCAGGCGCGCGCTCAGGGCCGCAAACGCCGCATCGGTCATCGCCGGAACGATGCGATCGACCATGGTTGAGGGGAAGGTAATGTGCTGCTGAATGTACTCTGCCAGCGCCGGATCCTGCTGCCGCGCCAGTTGCACAATCACGTTGCGGGTGACATGACCATTTTCCGGCATGTTATCACAGGACATCACGCTGAAGGCAGGTAGCCCCTGGTCACGGCGGCGGCGGATCGCGGCCAGAATCAGACCTGGCAGCGAGCGTGGCGCATCCGGATGCTGCAGGTCATGGACGATATCGGGATGATCGGGATTTAAATTGCCACTGGCGGGCTGATGACAGTAGCCTTTTTCAGTGACGGTCATGGAGACAATCGCCACTTCAGGCTGACTCATGGCGTTAATCACCGCCTCAATACCGTCACTTTTACCGTGCAGCGCCTGGGTAATAACGCCAATTACCCGGGTATGCAGGGAATCATCAGCCATCTCGGTGAGGGTATAGAGCAGATGCTGCTCACGCAGAGCCTGAATCAGCGCGCCGCTGTTGAGGTTCACTTCGCAGTATCCCCAGTCGCTACCCTGTTCAGCCAGCCTGTCGCTGCAAAGTGCCTGATGAGCGCGATGAAAAGCACCAAAACCGATATGCACCATGCGGGTTTTTAACTGGCTGCGGTCGTAAGCGGGGCGCCGGACCTCAGCGGGGAGGCAATCAATCTGTAACATAGTCCGTCCTTATGGCAAACGGGGCGCAAAGCGCCCCAAAACATCGTTCTGTTAGCGGAACAACACTCAGACCGAAACCGGTTTATCCTCAGGTTTCGGACTGCGAATCACAAACAGCACCAGGAAAGCCCCCAGCGCGGCGACACAACCCGCCAGCACAAAGGCGCTATCGAATTTACCGGTATGCTGAACAATAAAGCCGGTGACGATCGGCCCGATGATGCCGGAAAGGCTCCCCACCAGATGGATAAAGCCGCTGATGCTGCCGATACGACTTTTGTGCACCACATCCTGAATAATCGCCCAGTAGATCGCGCCGGTGATGTAGAGGAAGAAAATCGACACAGACATCATAATTACCGCAGGCACCACATCTTTTATCGTACCCGCCAGCGCCACACAAATTGCGGCGGCCAGCAGTGAGACCACCAGCACAATTTTGCGGGACAACAACAGCTTGCCGGTGATGTTAAAGATCTTATCGGAGATCCAGCCACCCAGTGCCAGGCCAACGAAACCGACGATCCACGGGATCATGGTGGTGATGCTCATTGATTTGATATCCAGGCCGTGCGCCTGCACAAGGTAGGCCGGGAACCAGCTCAGGAAGAAGAACAGGATGTAGTTGTAGCAGAAGAAGGCAAATGCCGTGACCAGGATAATCGGCTGGCGCAGGTAGTAGCCAAACGGATGTGACGTTTCTGACAGGTCAACCTCATCATTCGGGCTGGTGGCTTTCAGGCGATCGATCAGCTGACGCTCTTTTTCGGTGACCAGTTTGCTCTTCGCCGGATTATCAGCGGCAAAGAAGAGCCAGAACGCCATCCATACCAGACCGATACAGCAGACGATCACAAAGGCCGGACGCCAGCCATAGGCCAGGGCCAGATAACCAATGATCGGGCCGGCGACTGCGCCACCTAAAGGTGACCCGGCACTAAGTAAACCCATCGCCGTGGCGGCCTGTTTCTTCGGGAACCAGCCATTAATCGCTTTGTTAGCCGAAGAGCAGATCGGGCCTTCAGCCATGCCGAACAGCACACGCAGGATCAGCAGCGACCAGAAGCCGGTGGCCAGCGCGGTCATGCCGCAGAAAATGGACCAGGCACCCACCGCCACGGCCAGTACGATTTTTGGACCATAGCGGTCAGTGGCAAGCCCGCCAAGGAAGTTAAACAGGGCATAGCCAAAGAAAAAGCTGCCGAAGATCATGCCAAACTGCTCAGCATTAATCGCCAGATCTTTCTCTACCAGCGGTACGGTCAGCGACAGGGCGACACGATCGAGGTAGTTAATCATGTAAACCAGGAACAGCAGCAAAACGAGGGTCCAGCGCAGATTCTTGAACATACAAACTCCGTGATCTGTTTTATCTTTATAGTCATGCCGGCGGGTACGCACCGGCTGAGGAGACCTGGTGTTCAGCGGATAATTAACCCATCTGAAGTATGACTTTGCAGCAGGTGCGCGGATCTTTTTCGAACAGGGTCATCGCGCGTTCAATTTCATGCAGCGGAAAGTAGTGAGTGACCAGCTTCTCTGGCTGGATTAACCCTTTTTCCATCCATTCGATCACCTGTGGGAAACGATTGCTGTTAAGACGTGAGGTAAACAGCGACAGCTCCTTACTGGTCAGGCTCTGCTGAGTAATGCTGCACGGCTCGCCGGAGAAGCCCAGCAGACCGATGCGCGCGGCGGGTGAGGCGAGGGCAGCTGCTTCAGCCAGAATGGTGGGATGGCACGCCGCGTCGATAATCAGCGTAGGCTGCACGCCCTCAAGTTGTGCCGCCAGCGGGATTTCGCTGTTATCGAACAGTTGATCGGCACCGCTCTGTTCTGCAAGTGCCAGCCTTTCCGGCAGGCGATCCACCACCATCACCTTTTTAACCTTATAGACGCCCTTCAGCACCTGAATCGCAGTAAGCCCCATCGGACCGGCGCCGTAAATCAGCGCCACATCGTCTGGCTGTGGCTTGAGAAACGCGGTGATATTGGCGGCAATAGTGAAAGGCTCAATCAGACTGGCGAGCCGATCGGGGATGCTGTCCGGCAGGGAAAAGGCATTTTTCGCCGGAGCCAGCGCAAACTCGCTGAAGCCGCCATCACGGTGCACGCCAATCACCTGCAGTGTGGTGCAGACATTGGGACGGCCTACCGAGCAGGGATAACAGCTGCCGCAGCTCACCACCGGATCCACCGCCACGCGGTCGCCCAGCCGGGCCGGATCAACACCGTCGCCCACCGCGTCAATCACGCCAAAAAACTCGTGACCAATCACTCGCGGATATTTGGCGAACGGGTTATGACCGTGCCAGATATGCACGTCCGATCCGCAGATGCTGGCATAGGCCACTTTAATACGGACTTCGCCCGCCGCGGGTTGTGGCCGTGGACGTTCAGCCACCACCAGTTCACCCGGCTGTTCAATAACAACGCTTTTCATCAGCTTCTCCTCACCAGTTCCACAGGGTGCCATCTTCAAGACGGGCAACCGGGAGATAGGCAGGTTCATAGGGATATTTCGACGCCAGTTTCTCGTTGAATTCAATGCCGAGACCGGGTTTGTCGCCTGGATGCATGTAGCCCTGGTCAAAGGTCCAGTTAGCCTCAAACAGCTCCATCATCTGTTCGGAGAAGCCCATGTACTCCTGCACACCGAAGTTCGGCACCCAGAGGTCAAAGTGCAGTGCAGCCGCCATGCAGATAGGGGAGAGATCAGAAGGACCGTGCGAGCCGGTGCGTACCTGATAGAGCGAGGCAAAATCAGCGATACGCCGCATACCGGTAATGCCGCCCGCATGCGTAATGGTGGTGCGGATGTAGTCGATCAGCTGTTCTTCAATCAGCTGCTTACAATCCCAGATGCTGTTGAACACTTCCCCCACGGCAATCGGCGTGACGGTATGCTGGCGGATCAGGCGGAAGCACTCCTGATTCTCAGCAGGCGTCGGATCTTCCATCCAGAACAGGCGATAATCTTCCACGCTCTTGCCAAAACGCGCCGCTTCGATTGGCGTCAGGCGATGATGCATGTCATGCAGCAAGTGCTCATCGAAACCAAACTTGTCACGGATGGCGGCGAACAGTTTCGGGGTGAAATCGAGGTATTTCTCGGTTGACCAGAGCTGCTCTTCGGGCCAGTTACCTTTAGTTGCAGGCTCATAGGCCAGACCTTTGCCTTTCGCCATGCCGTAGGTGGTTTTCATGCCCGGGACGCCGCACTGCGCGCGGATCGCTTTAAAGCCAAGCTCTTTGTGCTTCGCGTAGTCATCCATCACTTCATCAATGGAGTGGCCGGTGGTGTGGCAATAGACCATCACGCCGGTGCGTGATGCGCCACCCAGCAACTGATACACCGGCATATTGGCGGCTTTGCCTTTGATATCCCACAGTGCCATATCGACGGCCGAGATAGCGGACATGGTGACCGGGCCACGACGCCAGTAAGCGCCCTTGTAGAAATATTGCCAGATGTCTTCGATCTGATGCGCATCGCGGCCAATCAGCTGCGGGCAGACATGATCTTTCAGGTAGGAGGCGACCGGCAGCTCGCGGCCATTCAGCGTGGCATCACCCACGCCGGTCAGACCCTCATCGGTGGTGATTTTGAGCGTGACAAAGTTTCTGCCTGCGCAGGTTACAAATACTTCCGCCTTAACAATTTTCATCCTGGTTGCCTTTCAGTCAGCGTTCAATGACGAAAAAGTACGCGCTTTAATACTACCATACAAGTTAGTCTGGCAGAGTTGTGAAGCCAGTCACAGACTGTTTTCTGGGACGAAATGGGGTAATGAACTGGCGTATTATTTGGCGACAAAAAGGGCGGCGTGGTAGTAAAACGACGGGCGGCCAGCGTGAAAAAGGGGCTTTCGCCCTCTTAAGGTTATTGACAGCGTCTGCCCCTGCTGGCTGTAAGACCCAGCCGACGAAGGGAACACAGTCAGATCGGAAAGTCGCAAAAGCCGCCATCCCTGGCATGCTCGTCCCGCGCGATTACGCACCTCATCCCTGAGGTGCGCCCGTAACCGGGCCAACGCGTTGCGTTGTTCAAAAACGCTCCCGGCGTTTTTGTCCCTGACGCGGGACGCTTCCCTCCTCTGCCCGTGTTCCCTACGCTTTAAGCTAATGCGTTGCTGCTAAATTCGTACAGCTGTGAGTTTGTCAGTAATCTGAAGGGGCTTTCGCCCCCTGACCCATGCTCAGGAAAGGAGTTCACACTGTGGTGGCAGGCGACAGCTCAGCGCGCCCGCCATCACCTGAATCACGAATTCGCGCCCGGAGAGCGGTTCGCCATCAAGGTTAAAGGTCATCTCGTGCGGAGAGCGAATCGTAAGCGACTCCAGCTGCGTGGTGACGATGCCGGGATTGTCATCGTCGCCGGTCAGGGAGTGCAGCAGCGTCGGCAGCAGCTCCTGCGCGGTGACAACACTGACGTCCAGTCGGCCATCATTGATCAGGGCAGAAGGGCATAACCGCTGACCGCCGCCCGCCTGACGACCATTACCAATACCGATCACCAGCGCATCACCCTGCCAGGCGAAATCGGGGCCGCTGATCTCGCAGGTATCGGGTTTCAGGGTATCCATGCGCATCAGGCCGTGAATAAAGTAGGAGACGCCACCCAGCGCCGACTTCAGCTTTTCCGGCGTTTCAGTCGTGATACGGGTGCCAAACCCGCCGGTCGCCATATTGATGAAGTAGTGGCTCTGATTTACCCTGGCCAGATCGATGGCACTAGCTTTGCCCTGAATTGCCAGTCGCAGTGCCGGTTCCATCTCTTCCGGGATGCCGACGCTGGTGGCAAAATCGTTGGCGGTACCCAGCGGCAGGATGCCCAGCACCGGGCGATGATCCGCTTCAGAAGAAGCCAGCGCTGTCGCAATTTCATTGATGGTGCCATCGCCACCACCGGCCACCACGGTCGCGGCCTGCAGCGCAATGGCCTCTTTAACGTACCTGTCGCCGTCACCTTTTTCAAACGTGACACGCACCGCAATGTCGAAGCCTTCTTCACGCAGAGTCGTAATAGCTTCGCGCAGATCATCATTACCCGCGCCTTTCCCATTCAGGATGAGCAGCGTAAGCGGTTTATTATCCATTTTGCGTTCCTTGAAGATCTACAGAGTAAGAAGGGATTTATAACACAGCTGCCAGCAGTAAATTATTGGCGAAAGAGAGAAAAAAGAAAACCCGCACGGGGGAGCCGGGCGGGTAAATGAGGTGGTTCCTGGTAAATCTGCCGTTTGTTGTTACTCGTTAGCAGCAGGCGGGACTATAAAGCAGCGCTGCGCAGGGGTCTGTGATCCTGTTCTGATTTCCTCAACATGTTTCCGTTGGTAAACGATTATGAGGGTCCCGGGTATCTTCACCGTGATCAAAATTGCGCAGCAGCAGTGCAAAACGCAGATCCACCTCCTCGGGCACCCGCAGCCAGACGCGATGGCCATCGCCCGGCGCAACTTCAGTGGGTTCGCCGCGCGCATTCTGCAGCGCGTCCAGCTGGCAATTCAGATTCCCTTGGGGCGTCATGATCTCCACGCTGTCGTGCAGCATAAACTTATTCTTCACCGCTACTTCAGCCCATTCGCCCCGGCGTTCGCCGGTGAATTCGCCGACAAACTGCTGGCGGTCGGACACCGAAAAGCCCTGCTGATAATTCTGGTAACTGTCGTGAGTGTGGCGGCGCAGGAAACCTTCGGTGTAGCCACGATGGGCCAGGCCTTCCAGCGTTAACAGCAGTGAGGGATCAAACGGCTTACCGGCCGCGGCATCATCAATCGCCCGGCGATAAACCTGGGCAGTGCGGGCGCAGTAGTAGTAGGACTTGGTGCGTCCCTCAATCTTCAGTGAATGTACGCCCATCTCGCTGAGCCGCTCCACGTGCGCCACTGCGCGCAGATCCCGCGAGTTCATGATGTAGGTGCCGTGTTCATCTTCGAACGCACTCATCACCTCGCCGGGCTTCATCTTCTCTTCCAGCAGAAATACCTTGTCGGTGGGCTGACCGATGCCCAGCGTGGGCGTCACATCCTGTACCGGAATAGGCTCATGACTACCGACGATATTCCCCACTTCATCCTGCTGGCCTTCCGCCACTTTATACTCCCAGCGGCAGGCGTTGGTGCAGGTGCCCTGATTCGGATCGCGTTTGTTCATATAGCCCGACAGCAGACAGCGACCGGAATAGGCCATACAGAGCGCACCATGAACAAAGACTTCCAGCTCCATCTCCGGCACCTGCTGGCGGATCTCAGCGATCTCCTCCAGTGACAGCTCGCGTGACAGAATCACCCGGCTCAGCCCCATCTGCTGCCAGAATTTTACCGTGGCCCAGTTGACCGCATTGGCCTGCACCGACAGGTGAATCGGCATCGTCGGGAAAGCCTCACGTACCAGCATGATCAGGCCGGGATCGGACATGATCAGCGCGTCGGGCTGCATCGCCACCACCGGCGTTAAGTCACGAATAAAGGTTTTCAGCTTGGCGTTGTGGGGCGCAATGTTCACCACCACGTAGAATTTTTTACCCAGCGCGTGCGCTTCATTAATGCCCAGTGCGAGATTCTCGTGGGTAAATTCGTTGTTGCGCACGCGCAGGCTGTAGCGTGGCTGGCCGGCATAGACGGCATCGGCACCATAAGCAAAGGCGTAACGCATGTTCTTCAGCGTGCCGGCGGGGGAAAGCAGTTCGGGTTTCATGATGTTCTCACTGATGTCAGGTCAGTATGTCGCCTTAAGCGGCAGAAGCAGAGCCGTTAAGAGCCTATCCCATTCGGCTATTTTATTTGTCAGTCTGAACCTGGGCAGTGCTCACAATCCTCACGTACTACGTGTACGCTCCGGTTGTTCCGCGCTGTCCGTGTCCAGACTGCCTGCAACAATTACGCCTACTGGGATAGGCTCTAAGCCCTGCAAAAGGTGCGGAATTGTAGGCAGTGAGAAAAGGGAAGTAAATTGATCGGGATCAAACTAGATCAAATGACAGGCATCGGCTTCCCAGCGATAGCCCATGCCGTAAACGGCACGGATAAAGGGTTGCTCGCTGTCGAGATTCTCCAGCTTGCGCCGCAGATTCTTGATATGGCTGTCGATGGTGCGATCCGTGACCACGCGATAGTCATCATAGAGATGGTTGAGCAGCTGTTCGCGTGAAAAGACCTTGCCCGGCTCCAGCGACAGGGTTTTCAGCAGCCGGAACTCCGCCGGGGTAAGATCCAGCGGCTTTTCACGCCAGCTGGCGAAGAATCGGCTCTCATCAACCCGCAGTAACGAGGCGCTCTGCGGCTCCTCCGTCGACCGTTTTATCCGGCGCAGGATTGTTTTGACCCGCGCCACCACTTCACGCGGGCTGAAGGGTTTACAGATGTAGTCATCCGCGCCCAGCTCCAGCCCCAGCAGCCGATCAATCTCCTCGGTGCGGGCGGTGACCATAATAATCGGCAGCTCGGAATGGCGACGGATTTCACGGCACAGCGTTAAACCGTCGGTGCCTGGCAGCATTAAATCCAGCAGCATCAGGTCGGGTGGCGTCTGGCGCACGTAATCCAGTACCGCGTTGCCGTCGGCGATGTGATGGGTACGGTAGTTCGAAGCGTGCAGATAATCGATCATCAGCTGCGCCAGTTTCGGCTCATCTTCGACCACCAGAATCAGCGGGTCATGGTTTTCCTGGCTCATAAGCGTTTACACAGGGGGAACATAGCGCAAGTGTAGCGCGATTTTCAGTCCACCTAAATCAGAGTGCGTCGCATGAATATCGCCGCCGTGGGCGTCTGCGATATTTTTACAGATGGCCAGGCCCAGGCCCGAACCGCCGCTGGCGCGATTGCGCGAGCCTTCGGTGCGGAAAAAGCGCTCAAAAATCTGCACCTGATGTTCTCTGTCAACGCCGGGTGCGCTGTCATCAAACTCAATATGCCAGTGAGGGGCTTCATACTTCAGCGTCACTTCAACCCGGCCACCGCTGTCAGTGTAGCGCAGGCTGTTCTCCAGCAGATTCGTGAACAACTGCATCAGGCGGTCGGGATCGCCAAAGAAGGGAGCGTTGTCGGGCAAATTCAGCTTCAGCGTCAGGCCATGTGCGCGGTAGCGCTCGGCAAAGCTGCCCGCCGTTACTTCCAGCAGTTGCACCAGATCGGTCGCCTGCTTGCGGTAGGCGAGGGCACCCACGTCCGACAGCGACAGCTGATGCAGGTCTTCGACCAGCTTGGTCAGCACCACCACTTCACTCTGGAGTGAGGCGATCGCGTCTGGCGTCAGTTTGCGTACGCCATCCTGCATCGCTTCCAGTTCACCGCGCAGGATCGCCAGCGGCGTGCGCAGCTCGTGGGAGATATCGGCCATAAAGGCGCGGCGCATGCTTTCGTTTTTCTCCAGCGAACTGGCCAGCAGGTTAAAGTCACCGGCCAGCTGGCCAAGCTCATCCCGGCTGCTGACCTCAACGCGGGTGGCAAAATTACCAGCCGCCAGATGATGCGTGCCATCGACCAGCCGCTTGACCGGCGCCAGCAGGCCACGCGCCATCAGCCAGGTCGCCAGCGCCGCCAGCAGCGTTGACAGCCCCACGATAATCCAGCTGGTGCGCCGCTGCTGTTGATCAAAATTAATGTCGGTACTGCGCGTCAGCCGCTCCGGCGGCGAGCCGATGACCCAGCCGACCACTTTGCCGGTGCTGGTGGTAATGTTGCGGCGCGTCCCCTCCGGCGGCACCGGCGCACGCGGCCCGACCATCACTTTATATTGTTGATCGAGGATCCAGAACTGGGTGCGCCAGCCGTGTGGCGGCAGCTGGCTGTTGCTGTCGGGATTCTGCTCCAGTGAGCGCAGCATGGTGAAGACCAGCCGATCGTTGTGGCGTAAAAAATCCCAGTTCCCATGCTGCTCATACTGATCGGCCAGCGCATCGCTGAGCAGATTTAACCGCTGCTCATTGCCGCGCTTAATGTAGTCGACAAAGCCGTGTTCGAAACTGAGGCGAACGCCCCAGTGCATAGTGATCAGCACCAGCATGCAGGTGGCGAAAATCGCCATAAACAGTTTGGCCCCGATTCCCAGGCGCAGGTTAACACTCATTTTTTTCTCCGGCGTCGCAGATCAACGTTGGTACTCACCTGTGGCGGAACGCGCCAGAACACCAGCGCGGGCAGGATGATAATCAGCGACATGCAAAGGTAGGTATAAATAAACATCTGGTGTTCCGCTGGGCTGTTTGCCGTACTCTGCTGGGCAAACGCGCCCAGCAGCAGCCCGGCCACGGTGACGCCAATACTCATCGACAGCTGCATAATCATCGACAGCAGGCTGTTACCGCTGGAGGCCAGCTCATCGGGCAACTCCTTCAGCGTCAGGGTATTCATCGAAGAGAAGCGGATGGCGTTGACCATACCCTGCAGAAACAGCACCAGCGGCAGCAGCCAGACCCAACCCATGAGCGCCACCAGCGGGAACAACAGGACCACCAGCGCCAGCGCTACGGTCGACATCACCAGCACATTACGGTAGCCATAGAGATTGACGATGCGCACCACAATGCGCTTCATCCCCATATTCCCCAGCACCATCGGAATCATCATCAGACCGGCGTGAAACGGGCTGTAGCCCATGCCGAGCTGCAGAAAAATGGGCGTCATAAAGGGCAGCATGCCGCTGCCGATGCGGCCGGTAAAACTGCCGAGCAGGCCAATAGAGTAAACGCGATGATCAAACAACTTCAGGCTGAACAGGGCGTTATCATTTCCGCGCGCATGCATCAGGTAAAACAGCAGAGAGAAAATGCCAGTGAGGATCATGGCCCCCAGCAGCAACGGCGAACCGCCGCTGCTGCGCTGACCATCCAGCGCCAGTGTCAGGGTAGCCATACCGGCGGCCAGCAGAATAAAACCACCGAAATCAAAGCGGCGCGTCTGCATGCTGTAGTTGGGCATCAGCATCAGGGTGGCGATAGCGCCTGCGATACCGACCGGAATATTAATCAGAAAGATCCAGTGCCAGCTGGCGTACTCGACCAGCACACCGCCCAACGCCGGACCCAGCAGCGGACCAATCTGGCCAGGCAGGGTCACAAAGGTCATGGCGGACATATACTGTTCTCGCGGCACGATTTTCATCACCGTCAGGCGACCCACCGGCACCATCATGGCCCCGCCAATCCCCTGAACCACGCGCGACAGCACCAGCTGATCCAGCGTGCCGGACAGGGCGCACAGTAGCGAACCCAGGCTGAACAGCACAATCGCGCAGAAGAAGATGTTGCGCACGCCAAAGCGATCCGCCAGCCAGCCGCTGACCGGCAGCATCACGGCCACCGTCAGCACGTAATAGACGATCACCGAGTGCATGTGCAGCGGGCTGACGCCCAGGTCGTGTGCCATCGACGGGATCGCGGTATTGACGATGGTGGTATCCAGCGTCTGCATAAAGAAACCGATAGCAACAATCCACAGTTGCCAGCGGACGTTAGTGCTTTGCGTAGTCATCAATCCCCCCGATCAAGGCGTCACATTCCCCGTCTGTCGCCGCCAGACCCATTACGGCTGCTGCGCAGCGGCCAGCGGGCGTTTTCTGCGCCGCAGCTTATCCATCATTAAATAGACGACCGGCGTCGTGAAGAGCGTCAGCAGCTGACTCATCACCAGTCCGCCCGCGATGGTAATCCCCAGCGGCTGGCGCAGTTCAGCACCGTCGCCGCTGCTCAGCACCAGCGGTAGCGCGCCAAACAGCGCCGCCAGCGTGGTCATCATAATGGGCCGGAAGCGTAACAGGCAGGCCTGGAATATCGCCTCGCGCGCGCTGAGCTGGCCGTTTCGCTCTGCCTCCAGTGCAAAGTCGACCATCATGATGGCGTTCTTTTTCACAATGCCGATGAGCAGCAGAATCCCGATCAGCGCAATCAGGCTGAAGGGCGTATCAAACAGTTCCAGTGCCAGCAGCGCGCCGACACCCGCCGAAGGCAGGGTAGAGAGGATCGTCAGCGGATGGACATAGCTCTCATAGAGGATCCCCAGCACGATATAGACCGCCGCTATCGCCGCCAGCATCAGCCAGAGCTGGCTGCTCTGCGACTGCTGAAACACCTGCGCGGTTCCGGCAAAGCTGCCGCGCACGCTGGAGGGCACGCCAATCGCGGTCATGGTGCGTTCAATTGCCTCCGATGCCTGCGACAGCGACACACCTTCCGGCAGGTTGAATGAGATGGTCGAGGCGGCAGACAGCCCTTCATGATTGACCGAGAGTGGCGCATTCGCGGGCTGCCAGTGGGCGAACCACGACAGCGGAATCGCTTTACCTTCGCTGTTTATCACGAACATCTGCGACAGGGCGCTGATATCCTGGGTGTAGCGTGGATCGACCTCCATCACCACTTTGTACTGGTTAAGCGGCTGGTAGATGGTGGAGATCTGACGCTGACCAAAGGCGTTATTCAGCAGGGCATTGGCCTGAGAGACATCGATGCCGAGCCGCGCCATGCTTTCCCGGTCATAGGTCAGCGCCATCTCGCTGCCTTTATCCTGCTGATCGGAGTTCACATCCGCCAGCTGCGGCAGGGCAGAGAACGCCTCGCGAATTTTCGGCTCCCACGTCCGCAGCGCGGCGAGATCGTCCGATAGCAGCGAATACTGATAACCGGCATTCGACTCCCGGCCACCTGCGCGCAGATCCTGCACCGCATTCAGATAGAGGCTGGCACCCGGCTCTTTCGCCAGCTTTGTACGCAACCGGGCGATGATCTCCACGGCACTCTCTTTGCGCTCTGACAGCGGCTTCAGTGAGATAAACATGGAGCCACTGTTGGTGCGCATGCCACCGGTAAAGCCCACCACGCTGTCTACAGCGGGATCGGCACCGACGATCTCCATAAAATCCTGCAGTTTACTGCGCATCGCCTGAAACGAAATGCTCTGGTCAGCAGAGATAAAGCCGGAGAGTCGCCCGGTATCCTGTTCCGGCATAAAGGTTTTCGGGATATGAACAAACAGCCAGCCGGTCAGGAAGATGGTGGCGAAAAACAGCAGCATGACCCAGCGTGCATGGTTCAATACCACGTTAAGCGAACGACCATAACCCTGCTGAAGCGCCATCAGCAGCCGGCCCGCGCCGCGGCGACGGGGCTGGCTGCGCGGCCCGTGGGGCTTCAGCAGATACGCGCACATCATCGGTGTCAGGGTGATGGAGATAAACAGCGAGATGATGATAGACACCGACAGCGTAATGGCAAACTCAGAGAAGAAACGGCCAATCAGGCCGCCGATCATCAGCAGCGGCAGGAACACGGCAACCAGCGACAGGCTCATCGACAGCACGGTAAAGCCGACTTCCCGTACCCCTTTCAGAGCGGCGGCCAGCGGTTTCATGCCCGCTTCGACATGGCGGGCAATGTTCTCCAGCACTACGATTGCATCATCCACCACAAAGCCGGTGGCGATAGTGAGCGCCATCAGCGACAGGTTATTCAGGCTGAAGCCGCACAGGTACATCGCGGCAAAGGTGCCGATCAGCGAAACCGGCACGGCGACGGCGGGGATCAGCGTGGCACGCCCCGAGCGCAGGAAAACAAACACCACCAGGATCACCAGCGCCACGGCGATTAACAGAGACTGCTCCACTTCATGCAGCGAGGCGCGAATGGTGGGCGAGCGATCCTGAGCAATCTGCAGATCGATGGCGGCCGGGATCACCTCATGCAGCAGCGGCATTTCGGCACGGATCCGGTCAACCGTATCGATGACGTTGGCTTCAGGCGTTTTGCGGATCAGCAGCAGCACCGCGGGTTTACCGCGCGACATCCCGGCGTTACGCACGTCCTGCACCGAATCCTCGACGGTCGCCACATCGGACAGCTTCACCGCTGCACCGTTTTTGTAATGCACCACCAGCGGCTGATACTCACGGGCGGTCTGCAGCGCGTCATTGGTACGCAACTGCCAGCGCTGCTGCGCGTCATCCAGTGCGCCCTGCGGCCGACGCTGGTTGGCGTTCGAGATCGCGGTGCGCACCGCATCCAGCGACACGCCCTGATTAAACAGCGCCTGCGGATTGAGCGCCACACGCACCGCAGGCAACGAACTGCCGCCCACGGTGACGTCGCCCACGCCCTCGATCTGCGACAGCTTTTGTGCCAGCTGGGTCGAGGCGTAATCATAGAGCTGACCAGGATTGTAGGTATCCGAGGTCAGCGTCATGATCATAATTGGCGCATCAGAAGGATTTACTTTGCGATAGGTGGGACGCGACGGCATGCCTGTGGGCAGCAGGCTCTGCGCCGCATTGATCGCGGCCTGCACATCGCGCGCCGCGCCATTGATATCGCGATCAAAATCGAACACCAGAATGATGCGGGTGCTGCCCAGCGAACTGGTGGAGGTCATTTCACTGACGCCCGCGATGCGTCCCAGCGAGCGCTCCAGCGGCGTGGCCACCGACGACGCCATAATCTCCGGTGAGGCACCCGGCAGTGATGCCGAGATGACAATCACCGGGAAATCGACCTGCGGCAGCGGTGCTACCGGTAGCAGCCGGAAACCCAGCATGCCCGCCAGGGCGATGGCCAGCGTCAGCAGGGTCGTCGCGACGGGCCGGTTGATGAACAGGGCAAAAAACTTCACTCTGCGGCCTCCGTGCGGCCAAAGCGGCGACGGGTGGCGTGCGCCAGACGATCAAACAGCAGGTAGATCACCGGCGTGGTGAACAGCGTCAGCACCTGGCTCAGAATCAGCCCGCCGACCATGGCAATGCCCAGCGGATGGCGCAGCTCAGCACCGACGCCGGTGCTGAGCATCAGCGGCAGCGCGCCGAGCAGGGCGGCCAGCGTGGTCATCAGAATCGGGCGAAAGCGCAGCAGGCAGGCCTGATAGATGGCATCAACAGGCTTCATACCCTGTTCACGCTCCGCCGCCAGCGCAAAGTCGATCATCATGATGGCGTTCTTTTTCACGATGCCGATTAGCAGGATGATGCCGATAATCGCCACAATATCCAGTTCATTGCCGCTGAGCATCAGCGCCAGCAGCGCGCCAACACCCGCGGTAGGCAGCGTCGAGAGAATGGTGATCGGGTGAATAAAGCTCTCATAAAGCACGCCCAGCACGATGTACATCGCCACAATGGCCGCCACCATCAGCCAGACCGTGCTGCCGAGCGCCGCCTCAAAGGCCAGCGTGCTGCCCTGGAACTGGGTCATCAGTTCGGCAGGCATGCCAAGCTGCGCTTCTGCCTGTGAGACGGCTTTTACCGCATCTTCCAGCGAATAGCCGTCAGCCACGTTGAACGAGAAGGTCGCCGACGGGAACTGGTCGAGATGGTTAATACTCAGCGGCGTGTGGCGCTGCTCGATACGGGCAATGGCACTTAGCGGCACGCTGCCGCCGTCGCTGCTGTTCAGGCGAATAGCATCCAGACTCGCCAGCCCTGGCGTGGCGTTATTATCCTGCTCCAGCACTACACGATACTGATTCGCCTGCGTATAGATGGTTGAGATGAGCCGCTGCCCAAAGGCGTTATAGAGCGCGTTATCGACGTCCGCCATGCTGATGCCAAGCCGGCTGGCACTGTCGCGGTCCACGTTGACATAGGCTTCCAGCCCCTGATCCTGCCAGTCACTGCTGACATCGCGCAGCTGTGGCAGGGTGCTGAGCCGGGTCAGCAGGGCCGGAACCCAGGTGCTGAGCGACGATAGTGAACCCGATTGCAGCGTGAACTGATAAGGCGTGCGGCTCGCCTGGGTATCAATGGTGAGATCCTGCACCGCCTGCAGCCACAGCTGCACGCCCGGTACCTCACTGATCTGCTGTTGCAGGCGCTGCTGAATGGCAGGAATGCGGTCGTCGCGTTGATCCAGCGGTTTGAGGTTGATCTGCAGCCGCGCGCTGTTCAGCGAGGCATTGGTGCCATCTACGCCGACAAACGAGGTCATGCTCTCAACCGCCGGATCTTTCATGATAATGGAGGCAACATCGCGGGTGCGCTGCGCCATACTGGCGTAGGAGACCGACTGCGGAGCCTGGAGCGTACCCTGAATAATGCTGTTGTCCTGCTGCGGGAAGAAGCCTTTCGGGATCACCATCCACAGCAGCAGCGTCAGGACCAGCATGCCCAGCGCCACCGACAGCGTCAGCCAGGGGTGATTCAGCACCCGGCTCAGGCCACGACCGTAGGTGGCGACGATACGATCAAACATCGCTTCACTGGCCCGCGAAAAGCGGTTCTGTTTGCGCAGCGACTCCGCGCTCAGCATCCTGGCGCACATCATCGGCGTCAGGGTCAGTGACACCACCGCTGAAATCAGAATCGCCACCGCCAGCGTGACGGCAAATTCACGGAACAGGCGGCCAATGACGTCGCCCATAAACAGCAGCGGAATCAGCACCGCAATCAGTGAGAAGGTGAGGGAGATAATGGTAAAGCCAATTTCCCCGGCCCCTTTCAGTGCGGCGGTCAGCGGTTTTTCCCCTTTCTCGATATAGCGTGAGATGTTCTCAATCACCACGATGGCATCATCGACCACAAAGCCGGTGGCGATGGTCAGCGCCATCAGCGTCAGGTTGTTAATGGAAAAGCCAAGGAAGTACATCGCTGCAAAGGTACCGATCAGCGAAAGCGGTACGGCCACCGCCGGGATCAGCGTGGCGGGTACGTTGCGCAGAAACAGATAAATGATCATCACGACCAGCGCCATCGCCAGCATCAGCTCAAACTGTGTGTCGTTGACCGAAGCGCGAATATTGGTGGTGCGGTCGGTGAGCAGTTTAACGTCTACCGACTTTGGCAGGGCGGCGGTCAGGGCGGGCAACATGGCACGGATATTATCTGCCGTGGCGATGATATTGGCACCAGGCTGACGCTGAACGTTGAGCACAATCGCCGCATCGCGGTTGGCCCAGGCACCGAGCCAGCTGTTTTCTGCTCCCTGCTCAATGGTTGCCACATCCCCCAGTCGTACCGGCGCACCATTTTTATAGCTGATGATCAGCTGGCGATAATCTTCCGCCGACTTCATCTGGTCATTGGCTGACAGAGTGACGGAGCGGGTCGGGCCATCCAGGCTGCCTTTAGCCGAATTGACGTTGGCATTGCTGATCGCGGTCCGCACCGTTTCGCTGGTCAGACCCAGCGCCGCCAGCGCCTGCGCATTCATCTTCACCCGCACCGCCGGACGCTGACCGCCCGACAGCGTCACCAGTCCGACGCCGCTGACCTGAGAGATTTTCTGTGCGACGCGCGTTTCCACCATGTCCTGCACCTGCGTCAGCGGCATGCTGCGGGTGGTAACGGCCAGCGTCATGATCGGCGGATCGGCAGGGTTCACTTTGCTGTAGACCGGCGGATTAGGCAGATCGTTGGGCAGCAGATTGGTAGCTGAGTTAATGGCTGCCTGCACCTCCTGTTCTGCCACATCCAGCGGCAGCGTCAGCTGGAACTGCAGTGTCACTACCGAGGCACCGCCGGAGCTTTGCGACGCCATCTGTTTCAGGCCAGACATCTGACCAAACTGACGCTCAAGCGGGGCAGTAATCGATGAGGTGACCACATCCGGGCTGGCACCCGGATAGAGCGTGACGACCTGGATGGTCGGATAGTCGACTTCGGGCAGCGCCGAGACCGGCAGGAAGCGGTAGCCCAGTATCCCGGCCAGCAAAATCGCAATCATCAACAGCGTGGTGGCAACCGGGCGCAGAATAAACTGGCGTGACGGCCCGCCACTGTGATCGGGAGGCATGACCTGCATTACTCACGCTCTCCTTTTGACGGCAGGGTCGCGCGGGTGGCGCGCGGAGCATTGCTCTGCGGCGCGACCACCTCAACTTTCGCGCCTTCGGTCAGGCGATCCAGCCCGTCTGTCACTACGCGTTCACCCGCCTCCAGACCGGCGCTGATCACCACTTTCTCACTGTCCTGCAGACCAGCAATTACGCTTTTTTTGCTGACCTTATTGTCACTGTTCACCACCCAGACAAAGTGGCCTTCGTTGCCCATCTGCAATGCGGCAGGCGGAATGACCACTGCATCCTGCAGGGTGTTGACCTTCAGCCGCACATTGACGAACTGGTTAGGGAACAGCGTATCGTCCTGATTATCAAAACGCGCTTTGATTTTGATGGTGCCGGTGGTGACATCAATCTGGTTATCCAGGCTCAGCAGTTTGCCGCTGGCGATCAGATTCTGATTACTGCGATCCCAGGCCTCAACCAATAGCGGCAGGCCGCTTTTCTGCGCCTGCAGAATGGAACTGATGCTGTTTTCTGCCAGGGTAAAAACCACATCAATCGGGTGCGTCTGGGTGATCACCACGATACCGGAGGTGTCGCCGCTGGTGACATAGTTGCCAACATCCACCTGTTTCAGCCCGACCCGGCCAGCAATCGGCGCGGTGATCCGGCTGTAGGTCAGGTTGAGCTGCGCACTGGCAACGCCGCCCTCATCCGCTTTCAGGGTGCCGAGCGTTTCACTCACCAGTGAGCGCTGAGTGTCCAGCTCCTGTTGTGACACCAGCGAGGTTTTTGCCAGCTTCTCGAAGCGCGCCAGGTCACGACGGGCATTCGCCAGCGTCGCCTGATCTTTCGCCAGCTGGCCCTGAGCCTGGGTTAACGCCACCTGATAAGGCCGCGGGTCGACTTCTGCCAGGAGATCGCCTGCGTTCACCTGCTGGCCTTCGGTGAAGTGGATCGCCAGCAGGTCGCCATTGACCCGACTGCGCACCGTGGCGGTGTTAGCGGCGGTCACCGTTCCCAGTCCGCTGAGAAATTGCGGCACGCTCTGGCGAGTGGCGGTTGCGGCCTGAACCGGTGCGAGGGGACGACGCGCGCCATCACCGCCGCCTTTACCGCCACGTGGCGCTGGCGAATCCGTCTGGCTGCTGCTCTGCGGCTGGGCATTGCGTTGCCAGGCATAGTAGCCGCCAGCGGCCACGGCGATCAGGGCCAGCACGATCAGGGTTTTTTTCATAACAGGATGTCGGGTGCTCATGATTGTTGATGCTCTCCAGCAGTGACGTAGTCCCAGGCGCAGGCATGAAAGGGGTAGCCTGCAAACGACAGAGTGTAGTCGCCTCTGACGGGCAAAAGTTGAAGGAAATAAGGATATCTGTCAGGGCGGGGTAATTATGCCTGTTCCTTCATTAATCGCAGCACAATCGTCATAAAGGCGTGAAATGACTTTGCTATGCTGAAAAACAGACCGTTTGCAGGCAAATCAGGAGCAGATAATGAGTCAGAATCAAACCCGGCAGTTGGGTGACAGTGGTATTACGGTGCCGTTACTGACGTTTGGCGGCAATGTGTTTGGCTGGACGGTGGATCAATCCACCTCCTTTTCTCTGCTGGATGCGCTGGTGGATCGAGGGCTGTGGTTTATCGACACCGCGGATGTCTATTCCCGCTGGGCGCCGGGCAATAAAGGCGGTGAATCGGAAACCATTATTGGTGAGTGGCTGAAAAAAAGCGGCAAGCGCGATCGGGTTGTGCTGGCAACCAAAGTCGGTATGGAGCTGTCCCCGGAGAAAACCGGGCTGAAGCCGCAATATATCCGTCAGGCGGTCGAAGATTCACTGCGCCGGTTGCAGACCGACTACATCGACCTCTACCAGGCGCACCGTGACGATCAGGACACGCCACTGGCAGACACGCTGAGCACCTTTGACAGTCTGATCCGCGAGGGGAAAGTGCGGGCGATTGGTGCCTCGAATTACAGCGCGGCGCGGCTTGAGGAAGCATTAAAGATCAGTGAAACGGAGGGGCTGGCGCGTTACGAAACCCTGCAACCTGAATACAACCTTTATGACCGCCAGCCCTATGAGTCGGCGCTGGAGCCGGTGGTCAGGGCGCACGGTTTAGGTGTGATCAACTACTACTCACTCGCCAGCGGTTTTCTCAGTGGTAAATACCGTGATGCAGCGGATGCCAGTAAAAGCGCGCGGGGGCAGGGCGTGGTAGACAAATACCTCAACCCGCGCGGTTTGCGGATCCTGGACGCGCTGGATGCGATCAGCGATGCGCATCAGGTGACACCGACGCAGGTGGCGCTGGCCTGGCAGATTGCCCGGCCCGGTATTACCGCACCGATTGTCAGTGCTACCTCACTTAAACAGCTCGACGATCTGACTGGCGCCATGCAGCTGACGCTGACCCCGGCACAGATTGATCAACTGGATCAGGCCAGCCAGTAAACACAAGGGGCGATAGCGCCCCTTTTTACGCTGTATCTGTCAAAAAATACGCACCTCGCCCAGAGAATAACCAATCAGAGATCCCGATCACAAATGCGTTAATAAACGGATGTTACGGGTAATTATGCGCACGTATTTACAAAAAACAGAGGTTATCCAGCACTATCCTCTGCGCGTCATTTTCCGTAACTTATATAAGAATAAGCAAGATGAAAAACAGAAAAGCAGAGCAGCGTTTCCCGCTGCGCCGTGTGGCAACCGGCACCCTGATCCTGGCCATGTTTTCCGCGCAGGCGTTGGCCGCTGATGCTTTCAGCCCGGACTCCGAATGGATGTTTGGTGACTGGGGCGGGTACCGAACGCAGCTGCAGGACGACGGCATTAAGTTTGACGTTAACTACACCATGGAAAGCGCCGCGAATTTAGGCGGCGGAGCCGATACCAATACCACCATGCGCTACAGCGACCAGTGGACGTTCGGCACCAATTTCGATCTGCAGAAGCTGCTGGACTGGCAGGATGCCGAGTTTCAGATGACCGTCACCAGTCGTAACGGGCAGAATCTTTCCGATCAGGTCGCGGATCAACGCACCGGTATGCTCTCCTCAGTCCAGGAAGTTTATGGTCGCGGTCAGACCTGGCGTCTGACGCAGTTCTGGTTGCGCAAAGGGCTGTTCAACGATGTGGTTGATATTAAAGCCGGACGGGTAACGGTAGGTGAAGATTTCGATAATTTCGATGGCAATTTGTTCCAGAATCTGGCGCTGGGCAGCGGGCAGGCGGGTAACTGGCGTGGCGATCGCTGGTTCAACTGGCCGGTGTCGCAGTGGGGCGGCCGGGTTAAGTTTAATATCACGCCGGATGTCTTCTTCCAGGTCGGTTTCTATAATCAGAACCGTGCTAACTATGATCGCGGCGATGGCTTCCGTCTGGATACCAGCAATTCAGAAGGCAATCTGGTGCCGGTCGAACTGGGCTGGAAACCGACCTTCGGGCCGGAGAAATTACCGGGTAACTACCGCATCGGTTATTACTATTCGTCAGTGGATGGCGATGTCTATGGCAGCTGGCGCAACGGTGGTTATCAGGATCAGGCGCATTCCTACGGCGGCTATCTGTTATTGCAGCAACAGCTGACCGCGCAGGATGGCGATGTGAATCGCGGTCTGGGCGTGCGGGTTCAGGCGGTGATGAACGATCACAAGACCTCGAAGACCGATAACTACCAGTCTATCGCCTTTACCTGGACTGGACCGTTCGATGCCCGTCCGCAGGATGAGATCGGTGTGGGCGCATCGCGTATTCACGTGAACAGCGACTATACCCGCTCATTGCGTCAACAAAATCAGGCCAATGGCGAGAGCCGCTTTGACAGCCCGACTTATCTGCCGATTCAGGAAGGTTCAGAGTACAACTATGAGGTTTACTACAACGCCAAAGTGACGAACTGGATGTCACTGCGACCTAACCTGCAGTATGTGGTGGCACCAGGCGGGGTGAGCGAAGTGAAGGATGCGTTTATCGGCGGTATCAGCGCCAATATTGCATTCTGATTTACAATAAAAACGGCACCTAAACAGACGACTCCCAGACTTAAAGCGATGGGTGTATACGCCAGTAGCAAAGCATAGCGGGCCTGGGATGGCCCGCGCTGAGCCCGCCAGGGATGGCGGGTTTTGCGTCTTTGCGAAAGGCGTATGCTCTCTGAGCCTGCTCTCAGTGATCCGCAAACAAAAACAGCACCTTCAGGTGCCGTTTTTTTATTGCAGCGCAGCGTAGAGCAGAATTAACGGAACATCACTTCCGCCCAGCGGGCCAGCCCTGCGGTGACGGAGGCGAAATCATCGCCTCCCGCAATCGGCGTGTCCGGCAGCGTCTTCTGCAGCGCTGCGCGCAGCAACGGTGAGCGCGCACTGCCGCCGGTCAGATAAATCACATCGGGCTTAATCTGGCTGGTGGCCAGCGCGAGCTGCACCTGCTCCAGAATTTTCTCCAGCGGCTGACTGATGGCATCCTGCAGCTGATCCACGCCAATCTCTGTCTCTAATGCCGCGGCAATAAAGTCGAGAGAGGCGGTCTGCGCCGGGCTGGATGACAGCGCAATCTTGCTCTCTTCCGCGGCGCGCACCAGGCGATAACTGAGCTTCTGCTGCCACACTTTCAGCAGACGAGCCACAACATCACCCTGTTCCGCATCACGTACTAAATCCCGCAGCCACTTGCCGCAGGCGGGGCTATAAAAGTCGCTTTGCGCCGGAACATCATTAATCGCGATGGCGTTCCACCACGGCAGGGCAGGCAACGCGGTGCCTTTCAGGGTGTTACCGCCCAGGCCCAGTAACGGCATCAGAGTCTTAAACGTCAGCATAATATCCAGATCGTTACCGCCCACGCGGCAACCGCTGTGGCCCAGCAGGCTTTCCCGCCGGTCCGCCTTATCACGCCATTCTGGTCCCATCAGCAACATCGAGCAGTCGGTCGTACCGCCGCCGATATCCACCACCAGAACCGTCGTCTCCTGCTTCAGCGTCGCTTCGAAATCGAGCCCGGCGGCGACCGGCTCAAACTGAAACTCCACGTCGCGGAAACCGGCGCGGTGGGCGGCGCGCAGCAGAATGCCTTCCGCCTGCTGGTTAGACTCTTTGCTGCCTAAGCCCTGGAAGTTGACCGGCCGCCCGATCACCGCCTGATCGATGGGCTGATCAAGCTGGCTTTCACCCTGCTGGCGGATGTGCAGCATCATGGCGCAGACCAGATCTTCAAACAGGGCGATCTGCTGCGGCTTCAGGCCACTGGCACCGAGGAACGATTTGGGTGATTTAACGAACCAGACATCTTCGGGGTCGACCATGTAATGCTGCAGCGCGGTGAGGCCGAACTGCACGCTGTTGGGCTGGACCTCGATATCCTCTTCGCGGTTATAACGCATCGCACGCTGCAGCAGCGCCGTGGTTTCGCTGTCTGGTGTCGCCACCTGATGATGACGATAGAGCCATTCGCTGATCGACTCGCGGGTCGGCGCACAGATCATTGACGGCAGCAGGCGCTGATCATTTTCCAGCGTTAACAGACGTGGCGTGCCATTTTCGCTGACTGCAATGGCGCAGTTAGCCGTGCCGTAATCGAATCCTATGAACATTTTCGCCCCCATGCCGGAAAAAAGGGGGCGACTTTAGCGCAGCTTCAGCAGGGTGGCAAGCAGGCAGCGCGGGAATTAACGGATAGCGAAGATGCGATCTTCAGCCAGAGAACGCAACGGCTGACGCTCGGCTACGGCACTGCCCCAGACGCCATCCACATCAAGGGTCGCCAGCGTACTGAGTACGGCGGGTACTGAAATTGGCCCGGCCAGGACCGAGATATTGCGCTGTTTTGCCTGGCCCTGAATGATGGTCAGCAGCATCTCATCCATCAGATTGTTATGAACGTTAGCAACCAGTTCAGGCGCCAGCACCAGATAATCAACTACTTCGTCGCTCAGCAGATTGAAGGCATCCAGATTACGGCCAAAATGCTGCAACACGACACGACAGCCACACTGCCGCAGTTGCATTAGTGCGGCATAGAGCTGATCGCCTTTGCTGAGCACACTGGCTGCAGGGAAAGCGAAACCACAGCGGCTGTCGGAGAGACCCTCGGCAACAAAGCGCTGACAGAGTTGCTGCACACAGGCGGCATCGCTCAGAACCTGTGCATTGAGTGGCAGGATCACCGGAATGCCTTTGTTATTCAGCCTCTGCACATCGTGACGGAAAAAAGCATCCAGAATAGTGTTATCCAGCTGCCGCCGCAGCGTATCGTCAGACAGGTTATTGCGCAGCAACGTTTCATCCACCAGCAGCCCGTCAGCCGTTAACAGCTGAACCTCAAGCAGCCAGATAAAGGCTGCCTGCGGTGTTTTGGGCGGCGCAACGGCCCAGGCAGGCAGTTCGATCTGCAGCGCATCAATCATTGCTGCATCCATGCCCTGATGATTACCTGGCAGCGGTAACCGATGCTGTTCATAGATGACCAGCCGTCCGCGCCCGCTGCGTTTGGCGTTGTAACAGGCGATATCCGCCTGCGAAAGCACGTCGCCGCTCTGGCAGTTATCCGCTGAAATCTGCGTAACGCCCGCGCTGGCACCCACATGATAAAGGCGGCCCAGCCACTGAAACCGGTAATGATTGACCGCGGCGACGATGCGCTGCACCACGTCATGCGCCTGAGCGACTTCGCAATCTGGCATCAGCAGCGCAAACTCGTCACCGCCCAGCCGGGCCAGGAAATCGCTGCTTCGCAGATGTTGCTGCATTAAATCAGAGAGCTCACGCAATAACGCATCGCCTGCGGCGTGTCCGGCGCTGTCATTGACCGCTTTAAACTTATCCAGGTCGATAAACACCAGCACATGCTGATGCTGATGTTCAGCGGCATCAAACAGCAGACGTTTAAGCTGAAGCTCGAAACTGGCACGATTCGGCAGGCGGGTCAGGGTGTCATGCAGCGCGCTATAGCTCAGCCGCTTCATCAGTTTGCGGGATTCGCTGACATCCTGAATAACCATGACGGCACCCTGTTCCAGGCCCGCTTCGGAGCGCAGCGGTGTGATGCTGTAGTGAATATCGATATGGCCGCCTTCGGGCGTATGCAGCACCAGATCTTCCGCGAGCCCAGGGGTGATTTTTTCCGCCGGCAGCTGGCATAACAGCAGATTTTCGACTTCCGGGCCGTTACGCCCCTGAGTGATATGCAGCAGTTCACTCAGCGGCTGACCGGCTGCCTGTTCCTGCGAGAGGCCACTCATCTTTTCTGCTACCGGGTTCATAAAGGCGACGCGCATCTCTTTATCGGTGCTGATCACCGCTTCGCCGATGGAATCCAGGGTGATCGCCATGCGCTCTTTCTCCTGAAACAGTGCTTCATTCAGGTTGCGGAGTGGCGTGATGTCCTGGCAGATACCCAGCATGCGCTCAATGCGCCCCTCTTTGCTCAGTTGCCGGTTAGCCTGGGTACGTACCCAGCGCTGTCCTTCAGCATTGACTACGCGATACTCCATGTGGAACGCGCTGCGCAGTTCAATTGCCTGCTGTACCGTCATCGCGGCATATTCCCGATCGGCGGTGTGCAGCAGATGGATCCAGAGGTCATAGCTGGGCGACTCATGCGGCGCAAGGCCAAACAGGGCGTACATGCGCTTATCCCACAACATCTCGCCGGTCAGCAGGTTCCACTCCCACACGCCGATGCCGCCCGCCTCGTTGGCCAGCGTAATACGCTCCATTAGCCGGCGGTTCACCTGCTCACTCTGCTTCAGCTCTGAGATATCGATAATCTGCGCAATAAAGTAGAGCGGGGCATGACTGCTGTCGCGCACCAGCGAGACCGTCAGCCGCGCCCAGACAATTTCGCCATCCTTACGGAAATAGCGCTTTTCGAAGGTATAAGTATCAATCTCGCCTTCCAGCAGCCGGCTCACATGCTGCAAATCGAGTGAGAGATCGTCGGGATGGGTAATCTGCTGAAAGGTCAGACGCTTCAGCTCTTCTGCCGGATAACCCAGAGTCTGACACAGAGATCGATTCACCTGCAGCCAGTTGCCCTCAGGTGCGACGAGCGCCATACCGATGGCGGAGTACTCCATAGCATGCCGGAAGCGGGTTTCGCTGTCAGTAATATGAAGTTTTTCACGCCGGGACGCATCCATCACCAGCGACATAATATGGCTGGGGATTAACACCAGCAGAAATGGCAGCCAGCTGGAGACCGGGCCGAGGGCGCTGTTGTTATTGACCACGTTGACCAAATCAAAAGCCAGCAGCATTGAGATAAAACTGGCGTTCAGGAAGAACAGGACAAACGCCTGCAGCTTGGGCAGGCGAACTGCACACCAGAACAGGATTACCACAATAAAGGTAAAGGGCCACGGCAGGAAACGCAGTGCCAGATAACTGGCCCCGAGGGTAAGCAGCAGCGTCAGCAGCGATTCGGCCAGGCGCAGATCGCTGAACTGCGCGCGCCGCAGCGGCCAGGGCAGCAGAAGCAGCATCGGGCCTAACACCAGCATGCCGATGATCTCGGAGATTACCCAGGTATAGAAGAAGGGAAACGAGGCATGACCGCTGACCTGTAGCGTCCAGATCGCGAGCAGGCCGCCAAGCACCGGCGTCACGATGCCGACTGACAACACCATCCTGGCCCAGTCGTTGAGCGAATTCAGCGGCGCGCGCCGATTTAGCAGGGCGCGCAGCAGCATGCCACCTATGCCGGCCTGAATAAGATTAAGCAGCGCGAATTTAATATTAGAGAGAGCAGGTCCGATGATGATGGCATTAGCCCCCGCGGTGCCCAGCACACAAGCGGTCAACAGCAGCGGCAACTGTCGTGACGGGCAGCGGAAAACCACGACGGTCATTAAGGTGGTCGGGAACCAGAGCGGGGAAATCTTCCCACTGACAACAATCAGTTCAAGACAGAACAGGGTCAGGACAAACACCACGCAGCCAAGCACCAGGGCCGAGAGCCAGCGGTTTGGCATGTTATTTTGCGGGGACAGGATCTCTATCGTCATGCGGACTTCCGGCAGGGTGCAGGGCTCCGCAACGGCGAATCAGGCACCAGTCATTCTCTGACTGCATGCTAGCACATTCGGCAAAGAAAAAAGGGGTGAAATCAATATTGCCCGTTATTCGGCGAATTGACGGGCACGGTATAATTGATTGCCAGCGTGTTGATTACTGGCGGAAAAGATCGGCGCGGGTATAGGGTTTTTCCAGGCCCGCGAGGCTGGCAGAGAAGCGCTCCAGAAACTGCTGCGTCGTCGCGACGCGACCGTGACCCATCAATACAAACGGCACTAACAGCGCGGCACCCACCTGCGGCCAGCTGAAGCCTTTTAATGAGGTACGGCGCTGCGAAATCAGAAACGCGGTGCTCAGCGTAAAGCCCAGCAGCAGACCGGTAGCGACCTCACTTTTAGAGTGGGCGTGGATCACCAGGCGGGAGAAACCGACCATCAGGGGGATCAGGTAACCGACGCCTATCGCCGTAATGCGCCACAGGGCTTTCCAGCGCCCGGAAATCAGCCATAACATGACCGGCCACAGCGTGGCGGACATGGCGCTGTGACCGCTGAAACCAGTGAAATTAAAGCGGGCGCTGCCAATGCCAAATCCCAGAAACAGGATTTTCGAGAGGCTGACAGTCAGCCCAGCCAGGCCAAAGGCCACAATCCAGTAAAAGACCGTAAGACGATTGTCACTCTTCCACGGCAAAATCAGCGCAATAATCACCGCTGTCGGAATCAACAGCATGCTGTCGCCAAAATAGGTCAAAGTCTTCCAGTGCATACCACTCCTGATGCATCATTCGGTCGGAACGTTTGCGACACGCGTCGTCAGAACAGCGTGCCGCACAGGCCATTTTATTTATAGTATGGTGTGACGTTAGTTTATCGGTGAAATGAGTGGCGTCCAAAGGAGAAAGTCTGAAAAGTCGCCGACGCCATTTTTGTGGCATCAAAAGGCCGAAATCCCTATACTTAGCGCGAACACACCCTCTCCATTTCGGCCCGTCCACTGCCCGCGTAATGTGTGACCAGTGGCAGGCTCCAGTTATCAGGTCTCAAAAAAGTATGACTGACAAGTCTCATCAGTGCGTGATTGTAGGCATTGCCGGCGCTTCCGCATCCGGTAAAAGTTTAATTGCCAGCACGCTCTATCGTGAAATCCGTGATCAGGTAGGTGACGAGCACATCGGGGTTATCCCGGAAGATGCTTATTACAAAGATCAAAGTCACCTCACCATGGAAGAGAGGGTTAAAACCAATTATGACCATCCGAGTGCGATGGATCATGATTTGCTGTTGCAGCATCTGCAGGCGGTGAAAGCCGGTCAGGATATTGAGCTGCCGGTTTACAGCTATGTTGAACACACCCGCACCCAGCAAACGCAACACCTGAAGGCCAAAAAGGTCATTATCCTTGAAGGTATTCTGCTGTTAACCGATGCCCGTCTGCGCCAGGAACTCAACTTCTCTATCTTCGTGGACACGCCGCTCGACATCTGTCTGATGCGCCGCATGAAACGTGACGTCAATGAGCGTGGCCGTTCAATGGATTCGGTAATGAGTCAGTATCAGAAGACCGTGCGTCCGATGTTCCTGCAGTTTATCGAGCCATCAAAACAGTACGCCGATATTATTGTGCCGCGCGGCGGAAAAAACCGTATCGCCATCGATATCCTCAAGGCGAAAATCAACCAGTTTTTTGAATAATGCACGTCCGTCCGGACGTGGTGCAGACCGGCGGCAGCCACGCATGCCGGTTTGCTACACTTATGTCATGGAGTTACCGCAATGAGATTATGCGATCGCGATATCGAAGCCTGGCTGGACAATGGCAAACTGGCCATTGAGCCGCGCCCGCCGGTCGAGCGCATTAATGGTGCCACGGTCGATGTGCGTCTGGGTAATCAGTTCCGTACCTTCAGCGGTCATACCGCGGCCTTTATCGATCTGAGCGGCCCGAAACAGGAAGTGAGCGCGGCACTGGACCGGGTAATGAGCGATGAGATCGTGCTGCCTGATGGCGAAGCCTTTTTCCTTCATCCGGGTGAACTGGCGCTGGCGGTGACGCTGGAGTCCGTGACGCTGCCCGACGATCTGGTCGGCTGGCTGGATGGCCGCTCCTCGCTGGCGCGTCTTGGACTGATGGTTCATGTGACGGCTCACCGCATTGATCCAGGCTGGCAGGGCCGTATCGTGCTGGAGTTCTACAATTCAGGTAAACTGCCGCTGGCGCTGCGTCCCGGTATGTTAATTGGCGCGCTAAGTTTTGAACCGCTTTCAGGCCCGGCTGCGCGTCCCTACAACCGACGTGAAGATGCGAAATATCGCGGTCAGCAGGGCGCTGATGCCAGCCGTATCGATAAAGACTGATTTGAGGATGTAATGAAAAGAGTGATAACCACGCTGGCCATCCTGTTAGTGGTGGTCGTAACGGGAATGAGCGCGCTGGTGCTGCTGGTCAATCCCAACGACTTTCGTGCCTATATGGTGCAACAGGTCGAACAACGCAGTGGTTATCGCCTTGAAGTCAGCAGCGATCTGCGCTGGCACGTCTGGCCTCAGCTCAGTATCCTGGCAGGCCGGATGAGTCTCACCGCGCCGGGTGCCAGCCAGCCGCTGGTTTCGGCAGAAAACATGCGGCTTGATGTCGATCTCTGGCCACTCTTATCCCATCAGCTCAGCGTCAGTCAGGTACTGCTGAAAAATGCGATCGTGCGGGTCACGCCAGAGAGCAGTGCGCAGCGTGCTAAAAATGCGCCGCAGGGGCCGCGCGATGCGGAGCCAGCCGCGGCGTCCAGCGGCTGGTCATTTGATATTGCTAAGCTGCAGGTAGCCGACAGTCTGCTTATCTGGCAGCAGCCGGGCGGCGACGAATATAATTTTCGCGACCTCAATATTAATATGGAACAGGACGCGAATAAGCTGGCGACCCTGTCGCTGAGCACCAGTCTGATGCGCAATCAGCGCAACGCGACCCTGAATCTCAAAGGTCAGCTTGATGCCGCACAATATCCCCATCGTCTCAGCGGCCAGTTGCAGCAGCTTGATTACACCCTCTCCGGTGCCGATATTCCGGTTCAGGGAATCAAAGGCTCTCTGAGCCTGCAGGGCGAATGGAATGGTGACCGCCAGCAGTTCTCCTTCAGCAATCTGCAGCTCACCGCCAACGACAGTACACTGACCGGGCAGGGCAACGGACAGATTACTCCGCCACAGCAGCTGGCGCTGGATCTGAAAGCCAGCACGCTGAATCTTGATAATTTGCTCACCAGCACGCCGGTCTCTGAAACATCTGGCGTGCAGCATGCCACTGTGGCTCGTTCCCCGGTGATTGCTGCCCCACGGGAGCGCAGCAATGCCGACTCTCCGCTGAATGACCTGAACCTGGCGCTGAAATTACAGGCGGATAGTGTGATATGGCGCGGCCTCTCCCTGACCGGACTGGCGGTAAACGCCAGCAACCAGCAGGGACTGATGACACTGAACACGCTTAGCGGCAAACTGGGCAATGGCGGTTTCTCGGTTCCCGGCAGCATCGATATTCGTCAGCCGGAAACGCAGGCCAGCCTGAAACCGCAACTCCGGTTGATTGCCATTCAGCCACTGCTTAAAGCGTTTGACCTGCCGGAAAGCCTGCAGGGAAATCTGAGCCTTGATGGCGAGCTGTGGGGCAATACGCTGACGGTTGAGGCGGCAAAACGACGCTGGCAGGGCAGGGCGACCATCAGCGCCAGTAACCTTAAGCTGGCACAGCTTAATCTGCAGCAGATGGTGCAGCGTGCCGTGGCACGGGTCAGTGATAAAGTCAGCAGTCAGGAAGCCGCCGATGAAGGCATTGAGTCGATCAGTGGTCAGGTCGCGCTGAATAAAGGCGTTCTCAGCTTCAGCGATATCAATGGCAATGGTCAGAATCTGGGCCTGCAGGGCGCGGGTAAAGTCGACATGGTGCAGCAACAGTTGGACCTCACCCTGGGGCTGAAAATCAGCGGCTGGCATGGCGACGAGGCGCTGGTGAAGACGCTCTCCAGTCAGCCGGTTCCGCTGCGTATGTATGGTGACTGGAACAGCCTGCAATATTCTCTGCCGGTGGATGCCGTGCTGCGTGACCGTCTTCAGAGTGAAGCGAAGTCACGACTGAATCAGTGGATCGATCGTCAGAAAGAGGGCGAGAACAAAGAGAACCTGAAGAAAATCATGCGCCCATAGCGGGCGCATGCTGTCAAACCGGGTGAATGCTTACACCTCGTAATCGCTATCGGGCTGCAGCAGAATGTCGACTTTCTGAACCCGATGATTTTCCACCTGCAGGGTTCGCAGCAGATAATCCCCCAGCTGCAACACTTCCCCTTCCTGAGGGATATGTTGCAGCTTATCCATCAGTAATCCTGCCAGCGTATGATAATCACGCTGCTCGTCCAGCGGCAATTTCACATAGAGCGCCAGGTCTTCCAGCGGCATGTGGCCGTTGGCAATCCAGTGTCCCTCTCCCTGAATCTGAATATCGTAGCGGGCATCAATCTCTCCCGCCTCATTCGGCAGATTGCCCGCGATGGTTTCCATCACATCACTCAGGGTCACCACGCCCTCCACTGAACCAAACTCATCCACCACAAAAGCAAAGTGAGTATGGGCCTGCCGGAACTGTTCCAGCGCCTGCAGCAGCGTCAGACGTTCAGGAAAGACCAGCGGCTGCCGAATCAGGGCGCGCAGATCGAGTGAATTATGGTGCAGCGACTGGTGCAGCAAATCGATGACATGCACCACGCCCAGCGGTTCGCTGGAATTGTCCGTTATCAGAATGCGTGTGTGCTGGTTGCGGTCGAGGCGTGACATGATCTCTGCCGGGTCATCACTGAGATCGATATGTTCGACATCATGGCGTGAGGTCATGATGCTGTTAACGTGGCGCTGACCCATGCCCAGCACCCGGGCAATCATCACCCGCTCCTGGCGGTTGAACAGCATGCTGGCGTCGCTGTCAGCAATCAGCGACGAGGTTTTTGCATCCAGTTCCGCCGGTTCCGCTGCACCGCGCAGCATCCGTAACACCGCTTCCGCCGTGCGCTGGCGCAACGGGCGACCCGCCGACAGCACACGCCGACGGTTAAAGTGGGCCAGCTGGTTGAGTGCCTCAATGATTACCGAGAAGCCGATAGCCGCGTAGAGATAGCCTTTGGGAATGACAAAGCCAAAGCCCTCCGCCACCAGGCTGAAGCCAATCATCAGCAGGAAGCTTAAGCAGAGGATGACAATCGTAGGATGGTTATTCACAAAGCGGGTCAGCGGCTTGCTGGCGAGCAGCATCAGCAGAATGGCGATGGTGACCGCAATCATCATGACCGGCAATTCATTCACCATGCCGACGGCGGTAATTACCGCATCCAGCGAAAAGATGGCATCCAGCACCACAATTTGCGCCACCACCGGCCAGAATTTAGCGCCGCCTTTTTGTTGACCAGCATCGTCATCATGGCCTTCAAGGCGCGCGTTCAGCTCTGTTGTGGCTTTAAATAACAGGAAAATCCCGCCGGACAACAGCAGTAAGTCGCGCGCACTAAAGGGGTGACCGGCCAGCGTAACCCAGGGTTCTTTCAGCGTAACCAGCCAGGAAAGCGAAGCCAGCAGCAATAAGCGGCACACTAATGCCAGCAGCAGTCCGATTACGCGCGCGCGGTCGCGAAGGGGGCCGGGAAGCTTCTCAACCAGGATGGCAATGAAGATCAGATTGTCGATGCCTAAAACCAGTTCCAGAACGATTAGCGTTACTAATCCCGCCCAAAGCGAGGGATCTGCAATTACCTCCAGCATGTGTTGTTCACCTGAATGTCTTAAATTGGGTTTTCTCTGATGATAGTGGAGTGCGAAGCCGCGTACAAATGGCAGGGCAGGGAGGGATAACCAGCACAGCGCGATATATCGTGCAAAATATGAACATAACAGTGTGACGCTTTGATTAAATTCACAGGGTGTAGAGAAGACTATTCTGAGTCATTTTGTCACGGGAAAGTGATATTCACCTGCCGGGCTTATGAGATTTATCTCACCGGGAGTATGGCATTAATCCGAATTGTACAGAAAGGATTGCACTGCCTGTCAGGCATCAATACTAATTGCTGGTAGTCTTTTTCCTAAAATAGTCCAGGGATGGCGGGACCTGCTTGTAAACAAGCCAGTAATAACTAGTATAGCAACAAGTTAGCAAACCCTGTCCCAGAGTCGTAATTTGCGTGCCTATTCGACATTAATCGAAATGTGACGAATGAGTTATTCGCTAAAAAACGTCTGTATGATGCGCTGCGGTAACGTAAACGCATTACGGGGAGCAATATGAATGATGACAGCGATATTGGCAGCGACAGCCAAGGGCGGTAGCGTGCCTGAATCGCGTTTTTCGTTGATAAAATGAGCAGTGCTGGCGGTGCGTAAAGTCAGAGTAATCTGTTGGTATTCATCACAATATTATTGGTGTCATGGTTAAGATCACTGGCGTAAACGCCGCAGGAGCTCCCCTTAGAAACGGCTCAGTCTGGAAAGGTTTCATCGCTTAACGATTAAACAGGCGATAGCCGTTGCGGGTTTAAGGAAATAAAATAAAGAGTTAAATATGCGCGATACTGAATTTACGTTTAAAAGTCTTATTACCAAATTAATGCTGGCATGTTCAGATTTAATTTGTTTCAACGCAGCGTTATTTGTGGCGATGATGCTAATTAATGCTCAGTCAGGTTCGCCGCTGGCAGATATTTCTGAAAAAGAAATGAATTTAAAAATTGCCACACACATTTGCCTGTCGGTAATTTGTATTGGCTGGTTCTGGGTAAGGCTGCGTCACTACACTTACCGCAAACCTTTCTGGTTCGAATTAAAAGAAGTTTTTCGTACCATTCTTATATTTTCTGTTATCGACCTGTCGATTACCGCGCTGTCACAGTGGCAGATGTCGCGTTTCGTCTGGTTACTGACCTGGATTCTGGCGCTGATTTTAATTCCGACCTGTCGCGCGCTGGCTAAGCGTCTGCTGAATAAAAATGGCTTGTGGAAAAAACAGACCATTATTATCGGCAGCAGCAAAAATGCGCACGAAGCCTGGCAGGCGCTGCAAAGTGAAGAGGTCATGGGATTTGACGTCATCGCCTTCTATGACGTTGACGGAACCTGTCCTCAGGAGATCATGAACGGCGTACCGGTTCTGCGCGACGAGCAAGAGCTGTGGAGCCTGACTAACAGCGAAACCCAGTTTATCGTGGCAGTAGAATATGAGCAGAGTCAGTATCGCGATGTGTGGCTGAAATCGCTGGCGATGCACAACTGTCGTTCAGTTTCTGTCATCCCGACGCTACGCGGTGTACCGCTTTACGGTACTGATATGGCCTATATCTTCAGCCACGAAGTGATGATCCTGCGGGTTCAGAATAACCTGGCAAAACGCACTTCGCGTTTCCTGAAGCGAGCCTTTGATATCGTCGGTGCACTGTCGATTATTCTGATGCTGATGCCGGCACTGCTGGTCCTGGGCTTCCTGGTTGGCCGTGATGGCGGACCACCGATTTATGGTCACGAACGTGTCGGCATGAATGGCCGTAAATTCAAATGTCTGAAATTCCGTTCAATGGTGATTAATTCAAAAGAAGTGCTGGAAGAAGTGCTTCGTACTGATCCGATTGCGCGTGCGGAATGGGATAAAGATTTCAAACTCAAAAATGATCCACGTATTACTAAAGTGGGCCACTTCATCCGTAAAACAAGCCTCGATGAGTTGCCTCAGCTCTGGAACGTGGTGCGCGGTGATATGAGTCTGGTCGGGCCTCGTCCGGTCATTGAAGATGAACTCTGTCGTTATGCTGGTGATGTTGATTATTACCTGATGGCTAAACCAGGCATGACGGGATTGTGGCAGGTCAGCGGTCGTAATGATGTTGACTATGAAACCCGCGTCTATTTCGACTCATGGTACGTGAAAAACTGGTCACTGTGGAATGACATCGCCATTCTGTTTAAAACAGTGGGCGTGGTGTTGAAACGCGACGGTGCCTATTAATCGTGAGTCGGAATGAGCGTGCTCACGCGCGCTCCGAGGTGTTATGCCGTTGTCAGGCGTGTCGTTAATAGCGGCCATCATCAGGGATATCGCAGTGCATCTATAGTCCGCTATGATGCAAGGCGTTTCGGGTACACCCTGGTTGATGGCCACTACTTATAACAAGTGGAGCAAGGATAATGAACGACAGGTTCAGAGCTTAAGGCTTAAGTCAGCCAGGATTTACTTTTTGTTGGACGCTTACACAGCGGCGGTTTCGCCTCTATCAATAAATAACTGATAGCGAAGATCTAAATGATTACAATCAAAATGAAATTGATACCCTTGCTGGTATCCGCCACATTCCTTGTCGGGTGTACTGTCGAACCCGGTTCTCGTCTTTCTACATCAGGAAAAGATGTTATTGAGCAACAGGATAGCAACTTTGACATCGATAAATATGTCAACGTCTTCCCGTTAACGCCTTCACTGGTTGAGAAAATGCGTCCTAAGCCTCTGGTGGCTCAGGCGAACCCTTCACTGCAGAACGAAATTCAGAACTATGAATACCGTATCGGTGTGGGCGATGTCCTGACCGTGACGGTCTGGGATCACCCGGAACTGACGACACCTGCGGGCCAGTACCGTAGCGCCAGCGACACCGGCAACTGGGTACATTCTGACGGCACTATCTTCTATCCCTACATTGGCCGTGTGCGTGTAGCGGGCCGTACTGTTGGCGAAGTGCGTAACGAAGTAGCACGCCGCCTGGCACAGTACATTGAAAGCCCACAGGTTGATGTGAGCATCGCCTCGTTCAAATCACAGAAAACCTATGTCACCGGTTCGGTCACGACTTCAGGTCAGCAGCCGATCACTAACGTGCCATTGACGATTCTGGACGCGATTAACGCTGCTGGCGGCCTGGCCCCTGATGCTGACTGGCGTAACGTCGTGCTGACGCACAACGGTCGTGAACAGCGCGTCTCTCTGCAGGCACTGATGCAGAATGGCGACCTGAGTCAGAACCACCTCCTCTATCCGGGCGATATCCTTTACGTTCCGCGTAACGATGATCTGAAAATCTTCGTGATGGGTGAAGTGAAGCAGCAGGCGACCCTGAAAATGGACCGTAGCGGCATGACGCTGGCGGAAGCACTGGGCAACGCGGCCGGGATGGATCAAACCACCTCTGACGCCACCGGCGTCTTCGTTATCCGTCCACTGCGCGGCACCGATCGCAATAAGATTGCCAACATCTATCAGTTGAACACCAAAGATGCGGCATCCATGGTGATGGGAACCGAATTCCAGCTTCAGCCATATGACATCGTGTATGTCACCTCAACGCCGCTGACGCGCTGGAACCGTGTGATCTCGCAATTACTGCCAACCATTGCGGGTATCAACGATGTGAGCGAGAGCGCACTGCGTATCCGCAACTGGTCGAACTAAGGTCTGACCATGATTACGTCCGTGTTAGTCGTTTGCGTTGGCAACATCTGCCGCTCTCCGACCGGAGAGCGCCTGTTTAAACGTGCGCTGCCCGATTTAGATGTTCGCTCTGCCGGCCTGGGGGCGCTTGTCGGCCACCCGGCCGACAAAATGGCATCCTCTGTTGCCGAAGCGCAGGGTCTGTCGCTGGAAGGCCATCAGGCACAACAGTTAACAGCCGAAATGTGCCGCAACACTGACCTGATTCTGGTCATGGAGAAGCGACATATTGAACAGGTGAATCGCATCGACCCCGCCGCACGTGGCAAAACCATGTTGCTTGGGCACTGGCTCAATCAGAAAGAAATTGCGGATCCGTACCGAAAAAGCCGTGAGGCCTTTGAAGAGATTTACGGATTACTGGAAAACGCTACCCAGAAATGGGTCAACGTATTAAGCCGATAGTTGGGATTATCCATGAATATAAAAAATAAGGTCAGAACCGCGCCGGGCGAGGAGTCGAATGGATGGGATCTGGCACATCTTGTGGGACAGCTCATTGACCATCGCTGGATCATTGTTGCCGTTACTGCATTTTTCATGCTGGCGGGAACACTCTACACACTGTTTGCGACACCGATTTATAGCGCTGATGCATTAGTTCAGGTTGAGCAGAAGAATGCCAGCACCGTTCTGAACGAGATTGACAGCATTCTGCCACCGACACCTGCCTCTGATACGGAAATCGAGATTCTGGAATCCCGTATGGTCATCGGCAAAACCGTTGACGATCTGGGTCTGGATACCGTGGTTGAGCAGAACTACTTACCGGTCATCGGCAAGGGTCTGTCGCGCCTGATGGGCAACAAACCCGCCAGTATCGCGATTTCGCGTCTGGAAATCCCACGCACTATCGACAAACGTAACGTTGAACTGGAAGTGACCGGTCCGGATAGCTACACCGTCTCTAAAGATGGCGATGAGCTGTTCAAAGGTAAAGTCGGCCAGCTGGAGTCGCACGGCGACATCAGCATGCTGGTAAGCGAGATTCATGCCGATGAAGGCACCAGCTTCACCGTGACCAAGCTGAATGACCTGCAGGCGATCCGTTCTGTGCTCTCTAACCTGACCGTGGCAGACAAAGGTAAAGATACCGGCGTACTGGGTCTGGAGTATCTGGGTGAAGATCCGGAGCAGATCAGCAAAGTGCTGAACCAGATTGTGAACAACTATCTGTTACAGAACGTTGAACGCAAGTCAGAGCAGGCCGAGAAAAGCCTGGAGTTCTTACGCACGCAGCTGCCTGCCGTTCGCAGCAAGCTGGATGAAGCAGAGAACAAGCTGAATACCTTCCGTCGTCAGAACGAATCTGTTGACCTGTCACTGGAAGCGAAATCTGCCCTGGACTCCTCTGTCAGCGTGCAGAGTCAGTTGAACGAACTGACCTTCCGTGAAGCAGAAGTCTCCCAGCTGTTCACCAAAGATCACCCGACTTACCGCGCGCTGCTGGAAAAACGCAAAACGCTGGAAGGTGAGCAGGCTCAGCTGAACAAGAAAATTTCTGGCATGCCACAGACTCAGCAGGAAATCCTGCGTCTGACCCGTGACGTTCAGTCTGGTCAGGAGATCTACATGCAGTTGCTGAACCGTCAGCAGGAGCTGGGCATTAGCAAGGCGAGCACCGTGGGTGATGTCCGCATCATTGACAGCGCGCAGACCGCTAACTCACCGGTTGCACCGAAGAAGCTGCTGATCATTGCTGCGAGCCTGATTCTGGGTCTGTTCGTATCAGTAGGTCTGGTTCTGCTCAAAGCACTGCTGCATCACGGCATTGAGAATCCGGATCAGCTGGAAGAGCTGGGTATGAATGTCTATGCCAGCGTTCCACTGTCTGACTGGCAGCGTAAGAAGGATACCGAAGCACTGGCGCGCCGTGGCAGCAAGGTGAAAACCGATCCGCACGAAACGCTGCTGGCATTGGGTAATCCGACTGACCTCTCCATTGAAGCGATTCGTAGTCTGCGTACCAGCCTGCACTTCGCCATGATGGAAGCGAAAAACAACATCCTGATGATCACCGGTGCCAGCCCGGGTATCGGTAAAACCTTTATCTGTGCCAACCTGGCGACTCTGGTCGCGAAAGCAGGTCAGCGTGTTCTGTTTATCGATGGCGACATGCGTCGTGGTTATACCCACGAACTGCTGGGCGCGGATAACAAATCTGGCCTGTCAAACGTGCTGTCTGGCAAAACTGAGTTCAGTCCGGCGCTGATTCAGCAGGGCGTGTACGGTTTCGACTTCCTGCCACGTGGTCAGGTTCCGCCAAACCCGTCTGAGCTGCTGATGCATCGTCGCATGGGTGAGCTGCTGGAATGGGCGAGCAAGAACTACGACCTGGTGTTAATCGATACGCCACCCATCCTGGCCGTCACCGATGCCTCCATTATCGGTAAGCTGGCCGGCACCTCACTGATGGTGGCGCGTTTCGAAGCCAACACCACCAAAGAAGTGGACGTCAGCTTCAAGCGCTTTGCCCAGAACGGTATTGAGATTAAAGGTGTGATCCTCAACGCCGTGGTGCGTAAAGCTGCTAATTCATATGGCCATGGTTATGACTACTATGCCTATGACTACAGCAAGCCCGAAAAAAGCTGATCATTGAGTAATAAACAGGGGGCGGTCTGACCGCCCCTTTTTATCGTCCCTTTGAATGACGACACGCATCAATTTACACAGGTTATTCTGTCCAAACCCACGAAAGCGATACCTCTATAAATCGCATGGCGAGCGTCACTCAACAGAATTCATCACCAGCATGGCATCGCCTGCACGCAACTTGTGACCGTGCTATCAGACCCGGAAAAGCAAGCCGGGAAGGCGAAGCGTGATTATTGCTGGCATGAGAACTTGTGGAATTAAGGAATCACACCATGGCTCCATATTGGTATGTATCAGGCTTTTTACTGCTGCTTTCGCTGTTTGAAATATTGCTAAAAAAAGACGAACGCACCTCCCATATTCTGACTTATCTGCTCTGCATCGCGACCGTGACGCTGATTGTGTTCGGCGGTATCCGCGGACTTGGCACGGGCATGGATGATTATCAGTACCGCAGCTTCTTTGAAGATTTCGTCCGGCGCATCGAGGTCAACGGCTTCTTCAATACCGTAGCATTTTTCCGCTATGAACCGCTGATCTTTGCCATTGCCTGGCTGACCAGCCTGATTTCCCATAATGCCAGCGCCTTTCTGTTTGTCTTCTCGATCCTCGCGGTGGGGACGAACGCCATCTTCTTTAAAAAGATGTCACCTTATCCGGTGCTGGCACTGGCGCTCTATTCGGCCCATATCTTTATTAACAAAGATGTTAACCAGATCCGTTTTGGTCTGAGCTCGGCCTTTTTCCTGGGAGTAATCTGGACGCTTTATCTGAAGCGTTACTGGCTGGCGTTTGGCTTCTTTGTTCTCTCATTTATCAGCCACAATACTGCGGTCATGGTGGTCACGCTGATCCCCTTCCTGTTCCTGCGTGAACGTCGCTGGTTCCCGATTGCGATTATTGTGTTGAGTATTCCGGCTTCGAAAGTGGGTGGGATGGGCTTCGTTACAGCCATTGCCGGCCATCTGGGGGGATTAGGGGAGAGGGCCGCTGGCTACAACAATGACAACGCAGCGACAGCCAGTACCGGCAGTGTTTTCTCGGTTTCGAACCTGAAAAACGTGGCGCTGGTCTTTATTTTTGTCTACTTCATGCTGTCGAACCGCCTGAAGCGTGACAATTATGATGTCTGGCGACTGAATTACCTGCTGATTATTACCTTCGCAATCGGGGGGGCTATCAGGATCTTTTTCTACAACTACTCATCGGGCGCTCGTCTCTCAAACTACCTGCTGCAGGTAGAGCCAATAGTGCTGACGCTGTTGATCTACCAGTCTAAGAGAGCCTGGAAGCCCGCGATGTTTGCGATGTTTGTCTTCTTCCAGATGTACTACCTCTACTACAACACCATCTCGCTTAAACAGGCGGTTGTGGGGTATGAAGTGGCGCGTGAATTCAAGTTAGTTCACTAAGACGAGAGCTGAAAATGATTCGATTCCTCCCCCTGTTAGTGATTGCTGCGCCGTTAATGGTGCAGGCAGCCGATGCTCCGGCTGCGGTTGTTATCGCAGCCTATGGCGACTCGACGACCGCCGGTGTGACTTCTTCTGGCGGACGTAATGTCATCAGCAAAGAGAATGAAATGACTTATCTGCAGCAGATGCTGCAGGAAAAATATGGCCCGGACATCCGTATTGAGAATCATGGTTCGCCAGGCGCACAGGTTTCAGAACTGATTAACGCGAAAGAGAGCTGGGAACAGCGTATGGCGCAATCCGATGCCAGCATCATTCTCATCAACTATGGCATCAATGATGCGCGCGTCTTTTCAGGTAAAAACCACTCTCATGGCGCAGAAAGCCCGCAGGATTTTAACCGTATCCTGACGGACCTGGTGAAAACGGCGAAAGCGCATGGCAAACAGGTGGTGCTGCAGCAGCCTAATCCGCTGTGTGGCCGTGCAGAGCAATGGAATGTCTGGCCTTATGTCTATCAGATAAATGCGGTGGCCCGCGAACAGCAGGTCCCGGTAGTAAGACAGTATGAACTGATTAAGCAGCAGAAAACGTGGAACAGTCAGATGTCTCCTGACTGTATTCACCCGACGAAAGATCTTTATCAGTTAAAAGCGCAGCAGACGTTCGCGCTGCTGAGCCACGATTTTGATGCCGTTTTTAAATCGACTCACTAATTAAGTTATTTAAAAACAGAAGGAGCAGGGCGGTATGTACGTACTCATGATGGTGCTGTCATTAGTCATGGCACTGATGGTATTACGGTTATTTTCATTCCATCGCGGCGTTTATAACGGCAGCGGTATTAAAAGTATCTCGGGATTGCGTGCGCTGCTGGCCAGCATCGTCGCCTTTTCACACTTTGCGCATTACGTCTATTCACTCGACCATGAGTGGATCTTTGATAAAGACTATTTTGCATGGGTGTCGCAGGGAAACTTTTTTGCCAACTCCGGTAAATTCGGTGTCGCCCTGTTTTTCATGATCTCAGCTTTTCTGTTCTATCGCTGGCTGGACAACGACAAGCTGACCACCGCTGAACTGACACGCAAATTGCTGAAGTCACGCGTGCGACGCATTGTGCCGATGTTCTGGTTCTCTGCACTGCTGATCGTGGTCATTGGCTGGTTCAGTGGGGATGTGGTGGCGAGCGGCGCAATGCTGGTGGACGGGCTGCGCTGGTTCCTGTTTATCGGCAATTACCATATCGGTTCAATTCCGACGGCTAATATCAACGCGGGTGTCGAGTGGACGCTGCGACTGGAATGGCTGCTCTATCTGTCAATTCCGTTCATTTACCTGCTGAATCGTGCCACCGGTGGCCGCTTTAAGATGCTGCTGATCATGGGATCGATTGGCGGAATTCTGGCCGTCGCTATCGCGCTGCGTCTCTGGGGCACCGCCTATACCGATCCCCGTCCGGTGCTGGGCTTTGCAACCGGGTATCTGGCATGGCATTACCGCGACCGCTTTATGGCTTTCCGCTCCTCAGGTCTGGCGGCGGCAATGGCCATTGCTCTGGCCGTTATCGCGCTGTTCTTTACCAGTAGTACGTTCTACTACCTGATTTTCCTCTGCCTGCTGGCCGTGGTGTTTTTCATTATCAGCAGCGGCAATTCGCTGTTCGGCCTGCTGGAAAGTAAAACCCTGATGTCGGTCGGTGAGGTCAGCTACAGCCTCTATCTGATCCACGGCATCGTGCTCTATTTCATCAAGATGATTCCAGAATCATTGATTCAGCATAACTTTGTCTTCTACACCTTGCTTTCCACGCTGTTCTTTGTGGCCTCCTTCTATGTTGCCAGACTGACCTATCTCTGCGTTGAGAAGCCCTTTATCACCAGCAGTCAGAAGAAAAAAGAGGCGGCCAACGCTTCGGCAACAATTTAGGACATCACCGGTTACCCTGCCACGTCCTAACGTTATATATTTGAATTGTAAATGTTTTTAATGAGGTGCTGGCAATGAAGGACATTCGCTTCTCTATCGTGATCCCCGCTTACAATGCGTCAGAATCGATTGTAACTACGCTGGATTGCGTTAAGGCGCAGACGTATCGCAATTTTGAAGTCATCATCGTGGATGATAAATCGGCGGATGCCGCCGCGCTGGCGGAGGTGGTTCGCAGCGAACGCTACCAGGATCTCGACATCAATCTTGTGCTCTCTGAGGTTAAGCTCAACGGAGCCGGTGCGCGTAATAAAGGTATAGAGCTGGCGACCGGTGATTATGTCAGCTTCCTTGACGCCGATGATGAGTGGGCCGCGGACAAACTGCAGCAGGTGAACGAAAAAATTGCGCAGCTGGAAGCCCAGGGCAAAAAGAACGTCGTCATTTTCAGCCAGGTGAATATCTACCAGGATGGGACCTTCCTGAAAGTGATGCCGATGCAGCCACCGGGTAAAAATGAAACCGTTGCGGAATATCTGTTCGGCTGTTACGGCTTTATCCAGACCAGCACGATTGTGCTGAAGCGCGAAGACGCGGCGAAGATTCAGTTCGATACCCGCTACATCCGTCATCAGGATTATGATTTCTGCATTCGTGCCGACCGCATGGGCTATGACTTTGTCATGATCGCCGCACCGCTGGCGAACTACCACCTGGTCACGAAATTTGGCTCGAAACACAAAGGCGAATCGGTGAACTACTCGATGTTCTGGCTTGATAGCATGAAGCCGCATCTTACCCCGCGTGATATCCACACCTACAAAGCCTTTAAGCTGCCGCTGCGCTACAAAATGGATGGCAAGTCGCTGATGGCGAGCCTGAGCTTTGCGCGTTACTTCTTCCTCACCAATAAAGACAACCGTGCTTATTTTATGAACCGGGTTAAAGACAAGGTCAAAGCACGTTTCGGCGGTGAGAAAGCACACTCCTGACGCACGCCGCGCCTCGTTCTGCTCCTGACGCCAGGAGCACCTCTCTTTTCGTTTAATTCAGGGTTGAAGATGAATACTTCTGTTGGAACCGTTGGCATTGTCATGCCTATGTATAATGCACGTCAGACGGTATTACGCGCTGTGCAATCGGTTATCAATCAGCGCTATACCGACTGGCACCTCTATCTGGTTAATGATAAGTCCACCGATGACTCGCTGGAATTTGTGCGCGAGCATTGTCAGGACCCGCGCATTACTATTCTGGATAACGCCGTCAACATGGGTGCAGCAGAGACCCGCAACGTCGGGCTGCGCGCGGCGACTGAAGAGATTATCGCGTTTCTCGACAGCGACGATGAGTGGCATGCCGATAAACTGACCCAGCAGGTTGCGGCCATCGCGGCGGGTGATGATTTTGTGATTACCGAATATCACTATAAAACCCGCAAAGCTGAGCACGACATCACCTACGGCAAACCTTACCTGCAGCAGGAAAACTTTGTGAAGAAGCAGTATCGCGTCTGTTTCTCTTCTGTCTGTTTCCGCCGTCCACCGCAGGGTCTGTTCTTCCAGCGAAAAGGACACGAAGATTTTCTGTTTTTGTATGAATTATTCACCCGCTATAAGCAGGCACGCGTAATTCAGACGATTCTGGTCAACTATTACGAGTTAGGCGATTCCCTTTCGCGTAATAAGAACAAAGCGGCCCAGTGGCACCTTGAACTATTAAGAATTATCTATAAAAACAATCCGTTAAAAATCTATTACTATTACGCCTGGTATATGGTGAATGGTGTGCTATTTACCCTTAAGCATCGTTAAGCCTGTCGGCAGGATTGTCTTTAAAATTTGAGGTGGATAGCGTTTCATGAAAAAAATTGTCCTGGTGATCAAAGATGCTTATTCGTATGCGGGCACCGAGAACATCTGTAACTTTATGTCAGAGTGTCTTGGCGAAACGCATGACGTCACCATCTACTCGCTGGAAGGTAGCGGTAAAACCTTTTATCCGTTTGAGCATGTCAGAGAAATCGTCAGCTTCGAAGGGCAGAGCAACCCGATTAAAAGCGCGGTAGCGCGAATTAACGAAGAGGGTTTCGATACCGTCTTCCTGATCAGCATGGGTCGCCTGAGCGTGATGTTCGCCTTCTGGAATCTGCTGGCCATGAAGAAGAAGCGAGGCAAAGCCTACGCCTGCGAACATATCGCCATTAACTCCTTCAGCAAACCGATTAAGTTCCTCAAGTTTCTGCTGCTGCGCTACTACGATCGCGTGATTGTTCTGACCGAAAAAGATCATCAGGTGTTCAGCCGCTGGCGCATTCCCAGCAAGCCAATCCCCAACCCGGTGGTATACAAAGGCTATCAGCGTCAGACCCGTCATCGCCAGGCGCTGGCGGTGGGCCGTCTGGATAACCAGAAGGGCTTTGATCTGCTGCTGGATATCTGGCGCGACTTCTCCCGCACTCATGCCGACTGGACGCTGGTGATTGCCGGTGACGGCGAACTGCGTCAGCAACTGCATGACCAGGCGGCCGTGCTGGGCATTACCGACAGCGTGAAGTTTGTCGGCAAGGTCAGCAATATCAATGACTATTATCGCGACAGCGACATGGCGCTGATGACGTCGCGCTATGAAGGTTTGCCACTGGTGCTGCTGGAAGCGAAATCCTGGTCACTGCCGGTCGTCGCGTATGACTGCCCGACCGGGCCGCAGGAGATCATCAACCACGGTGAAGATGGATTCCTGGTCCCGATGAATGACAAAGCCACGTTTCTGGCCCGAATGGAGCAGCTTGCCACCGATGACGCGCTGTTCTATGCCATGAGCGAAAAAACCAGACAAACCGCGCTGAAATTTGACGGTAATCAGATTAAGCAAAGCTGGCTGTCATTGGTTTAACAGAAGCTGGAAAAGCTCACTTGCGACGTGCCTCAGGGACACCGCCATGGCCAATGGCCTTATTGACTACGGGAATTGATGCATGAAAAGAAGAGAAGTTTTACAGACCGCCGCCTCCGCTCTGGTGGGGGCTCTCTCCGTGAGCACCTTTTCCAGCTACGCTGCAAAAAGTAACGGCATTGCCCTGAAGCCGGTTGATGCGGCTGCTATCCCTAAAGGCGACGTGCCTATCCTGACGCCAGAGAATGTCTACGCCATGCCACCACAGTTCTGGCAGGGCTTTGAGGGCAAACTCTGGATTGGTAAAGCGGGTGTGGATGCCAGCAAACCGGGTAACCAGATTCCGGTCTTCCTGCGCGATGCCAGCGGTAAAGTGTCTGAGATTGCTCAGCCTATCGCGCTGAACAAGGGCAATTTTACCCAGTTTATTCAGGACAACGCTGCGCTGATTGCCGATCCTTCTCATTCGATGACGGTCGAGGACAACAACGGTCAGACCCTGTTTAATATCGCCGATGTCAGCCGTCCGGGCGCCGCTGATTTCAGTCAGCGTCTGGCTCAGCCGGCGGGTTATCAGCTGATTGGCGAGATCGCGTCTGTCGCGGAGTTACGCAAAACCCGTCCGCTGTTTGAAGGGGCCAAGGTTAAGCTCAAAAGCTGGCATGAAGGACGGGAAGTCGGCGGCGGTGAGTTTGTCGGTAGCTTCCAGTCCACTCAGAATGATGGCGGCGTAAACATTGCCGGTGAGGGCTTCTCATGGCGTCGTGTGGTAGACGATTTCAACCGTCTGACGCTGTTTGATTTCGGTGCGATTGCCGATGGCCAGACCGATACAGCCCCTGCCATTATGGCAATGTTCAATTGGTCACAGCAGGCTAACCAGCAGATCTGCGTCCAGTTCCCGGCCGGGACCTTTATGGTTTCCGCCTGTAATCTGGGCGAGAAGAATCTCAATCTATTCCGCATCTCAGGGGCGATGGTTAACTTCGGCTACTTCCCGGCGACCACGATTGTCTCTGATGGTAAGTCAGATTTTGTTTTTGAGATGAATGCCCGTCGGGTCGAGCTTTCTAACCTGATTTTTAACGGTAATAGCGATAAAAACCCGAATCAGCAGGGCTTTTTCCATAACACGTGTCCTGGCGGACAATTTTTCCGTGGGGCCTGCCTGCGCTTTACCGCAGTAGGCGGCACGGCCATCAGTCTGCAGGATACGCTCGATTGCAAAATCGATCAGTGGTACGCCTCACGCTGCAGCGGTGATGTGATCAAAGCAGGCTGGTCTGGTCAGAAGCAGGGCAACTGGGATCACAGTACCGCAATCGAGCTGTCAAACTTCAATGCGCAGCACTGTCGCGGCGGCAAGGTTCTTAACCTGGCGCGCTGCGCCCAGTCGATTATTCACAATGGCTGGATTGAGCACTGTGATAATCCAGGCGATATCTCCAACGGCCAGTGGATTATCGATGCATTAAGCCTGGAAGATTGTAAGAATCCGCTTATCGCCCATAACAGCCGCCTGAATATGCGTCAGACCAGCCTGCAGTCGGGCAGCTGGATAGATAACTCCATGCAGGGCGATCGTCTGCTCAGTATCTGGGAAATGGGCTCGACCCGTGTGGAGTCTTACGGCGTCGCGCTGGATGGCAGCCTGAATTATAACTACATCACCTCGCGCTGGCGTTTAGAGAACAATACGAACCAGGAGACCTGGTTTGACCTTGGCAGCCTCTACTCACCGACGGTGGGTGATTCGTGGGAGATCGAAATCTTCGGTCAGTCGCAGTTCAGTAACGGCAGTGGCGATAAGCCGCTGATGAACCTGATTGGCGACAAGACCACCGGCGGCCGCGCAGTGATCCACGTGCAGCGCAAGAAAGACCTGTCGGAAGCGAGCTGGTCGGCCGAAGGCAGCAGCCCGATTGTGGATGTGCGCTACGTGGCTGAGCATGACACCGATGTCCGTATCTTCGTCAAACTGGCGGGCTGGACGCCGTCGGCGGCCGTGCTGGTGAAAACCACCGGTAAAGATCGCTTTGTGACCGGTCGCTGTGCGCGGGTCAATGCAAAGATGGAGAAGGGCAATCCGCCATCGGGTGACGCGGCCAAACGCGCGCCGCAGCGTTTCAGCCTGCACAACGGCAAAGCGGGCGTGGGTGCCAACGAGCAGGGCGATCTGCTGATGGCTTCCCGTCCGCTCTCCGCCGGGCAGGTCGATACCAGTAAGCCGGAAGGCTTTGTTTCCGTGGTGATCAACGGTAAACAGGTTGCGTTGCCTTACTTCGCGATTAAGTCATAACCCCTTGTATCAGGGCCGCCAGAATGGAGGCGGCCGGTTTAACAGGAGCAGTACCTTTGGGTGCGTTATCCCGTAAAGCATGACTTTAAACAGCGTTCATTTTGCCCATTTCGGATCTGGGCGGCTTACAGAATTAAAAAAATTTATTCGGAGTTGTTATGAAAATTTTATTGGTGGGTAACCATACGTGTGGGAATCGCGGGGATGGCGCGATTCTTCGTGGACTAATCGATTCAATGAAGTCTGCACGCAGTGATTTAGACATTGATGTTATTAGCCGTTATCCAACCAGCTCCGGTTATCTGCTCCAGCAGGATATTCAGCAGGATGCGCTGTATCTGCACAACAGCAAATCAGGTAAAGGTCTGGTCGGTTCGTTTAAGCGTAAAGTGGCGAATCGTCTGATGCCCGATATCATGATGGCGCATCTGGGCAAGGGCGGGATCTTTAAGTCGTTCTCTGTGCCGCCTCACCTGAAGGCCTTTACCGAAAGCCTGGCAAAATATGATGCGATTATTCAGGTTGGCGGATCCTTCTTCGTCGATCTCTATGGCGTGACCCAGTTTGACCATGCGCTCTGTGCGCTGATGGCGAAAAAACCGATCTATCTGATCGGCCACTCAGTGGGACCTTTCCAGAACCCGCGCGTCAATGCGCTGGCAAATTTTGTTTTTGATCGGGTCGACAGCCTGGTGCTGCGTGAATCGGTCAGCCTTGATCTGATGAAACGCGATGGCGTGACCAGCTCTAAAGTGGCATCGGGTGTGGATACCGCTTTCCTGGTGCGTGCGCGTGAAGTCGAAAACCCGAGCCATAACTTGCTTTACTGGCAGGGCATTATCGATGGCCGTAAAACCATCGCGATTACCGTGCGTGAACTGGCGCCGTTTGATAAACGTCTGGGTGTCACACAGAAAGAGTATGAAGCGGCGTTTGGCCGGGTGATTAATGCCATGATTGCTGAGGGCTATCAGGTTGTGGCGTTCTCCACCTGTACCGGCATCGACAGCTATGCCAAAGATGACCGCATGGTGGCACTGACGCTGCGTGACCACGTGGCGCAGCCGGAACATTACCATGTCATCATGGACGAGTTTAATGACCTGGAGCTGGGCATTCTGCTGAGTCACTGCCATCTGACCATCGGTACCCGCCTGCACTCGGCGATTATCTCCATGAACTTTGGCACCCCGGCTGTGGCAATCAACTATGAGCACAAGTCGATGGGTGTAATGAACCAGTTGGGTCTGCCGCAGATGGCAACCGATGTGAAAAGCCTGATGGACGGCTCGCTGATCGACAAGGTGAAAACGGTTCTTGCCGATTACGACAACATTAAGCTTAAGGTCAATACGGCCGTTGCGAATGAAAGGGAAATTGGCAACCGGATCACTGAAGAGATTCTCAAAGTATTAGGGTAATGTGATGAAACTGACTTTTTTCACCATGCGTTTCCCGGTTGCCTCTGAGACATTCGTTCTAAATCAGGTGACCCATTTTATTGATGCCGGTTACGAGGTGGAGATTATTTCAGTCTTTCCCGGCGATTTAGTGAACCGGCATGCGGCGTTTGATGAGTATGGTCTGGCGGCGAAGACGCACTATCTGCTGCCGGAAGAGAAAGTCTCGATTGTTGATAAGCTGAACCAGCGTATCAAACTGGTGCTGCCAAAAGTAACGAAGCCGTCGCTGCTGCGTTCGCTGAATGTACGCCGTTATGGCGCGCAGTCCAGCAAACTGCTGCTGCCGTCGATTGTAGCGAATGCTAAGCAGACCTTTACCGCAGATGTGTTTCTGGTGCATTTCGGCTATGCCGGCGCACTGGCAAACAAACTGCGTGAACTGGGCGTGCTTAAGGGTAAACAGGCGACCGTGTTTCATGGCGCTGATATTTCCCGCCGTCACATTCTGGAAGAGCACAAACTCGACTACGTGAATCTGTTCCGCCAGAGTGAGCTGATGCTGCCCATCAGCCATCTGTGGGAGAACAAGCTGATTGAGATGGGGTGCCCGCCGGATAAAATTCACGTGACGCGTATGGGCATTGAGCCGGAGAAGTTTAACTTCCAGCCGCGCCAGGCGTTCCATACGCCGCTCCGTATCGTTTCGGTGGCGCGTCTGACCGAGAAAAAAGGCCTGGATGTGGCGGTGAAAGCCAGCGCCATCCTGAAGCAGCGTGGCGGTCAGTTTCAGTACACCATTATCGGCAACGGCGATCAGGATGAGATGATGCGTGATTTCATCGCCCGTGAGGGGATGGAAGATTGTGTCAGCATGCCGGGCTTTAAGCCGCAGGAGGAGATCCGTCGTGCGCTAAGCGAGGCTGACATCTTCCTGCTGCCGTCCAAAACCGCCGCAGATGGCGATATGGAGGGTATTCCGGTCGCACTGATGGAAGCGATGGCGGTTGGCCTGCCTGTGGTCTCTACCTTCCACAGCGGCATTCCGGAGCTGATTGAGAACAACGTTTCTGGCTGGCTGGTGGAAGAGGACGACCCCGAGGCGCTGGCGGAAACGCTGCTGAAGTTGTCTCAGGGCGAAGTCGATGTGGCGCCCGTGGTCGCGGCCGCCCGTCACAAAGTTGAGACTGAATTTAATCAGCATATCGCCTACGGCGAACTGGCACAGATTCTGGAGCGACTGGTGTGAGTGGATTTAAGTCACAGGCGATTTGGCTGTTCGGCAGTACCTGCTTTTCTGCGGTGCTGCAGGTTGCACAGCTGAGCTTTCTCGCCCGCAAACTGGAAACCCACGAGCTGGGCCTGTTAGCCATCATCAACGCCATCCTGGCGGTGGCGGGTGTGTTGCAGGATATGGGGATGAGCAGTTATCTGGTGCATCGCCAGAACATTACCCGTCGTGAGCAGAGCACCATCTACTGGGTGAACGTCTCGCTCAGCCTGTGTACCGGGTTGATCATGTTGCTGATCGCCTTCCCGGTCTCCTGGTTCTATCACCTGCCGGAGCTGACCGGGCTGATCATGCTGACCAGCCTGAACTTCCTGGTGCTGGGGCACCTGTCGCAATATCAGGCGCACTACATCAAAACCAAGCGGATGGTCTCGCTGGCGAAGATTGAGATGGGCACCAAACTGTTTGCCTTCCTCTGTGTCGTGGCGATGCTGGAGTTCACCTCGCTGACGGTGGCGGCGGCAATTCTGGGTCTGTTCATCAACGCCTTTACGCGCATCCTTTGCATGATTGCACTGGGTGAGAAGTCGTGGCGTCCGACCTGGGAGTTCGACAAAGCGACCTTCTTCGGCGCGATTCGCTACGGCAGCTATCAGCTCGGTTCGCAGACCATTAACCAGTTACGTACCCAGGCGGATGCGCTGGTGGTCGGTAAAGTCATGGGTGCTGAGATGCTGGGCGTTTACTCGCTGGCGAAAGAGCTGGTGCTGCAACCGCTGAAGCTTGTCACGCCGGTGATTAATCGTCTGGCACTGCCGCGCTTTGCTGAGAAACAGCACGATGCCGAGCAGCTGAAAAAGCTGTTCCTGAAAGGTACGCTGGGGATCATGCTGTTCAGCAGCGCCATGTATCTGGCCATTGGTATCTTCTCGCCGGTTATTGTGCGTGTGCTCTATGGCGCATCACATGAGCAGGTCTATCACCTGATCCCGCTGATGCTGCTGTTTGGTATGCTGCGGCCGATGGGGGGGCTGACCGGGGCAATTTCCCAGGCCAACGGACGGACCAACGTTGAGTTCTACTGGAACATCGTGGCGAGCATTGTGGTCCTGGCGGTACTGGCGACCACCTTTATCTGGCCAAACGTGCTCTACGTCGCGCTGACGCTCTCCATCTCGCAGATTCTGATCTCGGCACTGGCGCATCCATTCTTTATCAAGCCGGTGATTGGCATTCGGTTTATTCCTTATGCCCGGCAGTGGGTGGCCGTGTCGGTGGTATTTGTTGGCGTGATGCTGCTGGTAAATCACTTTAATCTGTTTGTGATGCCAGAGTGGTTTGAAGGCTGGCTCTGATTACAAAGCGTTATATCAACGGGCGGCCTCAGGGTCGCCCGTTTTCATTTATAGCTGGTCTCAGCCATGCAACGAAGAGTGCTGTAGGTCACAGTGGCAATATTCGATTACTGATTGTCTTTATTCAGTTTATGGTGTTGCTGGCAATGGGCAAAATGCCGAATTTCCAAGTTATGACAGAGAGTTACTGTCCGCTTTTCAGATAAAGATTATACTTGCTCTTCCGGCCGATCCTGCATAATCGACCCACATCTTCATTTTATTAAACGGAATAAATATGACCAAGCTTAAAGCAGTAATCCCGGTTGCGGGCCTCGGTATGCATATGCTCCCTGCGACTAAAGCCATTCCGAAAGAGATGCTGCCTGTCGTCGACAAACCGATGATTCAGTACATCATTGACGAGTGTGTTGCCGCGGGTATTAAAGAGATTGTGCTGGTCACGCATGCATCGAAAAATGCCGTAGAAAACCACTTCGACACCACTTATGAACTCGAAGCGCTGCTGGAAGCGCGCGTGAAGCGTCAGCTGCTGAGCGAAGTGCAGTCTATCTGCCCGCCAGGCGTCACCATCATGAACGTGCGTCAGGCACAGCCGCTGGGCCTGGGCCACTCGATTCTCTGTGCCCGTCCGATGATCGGTGATAACCCGTTCGTGGTCGTACTGCCAGACGTTCTGCTGGATGACTCAACGGCTGACCACATGCGTTATAACCTCGCTGCGATGGTTGCCCGTTTTGAAGAGACCGGCCACAGCCAGGTCCTGGCGCAACATATGCCCGCGTCCAATCTCACTGAGTACTCGGTAATCACCACTGCAGAGCCGATTGATCACCCTGGCGACATCAGCACCATTACCGATTTCGTTGAGAAGCCTGAAGATACCACCGGACTGAACTCTGACCTGGCCGCGGTTGGCCGCTATGTCCTTTCTGCTGATATCTGGGCAGAACTGGAACGCACGGAGCCAGGCGCCTGGGGCCGTATCCAACTGACCGATGCGATCGCCAGCCTGAGTAAGCACAAAACGGTTGATGTCTCTCTGCTGACCGGTCACAGTTTCGACTGCGGTCGTAAACTGGGTTACATGCAGGCGTTCGTCTCTTACGGACTGCGCAACAATGCGCAGGGTCGCGATTTCCGCGAAGCTATCCAGACGATTCTCGCAAAACAAAAGTAATTAAATCGCCGCGTCATGCGCGGCAGATTGAAAGGAGCTCACATGGCAATTTTAGTAACGGGTGGAGCAGGCTATATCGGCTCCCATACGGTACTGGCGCTGTTGCAGCGCGGTGATGATGTTGTGGTTCTGGATAACCTCTGCAACGCCTCACGCGAAGCCATTAACCGCGTGGAGAAACTGGCGGGTAAGAAAGCGACCTTCGTCGAGGGCGATATCCGTGACCGCGCCTGTCTGCGTGACCTGTTCGCAGCCAACAGCATTTCAGCCGTAATCCACTTCGCTGCGCTTAAAGCAGTCGGTGAATCTACGCGTATGCCGCTGGAGTACTACGAGAACAACGTCGCGGGCACAGTGGTACTGCTGGAAGAGATGCGTGATGCCGGCGTCTGGAACTTTATCTTCAGCTCATCAGCGACCGTCTACGGCGCAGATGCACCGGTTCCTTACGTTGAGACTACGCCAATTGGCGGCACCACCAGTCCGTACGGCACCTCCAAGCTGATGACCGAATTCGTCATGCGCGACTTCGCCAAAGCAGAGCCGAAGTTTAAAGCGATTGCCCTGCGTTACTTCAATCCGGTCGGCGCGCATGAGTCTGGTGAAATCGGTGAAGACCCGACCGGCATCCCGAACAACCTGCTGCCCTATATCGCGCAGGTCGCGATTGGTCGTCTGGAGAAGCTGGGCGTGTTTGGTGGCGATTACGATACGCCAGACGGCACCTGCCTGCGTGACTACATCCACGTGGTTGACCTGGCGGAAGGGCACCTGAAAGCGCTGGATCACCTGAGCAAAGTGGAAGGCTACACCGCCTTCAACCTGGGCGGCGGCAAAGGCTTCTCCGTGCTGGAGATGATTAAGGCATTCGAGAAGGCGTCCGGTAAAGCGATCCCGTTTGAGATCAAGCCACGCCGTGACGGTGACCTGCCTGCGTTCTGGGCCGATGCATCACTGGCGAACAGCGAGCTCGACTGGCGCGTGACGCGCGGAATCGATGAGATGATGCGCGATACGTGGAACTGGCAGAGTAAGAACCCGGATGGGTTTCGGTAATTGAAAAAAAGGCGAACTCCGGTTCGCCTTTTTAATATTTAAACTATCCGGCAGAGCCTTTGCTGTGGCGGATTAAATCTTTTCGTCGATCAGGTTTTGCAGATACTGACCATAAGACGTTTTTGACAGTAATTTAGCCTGAGTGGCTACTTCGTCATAATTCAGCCAGCCTTTGCGCCACGCAATTTCTTCGAGGCAGGCAACCTTCATACCCTGACGTTTCTCTATCGTATGGACAAACTGCGAGGCCTCAATCAGGCTGTCATGCGTTCCCGTATCCAGCCAGGCGAAACCACGTCCCAGCAGTTCAACGTTCAGCTGTCCTTTCTCCATATACATTTCATTCAGCGTAGTAATTTCCAGCTCACCACGAGCGGAAGGCTTAACCTGTTTAGCCATTTCTACAACGTTTTTGTCATAGAAATAGAGCCCGGTAACGGCCCAGTGAGATTTTGGCTTCAGGGGCTTTTCTTCGATAGACAGTGCGCGGAAGTTTTCATCGAATTCAACCACACCAAAACGTTCCGGATCCATGACCTGGTAACCGAATACAGTGGCGCCGCTTTTTAACTGCGCTGTGGACTCCAGCTTTTTACCGAAGCTCTGCCCAAAGAAAATATTGTCACCCAATACCAGGGCACAGGAATCACCGGCTATGAAATCTTCACCAATAATGAAAGCCTGAGCAAGGCCATCGGGAGAAGGCTGGACGGCATATTCCAGCTGAATCCCAAATTGACTTCCGTCATCCAGTAAACGCTTAAATGAAGGAAGATCGTCTGGGGTAGTGATAATCAGAATCTCTCTGATTCCTGACAGCATCAATACCGAAAGCGGATGATAGATCATCGGCTTATCGTAGATAGGCAGCAACTGTTTAGAAATGCCACGGGTGATAGGATACAGACGTGTTCCGGATCCTCCGGCTAAAACGATGCCTTTCATAAAATACCTTTTATTTGTGTAAACCGAGACGTTCGCCTGCGTAAGCGCCACTTTGAACGCGCTGCCACCATTCGCGATTATTCAGATACCATTCAACAGTTTTACGGATCCCAGTTTCAAACGTTTCCTGAGGCTTCCAGCCCAGTTCGAGAGCAATTTTGCTGGCGTCGATTGCGTAACGCATATCGTGGCCAGGACGATCGGTCACGTGAGTGATGAGATCAGCAAAGTGCTCAACGCCCTTAGGTTTGTCAGCGACCAGCTCATCCAGAATGGTGCAAATTGTTTTGACCACATCGATATTTTTGCGCTCGTTGTGACCGCCAATATTGTAAGTTTCGCCCACTTTCCCTTCGGAAACGACTTTGTAAAGAGCACGCGCGTGATCTTCAACATAAAGCCAGTCACGGATTTGCAGACCTTCGCCATAAACCGGCAGAGGTTTGCCCGCAAGCGCATTCAGGATTACCAGGGGAATCAGTTTTTCCGGGAAGTGATAAGGGCCATAATTGTTTGAGCAATTGGTAATCACTACCGGCAAACCATAAGTCCGGTTCCATGCACGCACCAGATGATCGCTTGCGGCTTTAGAAGCAGAGTAGGGGCTGCTTGGCGCATAAGGAGTGGTTTCCAGGAAAAGATCATCCGTACCGTGCAAATCGCCATAGACCTCATCGGTAGAGATATGGTGGAAACGGAAAGCCTGCTTCTCTTCAGCGGATAATGCGGACCAGTAAGCCCGGGCTGCTTCTAACAGCGTATAAGTACCTGTGATGTTGGTTTCGATAAAAGCCGCAGGGCCTTCAATAGAGCGGTCAACATGGCTTTCTGCCGCCAGATGCATCACGGCATCGGGTTGAAATTCTGTAAAGGCTTGCTTCATGTCGGCTGCATTACAGATGTCGGCCTGCATGAACTTAAAGTGCGGATTTTGTGCAACGGTAGTTAAAGATTCAAGATTGCCAGCATAGGTGAGGTTATCCACAACCAGTACTGTCGCCTGAATATCATTAATAAGATGCCTTACGACGGCAGAACCAATAAAACCTGCACCACCTGTAACAAGAATTTTCATGAATTAAAGCTCACCAATTTGCTATCGCGAAGTTATCCAGCATATCAAACCGCAGGATTAGAGATAATCTAACCACAGGTTAGGGGAGCAAATTATACCTGTAACCTTGGCTGCCTCAACTACTGAAGAGTAAAAAATGCGCATACAGCAACAGTTTCAGCTATTTTTTTCCTGCTCTACAACGTTCAGGCAGGATGATTAATCTCAACAAAACCTTATCGGAGCCCCTCCCTTCTGACAGCCTGAATTTAGCAGGATTAAATATTGTTCAAGTCAAGGTGATGTTACTCTTTTCTTGGGATTATGTTTTCAGTTACGCCTTAAAAAGTCTAAAAAGAATTATCGCCGCAGGGTTCAGCGCCAATCGGGTTAATGCTAAAATCAGGCACTTGAAACTGGATGCTCTGACTGCGCGAAAATGCCTGCCAAAAAAGTCAGCACCAGAAACATGTTTTAACAGACGACGAGCGGTGTGGTAATGAAAGTAACTGAGACGCGTGTACAGGGTGCTAAACTCATTGAACCAAAGGTGTTTGGCGATGAACGGGGCTTTTTTCTCGAAACTTTCCAGAAAGAGCGTTATCAGACGCTTCTGAATATTGATTTAGATTTTGTTCAGGACAATCATTCCCGTTCGTCTAAGAATGTTTTGAGAGGCCTGCACTTTCAGACTTCGAAACCACAGGGCAAACTGGTGCGTGTGGTTCGGGGAGAAGTTTTTGATGTGGCGGTCGATATACGTCCGCAATCTCCCACTTTTGGTCAATGGGCTGGCGTTTATCTTTCTGAAGAAAATAAAAACCAGTTCTGGGTTCCGCCCGGTCTGGCCCATGGGTTTGTTGTTATTTCAGAATTTGCCGATTTTGAATACAAGTGTACCGACTACTATGACCCGCAAAATGAGGGCTGCCTGTTGTGGAACGATCCGCACATTGATATCAAGTGGCCTGTCACCGAGCCGCTGCTGTCCGGTAAAGATGCACAAGGTATGCTATTCAGAGAGCTTTTCGAATGAAAGTACTTTTAACTGGCGCTTCGGGCCAGGTGGGGTCCTGTTTTAAGGATCTCGTCAAAGATAAATTTCCACAGGTCACGTTGCTGGCAACCGATCGTTCTCAGTTGGACATTACGGATGCAGTAGCTGTTAATCATGTCGTCGGGCATTTTAAGCCAGACGTCATTTTCAATGCTGCCGCTTATACTGCCGTGGATCGTGCTGAATCAGATCCTGAAGGTGCCTGGAAGGTAAACGTACAGGCTGTAGAGAATCTGGTACATGCTGCTCAGCATTATGATGTTTTTTTTGTACACATCTCAACCGATTATGTCTTCAACGGTGAGGCAGACACCCCGTGGGTTGAAGATCATCCCTGCGCGCCGCAAAGCGTCTACGGTTCCACTAAATTAGCGGGTGAAAAAGCAGCGCTTGCTTATGATCGCTCCATCGTGATGAGAACCTCATGGGTCTTCAGCGAGTATGGCAATAATTTTCTAAAAACTATGCTGCGTTTAGGAAAAGAACGTTCTGAGTTGAGCATCATCGACGATCAGCTTGGATGTCCTACTTATGCAGGCGACATCGCCAGTGCTGTGATGGAAATAATTCTTGCTGCTTCGCGCCTTACCGGGATTTATCATTATAGTGGTGCTGGAGAGGTCAGCTGGTTCGGTTTTGCAGATGCGATTCTGAAAAATGCCTGTACATCCGGACTCCTGGAAAAAATGCCTGAGCTAAAGGCTATACCGACTACCCAATTCCCAACGCCTGCCAAACGGCCAAAATATTCCGTCATGTCTACAGCAAAGATCGCTGCCGCAGGCATCAAGCCTGTCAGTTGGCTGCCACGCGTTGATTCAGTCTTGCAAAAGCTTAAAACAGGTCAGCCCTGACACGCTGACGTTTATACTGCATGCTAATCAGAAGAACAGTTAAGCACCCGGTATGGGTGCTCAATTCAGACAGATTTAACGATGAATGGTAACCCATATATGCAAATTGTCGCCTCAATCGTTCTGTATCGTCATACTCAGACAGACATTGAGCCAACACTGGCCTCTCTGTTAAGCGAGGAAACGATTGAGAAGATCGTACTGGTGGACAACGGTGGCGCTGACTGGGCTGCGAATCTGAATCATCCGCGTATAGAATATATTCAGGCAGGGAGTAACCTGGGCTTTGGCGCGGGACACAACATAGCCATAAAAAAATACCTGAGTCGGTCTGAGTATTTTTTAATCTGCAACCCTGACATACGTTTTCAGGAGGGTGCGGTTTCATCGTTGTATCAGGTAGCTAAAAAAAATAAATACAAATTTCTTTCGCCATCTATTGTCTATTCTGATGGTTCTAAACAGTTTAGTTGTCGACTTTTGCCTACTCCGGTCAACCTTTTTGCACGCAGGTTTATTCCAGCGTTGGCAAAAGATATGGATAAAAAATATGAGTTAAGGAATGCCGACTTTTCTAAGGTCTTTACTGTGCCTTCGGTGTCTGGGTGTTTCATGTTTTTAGAATCCGAACTTCTTGCCAGACTGGAAGGTTTCGACGACAGGTACTTTATGTATATGGAAGATATTGACCTCTGTCGGCGTGCGCTGAAATATACGGATATTATTTACTACTCAGATGTCACAATCACACATCTTTTCAAAAAGGGTTCGTATGAAAGCAAATACCTATTATTGCAACATATTTTGTCATCGATAAAATATTTCAATAAATGGGGATGGTTTTTCGATCCGCTAAGACGCTCGAAAAATAAAGAGTGTTTAAAATCGGTGCCAATCAAGGCCAATACGTAAATGCTGTTTTGAGGTATTGATAACATGTCCAAGATTTTTTTTGTTGAAGTTTCAGGCGGGTACAAGCAATGAGCAATCCTCATCTAAAACAACGGATCTCCGTAAGGGCGATGCTGGGCTCAATTTTTCGCCATAAACAGTTGATTTATCAGATGACAAAGCGAGAGGTTGTCGGCCGTTACAAAGGTTCTAGCATGGGGCTGGCTTGGTCCTTCCTGAACCCGTTGTTTATGCTGGCAGTGTACACTTTTGTCTTTTCTGTAGCGTTCAAAGCCCGCTGGTCAGTAGGCGGTGATGAGAGCAAAACTCAGTTTGCGCTTATTCTTTTTGTGGGAATGATAGTGCATGGCCTGTTTGCCGAGGTCATAAACAAGGCACCTACGATCATTTTAGGCAATATTAACTACGTAAAAAAAGTCGTCTATCCTCTTGAAACGCTTTCGGTTATCAGCCTGCTTTCAGCTATTTTTCATAGTGTGATCAGCTTGTTCGTACTCATGCTGGCCTTTTTCACCTTTAATGGCTACCTACACTGGACAAGCATTTTTCTGCCTGCCGTTTTAATACCTTTAATCATTTTTTGCCTGGGGTTGTCCTGGATTTTGTCTTCATTGGGTGTTTATATCCGTGATGTAGGACAAACCACCATGATTATTACTACCATCATGATGTTCCTTTCTCCTGTCTTCTTCCCGATAACAGCGATTCCTGAAAAGTTCCGTATTTGGATTATGCTCAATCCGCTGACATTCATTATTGAACAAGCACGTGAGGTATTAATTTGGGGACATGTACCTAACTGGAAAGGGTTATTGATCTATACCGGCTGTGCCTCTGTTATTGCCTGGCTTGGCTTTGCGTTCTTCCAGAAAACCAGAAAGGGATTCGCCGATGTCCTCTAATGATTTTGCCGTCCGCATTGAAGGACTGAGTAAGTGCTACCAGATTTACGATCGTCCCAGAGATCGATTGAAACAATTTTTCCTGCCGCGTGTACGGCGCATTGCAGGCAAAGACGCCCGGAGTTACTACAAAGAATTCTGGGCGCTGAGGAACGTCTCTTTTACCATTAACCGTGGTGAAACGGTGGGTATTATCGGTCGTAACGGTGCCGGTAAATCAACACTTTTGCAAATGATCTGCGGTACGCTTTCACCGACTGCTGGCAACGTGGAAATCCATGGTCGCGTTGCTGCCTTGCTGGAGCTGGGAGCAGGATTCAACCCGGAATTCACAGGGCGTGAAAATGTCTATCTAAATGCCAGTGTTTTAGGCATGAGTAAAACTGAAACGGACGCTAAACTTGACGACATTCTGAATTTTGCAGATATAGGTGATTTTATTGATCAGCCAGTCAAAACTTATTCCAGCGGTATGTATGTGCGATTAGCCTTTGCCGTGCAGGCGTGTGTTGATCCGGAAATATTGATTGTCGATGAAGCACTGGCAGTAGGTGATATCGGCTTCCAGTATAAATGTTTTAAGCGCATGGAAGCTCTGAAGAAAAAAGGCACAACCATTCTTATGGTAACTCACTCTACTGGCAGTATTCTGGAATATGCTGATCGGTGTATCGTGATGAAGAATGGCGAACTGATTGCCGACACTACCGATGTACTGGCCGCCGTGCTGGCTTATGAAAAAGGTATGATACTTTCTCAGGCCGAGCCGGTTGAAATCGCTCGCTCGCTAAGTGCAGGCACCGTCACTTCCGATTTCAGCGTGGCTGAACTCCAGCGTCTTCAGCAGGCGGGTATTCATCGTGACGTCGATGAGAAGCGGTTCGGTAGCGCTCGCGCTATCATAGATAAGATGGTCGTGATCAAATCCGATGGCACCCCTCTGGAAGAAAAGCCTATGGTTAAAGCTGGCGAAGCGCTGACGTTCAGCTTTACGTTACTGGTCGCAGAGGAAATCAAAGAAGCCGTGCTGGGGATTTCTCTTTCCCGATCGCAGGGCGGGGATGTATGGGGAGACAATAATATTGCAGCCGGTCAGCCTTTGCATCTTAAACCAGGTAAGTACTTTATCGACTATAAAGTGACATTACCGCTCAATGCGGGTGATTACTTAATTCATTGTGGACTAGCCTCACTGGACAAAGGAAACCGGGAAGAACTGGATCAGCGTCGTCCAATGCAGAAAGTAAAATACTGGGCTCCACGCGAACAGGGTGGTGTTATTTACGCTCCGGTTAAAGTCTTATTTAAAGAAGGGGAGGGCCTATGATCGTCGCCTACTTCCCCTCTTTTCCATTCAGGGGGCGTTCTGCCCCCTATCTATGGATATTTTATAAACTTTTAACTACCTACGGTGACCGGCTGCATTTTCTTACTGACGACCTGTATCGCCAGGATGTCGATATCTGGCGTCAGTATCAGCGCTGGGAATTGCTGGACGATTCACAGAAGCGACAAGGCTATCGTTTGCCTACATCGGCAGAACTGGCCACCATGAGTTTTACCCATTTCAACAGCGATTTCTTTGTTCGGATGTTAGCTGAACATGAGGGTAATCCTACCCGCGCTTTTTACGAATACTTAACCCAAAATGATGTTTCGCTGGAAAGGGATTTTTATGACGCGCTACAGTCAATTGGCAACGTTGAAGTTGTACTGAACTGGTGTAATTGCCCGTCGCTGTTCTCAGCATGTAAGCGGCTGAATATACCTGTCATGAATATGGAGTTAGGGCCGTTAAGACATCCGGAATACCTGTCAACAGGCTATCTCGACTTTAGTGGTGTCAACGGTAACACTGAAGCGAAAGCGCGTTATGCTGCTGCAGCTGAAGATTGCCAGCTTAACCTAACGCTTGAAGATCTTCGCGGTTTTTTTTCATCCACACCATTGCCGACGCTGACAAAACAATACAAATCAGGCATAGTACTGCAGGTTGAAAATGACTCGAACCTCATTGCTTACTCTAACGGATTCAACAATCAGGTTTTGCTGGATTATGCACAATTAAATTACGATGGTAATTTTCTTGTCCGTAGTCACCCCGGCAGTGCTTTCAGGTTAAAAGAAAACCTTTCCAATGTGGATCAATCGGCCACGAGCATCGATTTCATAGCGCGATGCGAAAAAATAGTGACCATTAATTCCAGCGTGGGTCTTGAAGCCTTGTTAATGGGGGTGCCCGTTATTGCCTTTGGGGATTCGTCATTCCGCTTCATTCTGGAAGCAGAGGAAGAAAAGGAGCGTATTAATCGCCTTGGCTTCTACCTGTTTGCTTATCTGGTGCCTTATGCTCTTATTTTTGATTTAGAATACATTCGCTTCAGGCTTTCCAGACCAGATGAAAAGTCAATTATAAAAAAACATCTTCAATTTTACGAAAGTGCAGGAAACATAACATGACTGACAGCGAAAAGGAAACACTAGCAACCGACATCGAAAATGGTGTCAAAGATCGTAAGATTAAGCAATTAACCGCGACCGTTGCTGAGTTGCAAAACAAGATTGCGGTGCTGGAAGCTGAAAATGGCCAGAAGGAAGCCGAACGTCTTTCTTTGACGGACAATCATAGCGTCCTGGAAGTGGAACATCAGGCGCTCAAAGAGCATGTCGCTGCGCTTGAAGCCAATGGTAAGGAAAAAGAAGCCGAGCGTCTTTCAAACGCTGATTATTACTCCGTCATGGAGGCGTTAAACCAGGCACTTAAAGAGCAGGTCGCCGTGCTTGAAGCTCAAAGTAGCCAGAATGAAGCCGAACGCCTGTCTTCTGCGGATATTCACACCGCACTCGAAGCAGAAAACCAGGCACTCAAAGAGCAGGTCGCTGCGCTCAGTAAGCAACTTGATGAAACCCAAACTACACAACACAGAGCCATTGTGCGTACAGAACTCGATTTATCTAAAACGGTTGATGTTATTGTTCCTGTCTATGCGGGTCTGGAAGAGACTCAGGAGTGCATTGAATCTGCCTTGGCTTCGATTCCGGACTGGGCTCAGTTGGTCGTTATTAACGATTGTTCACCTGAGCCTGAATTAACAGCGTGGTTACGTGAACGCTGCAGTAATAATGCTTTCATCCTGCTGGAAAACGAAACGAATCTGGGTTTTGTCGCTACTGTCAATCGTGGCATGCAACTGCATTTACGCAATGATGTGCTGTTACTGAACAGTGATGTTGAAGTAGCTAACGACTGGCTCGAACGAATTAAAGATGCAGCCTACAGCAAAGAGCGCGTAGGCAGCATTACGCCATTTTCAAACAATGCCACGATTTGTAGCTTCCCTAATTTCTGTGAAGACAACGAATTGCTGCTGGGACTTGATGTTAAAGTTTTGGACGACCATTTCGCCAGCTATGGCACGCAGGATAATCTGGTCGAGATCCCAACTGGGATTGGTTTCTGCATGTATATTCGCCGTGATTGTCTGAATCAGGTGGGATATTTCGATGTCGAGACATTTGGTCGTGGATATGGTGAAGAAAATGACTGGTGTCAGCGTGCAGATAAGCTGGGCTGGAAAAATTATCATCAGTTAAACGTTTTTGCCTACCATAAAGGCGGCGTCAGTTTTGCAGGTGAGCAGAGCCCACGCAAACTCAAAGCTATGGAGTTGCTGAACGGGTTGCATCCTAACTACACGGCAGATGTTATGTCCTTTATCGCTGCAGATCCGGCCAAAAAAGCCCGTCAGCAGATTATGGCGCGCATAATTGCAACCACCGACGTTCCAAAAGTGCTACTGGTCAGTCATAAAATGGGCGGCGGCGTCGTTACCCATTTAAATGAACTTATTGCTTATTATAAAAATAAAATTCATTTTTTACTGCTGGCACCCGGCGAAAAAGAAAATACTTATGCTCTTGCATTAACGGCGGAAGGTGCTGCCAATAAAGACAGGATAATTTTCGATCTGGAAAATGGTACAGATAAGTTAATTGACTTACTGATGTTTACTGGCGTCGGAAATGTGCACTATCACCATATTATGGGCTTTGATAAAGAAATTCTGGCACTGCATACCCGGCTTAAGTGTGGTTATGATATTACAGTCCATGACTATTTCTTGATTAACGGTAATCCAACGCTAACGAACCGCAACGGACGTTTCTGTGGTGATGATTTAACCACCATGGACCAGTACTGCATTGAGCATTATCCAGTGCCGATGTACATGCCGCTGGAGGAGTACCGAAAACATGTTGCTGACTGGTTGCATAATGCTCAGCGTGTCATTTTCCCTTCAATTGATACGCAGTCTCGTTATGCCAATATCTACGATGCCACACGTTACAATGCCATTAGTGCATGGCACATCGATCATCATGTCAAACCACAGGATACCCCGGTCATTGCTCCCCAGCCAGGCAGCCATTTGAATGTGCTTATTATTGGTGCTATCAGCAAAGAGAAGGGGGCGGTTCTCCTTGAAGAAACGGCCATCGCCTTAAGCGGACACCCGGTAAAATTCACTCTTATGGGATACGCTTTCCGTCCATTACACGGCGTTATCAACACATTGGGCGGTTATTCGGATGCGGATATTGAAAAAATCATCGCGGAAGTGAAGCCTGACGTTGTCTGGTATCCTGCGCAGTGGCCTGAGACCTATAGTTACACCCTTAGCATTGCGCTGGAAAATGGTTTACCGGTCATTGTACCTAACATTGGTGCTTTCCCGGAGCGGGTAAATAATCGCCAGTTCAGCAGAGTGATTCAATGGGATATGTCGGTCACAGCCCTGAAAGATTTATTCCTGTCACTGGCTGCAGAACCGTCATTGTTAAATAACGGTGAAAATAAGAGCAATATTCTAGACGATAAAGGCATTGTGCTGGATAAAGGCTTTTACAAGACGGAATACCTGAGTGCAGATTGGCAACGTAAAGGCGAGTTGGGCACCATTGATTATAAATCTCTGATCAATCATGTTGAAATCGATCGGGTAAGTAGTGAGCAGCTCTCGCAAAAGGAACTATACCTGTCAAAACTCTGGAAATTTATTCAGTTGCCCGGAGTGAGAACGATCACTCGGTTTGTTCCTTATCGCCTGCAACGCTATGTGAAAAGAAGATTGTCAAATCGTGCCATTCACGAAATTCTTAAATAGCATTTTCATGGTAGTTTGTTCAGGGATTTATTAAAGCTGCAGGTACAGAGGTCAATAGCTGCTTATATTCATTACACATACTTTATATGGGGTTGTTACTTGAATAAAACCTCGCGGGAGTAATAGTTGTGATAGCTTTGAATATTAATTTTGCTATGTACAACAGAATGAATAGTCTCTATGGTAGAGAAGCAGCTAAGAACCAGAACGAAAACAATGTAACCCATTGTTTTAAATGACAGGAGTATGTAATGTCCAAGCAACAGATCGGCGTTGTAGGTATGGCAGTGATGGGCCGCAATCTGGCTCTTAACATTGAGAGCCGCGGTTACACTGTTTCAATCTTCAACCGTTCACGCGAAAAGACTGATGAAGTCATCGCCGAGAACCAGGGCAAGAAGCTTGCTCCTTTTTACACCGTTGAAGAGTTTGTTGAATCGCTGGAAAAACCTCGTCGTATCCTGCTGATGGTTCAGGCGGGTGAAGCGACTGACAAGACTATCGCCTCACTGACTCCACACCTGGATAAAGGCGACATCCTGATTGATGGCGGTAACACCTTCTACAAAGACACCATCCGTCGTAACAAAGAACTGTCTGACCAGGGCTTCAACTTCATCGGTACCGGCGTTTCCGGCGGTGAAGAGGGCGCACTGAAAGGTCCATCCATCATGCCTGGTGGCCAGAAAGAAGCCTACGAGCTGGTTGCGCCGATTCTGGATAAGATCGCGGCGCGTGCGGAAGATGGCGAAGCCTGTGTGGCCTATATCGGTCCGGACGGCGCGGGCCACTACGTGAAGATGGTTCACAACGGCATCGAATATGGCGACATGCAGCTGATCGCAGAAGCCTATGCGCTGCTGAAAGGCGCACTGGGCCTGAACAACGAAGAGCTGGCTGAGACCTTCACCGACTGGAACAACGGCGAGCTGAGCAGCTACCTGATTGACATCACCAAAGATATCTTCACCAAGAAAGACGAAGACGGTAAATACCTGGTTGATGTGATTCTGGATGAAGCAGCAAACAAAGGCACCGGTAAATGGACCAGCCAGAGTTCACTGGATCTCGGTGAGCCTCTGTCACTGATCACCGAGTCTGTCTTTGCCCGTTATCTCTCCTCGCTGAAAACGCAGCGTGTTGCGGCCTCTAAAGTACTGAGCGGTCCACAGGCAAAAGCCTTCACTGGCGACAAAGCGGAGTTCATCGAGAAAGTTCGTCGCGCGCTGTACCTCGGTAAAATCGTCTCTTATGCGCAGGGCTTCTCACAGCTGCGTGCCGCGTCAGAAGAGAACAACTGGGATCTGCACTACGGGGAAATCGCGAAGATCTTCCGCGCTGGCTGCATCATCCGTGCCCAGTTCCTGCAGAAGATCACTGATGCTTATGAAGCCGATGCAGGCATCGCTAACCTGTTGCTGGCTCCGTACTTCAAAGATATCGCGGATCAGTATCAGCAGGCGCTGCGTGATGTCGTTTCTTATGCGATTCAGAACGGTATCCCGACGCCAACCTTCTCTGCGGCGATCGCTTACTATGACAGCTATCGTTCAGAAGTGCTGCCTGCTAACCTGATTCAGGCGCAGCGTGACTACTTTGGTGCGCATACCTACAAGCGCATTGATAAAGACGGTGTGTTCCACACCGAGTGGTTAGACTAATCACTAAAAAGGGCTTCCCGAGGGAAGCCCTTTTTTTATCCTACCAGCAAATCTCCGCTCCGAATCTCCCGCTCACCCGCCAGCCGCACAACCAGCATGCCTGCCGTCGCAAACCTTACCCAGTGCCTTGCATAGAGAATACCGCCATACTCTGCGACCAGCGGCGTAATATGGTCGGTCAGCGGATCAACAATCTCAGCCACCACTTCTCCCGGACGAATCAGTGCGCCCAGCGGTTTGCGATGCAAAATCAACCCTGAAACCGGCGAATGAATATATTCACAGCCCGCTAACGGCGTTGGTGGATTTTTCAGGGAAGGGGAGGCCGCCGACGATCCTTCGCTGTGACGTTCTTTAATCACGCCCGTCTCTCCCGGTGCTTCAGCAACGTCAGGTACGTTCAAACCAATCGGCCCGTCATTGATTGCTACCACATCATCGCCGCCCGCGCTCGCCGGGACCAGTTCATCGCCACCAATGACGGGCGCGGCCACCTCTACGGAAATTGAAGGTTCGCTGTAGCCGATATAGCCGCCTTCCTGCAGCGCTGAAATAATCGCCTCCGCGTCTTTCTCGGCCTGTTCAGGCGAAACATCACGCATGCCTCGCAACTCCAGTGTCACTGGCAGCAGTCCGCGTGGCATCGGGTAATCCTTACCAAATCGCTCTGCCAGCGTCAGCCAGGGTTCGCAGCAGGCTTCATCAAACGGCTCTCCACCGGAGATCTGCGCCAGCAGCTGTACTTCACTGCCTAACCAGCGCGCCAGCGGCTCAATGTCCGGCCAGGCGTGCGGCGTCGTGTAGAGGTGCGGCACGGCTTCCCAGTCACAGTGCAGGTCAATCATCAGATCGGCCTGACTGGCCATCCGCATCAGCGTAAAGCGCTGCGCATCCAGCTCGGTTTTTGGCACGGTATCGCGATAGTGGCGATCAATTGCCTCGCGGATCAGACTCTTATTCTGCGTTTCACTCTGGGTCAGACTTTCAGCCAGCCCGGCCGCCAGGGTTGCGCCCAGTGACGGGAAACGGCGGTTGAAGTCCTGGCCAGAGAGCGTATGGAATCGGCCCAGATGGGTGCCATGCCAGTGCTGTCCCAGCGCCAGTGGATTGGCAACTGGCACCAGGGTAAAGGCGGCTTTAAGTTGACCGGCGGACTCCAGCGCCTGTAGTCGCTGCTTTAAAAACCACGCCACCGCCATACCGGGCAGTTCGTCGCCATGCAGGGCAGCCTGGATATAAACCTGACGCTGGTAATCTTCACCGAAATGGAAACTGATGATTTCACGCTGGGTGCCTAAAGAGGCGCTTAACAGTGGATGATGTTGTTGATGCATACCGTGTTAATGTCCTTTAATCGGCAAAGGACGACAGCGCGCCGTCCCGAAAAAGTTAGAGTATAGTGCCGGATCGCGGTGAGGACGAAAAAGGATGACCGCGAGGTTACTGCTGGATAGAGATATCCGTGGCGAAGTAGCGCTTCTGAATCTGGTCAAAGGTGCCGTTCTTTTTGATTTCGGCAAAGGCATTATCCAGTGCGGTTTTCAGTTCGGTATCGCCTTTGCGCAGGCCAATAGCCGTGCCGGGGCCGATAATCGGATCCTGAATAATCGGCCCAGCCAGTTCAAAATCTTTGCCCTGCGGATGCTTCAGGAAACCGATGGCCGCCTGTGCCGCATCGGTGAATACCGCATCCAGTCGGCCTGAAACCAGATCGCTTTCAACCTGTGCCTGATCGCCATAAGGCACTACGGTCACACCGTGAGGCTGCCATTTTGCCAGCGCATAGCGCTCCTGAACCGTTCCCTGTTCTACGCCGACCGTTTTTCCTTTCAGGGATTCAACGGTGGGCAGGATGCCAGCGCCTTTACGGGCAATCAGCTGGGTGTGGGTGTCATAGAGTGGAACAGTGAAATCGATCTGCTTCAGGCGCTCTTCGGTAATGCCCATGTCAGACAGAATGGCATCAAATTTACGCGCTTTAAGGGCCGGGATCATGCCGTCAAACTGGCTTTCAACCCAGACACATTTTGCCTGCATCTGAGTACAGAGCGCATTGCCCAGATCAATATCAAAGCCGACCAGCTTGCCCTGTGGCGTTTTCGATTCGAAGGGCGGATAGGTCGGATCGACCGCGAAACGCACCTGTTCGATTTTTGCCTGCGCGCTAAAAGCGCAACCTGCCATAACCGCTACAGCCAGCGTCTGACGCAGGCGTTGAGTGAAAATGTTCATGATTTTGCTCTTATTCTGTCGTGATGAGTGATTATGCAGAGTATCGCCGGGCTGCCGGGATGGCAATTACTGCGTAATCTCCACCACGTCAGCCGCGCATAACGCGCGATAATCTTCGGTATTCAGGATCACTGAGCGTTCCAGCAGACCGGCGTTAAACGCGATCGCCGGATAACGTTCAAACAGCGCGGGGTCCACAATCAGCCTGAGGTCAGGATGAAAGCTGAACGGTGGTATCGCCCCGAATACGCAGCCGGTCAGCAGAGCGGTCTCCGCCGGGCTGGCGAGTGAAGCGCGTCGACCGCCTACTGCTGCCGCGACTTTGCCCAGATCGGCCTGCAGGTCGGCCGGTAATACCGCCAGCACATGCTGCTTAATGCCATTGCCTTTCACATGACAGACCAGCGCTTTCGCGCCCTGACCGATTTCGGTGCCGCGTATCGCCGCGACCGCTTCACATTTGCCGGTCGCCTCATGCTCCATCAGGCGATAACGCGCCTGGTGTTGCTCGAGCAGAGCGATTAACTTTTCATGGGTGGTCACGGTGCTCTCCTGCGGTCAGTTGCAGCATCAGTGTCTGCAGCATATGCGGCTGACGTGGCAATATGCCGGTTTTCAGACCCAGCGGTTTAAGCGCCCGGTTGAGGGTGCTCAGCGTGGTATTGTCCCTGTCCTGTTCAATATCTGACAGTGTGCGGCGGCTAATCCCGGCCAGCGCGGCATAACGTTCCTGAGAGAATCCCAGCACGTTTTTGCGAAGCTGCATCAGGAGCTCGCCCTGTGACAGTTTCTCTTCAGGAAACTGCTGAGTAAGGTTCAGCAGCATCGCTTCGCGTTCCAAAGGTGACAGCGTTTTTTTCATAGTTGCCAGCCTTTAATACGCTGATCAAGATAATCGTACGCAAGTAAGGCGGCGCTTTCACGGCCCTGGAGGGGATGCTGAATATTGAGTTGGGCGGCATTATACCAGCGGCCCTTAATAAATAGCTGGAGTGTGCGCATGGCAACACCTGTTGAGCAATATTATGCTCAACAATAGCGTTTAATTTTTGAGAAGGATTCTGCTCAGAATCCGCCTGTAAAACGAAATTCTGAGCAGCATATTGCACAATTACTTATGGCGGTTGCGCAGGTTGTTAATCACCGCGCTGAAGTCGAGATTCTGATCCTGTAACAACACCATCAGGTGATAGACAAGGTCTGAAGCTTCATTGGTCAGTTCATCCCGATCGTTGACGGTCGCCGCCAGCGCGGTCTCAACGCCTTCTTCACCCACTTTCTGCGCGATGCGCTTCGTGCCGCTGGCGTAGAGCCGTGCAGTGTAAGAGCTTTCAGGGTCAGCCGTTTTGCGCGACGCCAGCAGCTCTTCCAGCTGATAGAGGAAGGTCCATTCAGGCACAGCCGGAGAGAAGCAGCTGGTGGTGCCGAGATGGCAGGTCGGGCCAATCGGGTTCGCCAGTACCAGCAGTGTGTCGTTGTCGCAGTCAGGCGTGATGCTTACCACCTGCAGAAAGTTGCCGGAGGTCTCGCCTTTGGTCCACAAGCGGTTTTTGGTGCGGGAGAAAAAGGTGACATTGCCTTCTGCCAGGGTTTTTTCCAGCGCTGCCGGGTTCATGTAGCCATGCATCAGCACTTCGCCTGAGACGTTGTGCTGAACGATGACCGGCATCATGCCCTGTGTTTTATCCCAGTCGAGAAGGGCCTGTTGTTGTTGAGTTAGCACGCGCGAATCTCCACTCCGTTGTCGATCAGAAAGCTCTTCAGCTCACCAATATTAATAATCTGCTTATGGAATACCGAGGCGGCTAAAGCACCATCGACATTCGCCTCGGTAAACGCCTCCAGGAAGTGCTGCATGGTGCCTGCGCCGCCAGAGGCGATCAGGGGCACGTTGCAGACTTCACGCATTTTCTTCAGCTGCACCAGGTCATAGCCGTTACGCACGCCATCCTGATTCATCATGTTCAGCACGATCTCGCCTGCGCCCAGTTTCTGCACTTCCTGCACCCACTCCAGCGTTTCCCACTGCGTCACGCGGGTGCGTGCTTCGTCACCGGTATACTGATTCACCTGATACTTGCCGCTGGCCTCGTCAAACCAGGTATCGATGCCGACCACGATACACTGCACGCCAAACCGGTCTGCGAGGCGGGTGATGAGCGTGGGATCGGCAAGCGCCGGGGAGTTAATCGAGATCTTATCCGCACCAAACTCCAGAATACGTGCCGCGTCTTCAGGGGTTTTGATGCCGCCCGCGACGCAGAATGGAATATCGATCACTTCCGCAACGCGTGATACCCAGCTTTTGTCGACGACGCGGCCATCAGATGAGGCGGTGATGTCATAGAAGACCAGTTCGTCTGCTCCTTCAGCGGCGTAGCGCTGCGCCAGCGGCACGATGTCGCCGATGATTTCGTGATTGCGAAACTGTACGCCTTTGACCACCTGACCGTCACGTACATCCAGACAGGGAATTATCCGTTTTGCCAGCATGCGATCGCCTCCGAAACTGTGAATTTATTTTCCAGCAGCGCACGTCCGACAATCACGCCCTGAACGCCGCTGCCGCGCAGGGCGGCGATATCATTGAGGTCGCCAATGCCACCCGAGGACTGGAAAGCGATCGTCGGGAAGCGCGCCGTGACTTCCTGATAGAGCGCAACATTGGAACCGCTCAGGGTGCCGTCGCGGGAAATATCGGTGCACAGCACATGCTTCAGGCCCACCTGCTGAAAGTCGGTAACCACCTCTTCCAGGGTAACACCCGCCGCTTCCTGCCAGCCACTGATCGCCACTTCTTTGCGGTTACTGGCGTCAATGCGCACATCTAACGCCAGCACAATCGCCTCTGCGCCAAACTCCGCGAACCACCGTTTGACCTCTTCAGGCTCTTTCACAGCAGTGGAACCGACCACCACACGACTCGCACCCGCTTCCAGCAGCGCGTGCACATCGTCACGGCTGCGAATGCCGCCACCCACCTGCACCGTCACATCAACGCCGTCCAGCAGGGATTTCAGCAGCGTAATCTGGCGTTTCGCCGGATCTTTCGCGCCGGTTAAATCCACCAGATGCAGCACAGTCGCGCCCTGGCTTACGTAATCCTTCAGACGTGGCAGCGGCTCACTGCCGTAATCACGCTGCTGACCATAATCGCCCTGATGCAGACGAACCACTTTGCCGTCAATTAAATCTAACGCGGGGATAATCATTACATCTCCAGGAAGTTTTTCAGCAACTGCGCGCCCGCTTTGCCCGAGCGTTCCGGATGGAACTGGACGCCGAAGAAGTTATCTTTCTGCACCGCGGCGGTGAACGCTTCACCGTAGTGACACTGGGCGATGGTGCTGGCGTTGACCGGCATGGCATAGCTGTGGACGAAGTAGAAATAGGATCCTTCATCAATGCCGCGGAACAGATGATTGCCCGCCTGCGCGGTAATCTGGTTCCAGCCCATGTGCGGCAGCGGCAGGCCGTGGGTGTCCATGAGTGACACCGGCTCATCGATAATGCCCAGCGTCGGCACGCCGCCGTTTTCATCGCTGCCGCGTCCCAACAGCTGCATACCCAGACAGATCCCCAGCACCGGCTGGGTACAGGCTTTTACCAGATCGATCAGGTCACGCTCTTCCAGTTGCTTCATTGCCGCCTGCGCGGTGCCTACGCCTGGCAGAAACAGTTTGTCGGCGCGCAGCACCACATCGGAATCGCGGCTCACTTCCGGGGTATAGCCCAGACGTTCAATTGCCCATTTCACCGACGAGAGATTGGCGCAACCGGTATCCATGATCACCACGTTCATCACAGCACTCCCTTCGAACTCGGCAGGGTATTACCCTCAACGCGGATCGCCTGGCGCAGCGTACGACCAAAGGCTTTAAACAGGCTCTCGACGCGATGATGGTCATTCTTGCCTTTGGTTTTCAGATGCAGGGTGCTCATCATGGCGTAAGAGAGCGAGCTGAAGAAGTGCTCGACCATCTCAGTGCTGAGGTCGCCCACGCGTTGATAGTTGAACTCTGCTTTGAACTCGATGTGCGGACGGCCGGAGATATCCAGCGCGCAGCGCGCCAGGCATTCATCCATCGGCAGCACAAAGCCGAAACGGCCAATGCCACGCTTGTCGCCCAGCGCCTTCAGCAGCGCTTCGCCCAGTGCCAGACCGGTATCTTCCACCGTGTGGTGATCGTCAATATAGAGATCGCCTTTCACTTCAATGTTCATGCGGAAGCCGCCGTGTACGGCAATCTGGTCCAGCATGTGGTCGAAGAAACCCACGCCGGTATTAATCTTGCTGCCGCCTTCGCGATCCAGCCAGAGTTCGACCCGAACCTGCGTCTCTTTCGTGTTGCGCTGCACCAGCGCATGGCGGTCACGCTGGGTCAGACGCTGCTGAATGGTCTGCCAGTTCTCGCCGTCAGCGCCGTAGCGGATAGGCTGAATGCCCATGTTCTCCGCCAGCTGCACGTCGGTCAGACGATCGCCAATCACATAACTGTTGGCGGTATCCAGCGCGCCTTCTGCCAGCCAGGCTTCTACCATTTTCGTTTTCGGCTTGCGGCAGTCGCAATGATCGTCCGGCATGTGCGGGCAGATCAGCACATCGTCAAACGCGATGCCCTGCGAGGTCAGGACCTGCATCATCAGATTGTGCGGCCCATCAAAATCCGCCTGCGGGAAACTGGCGGTGCCAAGACCATCCTGGTTGGTAATCATCACCAGGCGATAACCGGCGGCCTGCAGCGCCAGCAGCGCCGGGATAACGTCTGGCTCAAATGCCAGTTTATCCAGTCTATCCACCTGGTAATCCTCAGGCGGCTCAGAGATTAACGTACCGTCGCGGTCAATAAAAAGGGTCTTCTGACTCATGCTTGCTCCAGAGAAAAGGCTTGCAGCGCGGCGATCGCTCGTTCGCACTCTTCACGCGTGCCGATGGAGATGCGCAGGCATCCCGACAGGCCCGGATTTTTGTTCTGATCACGCAGGATAATGCCCTGATCCCATAAGGTTTTGAAGACTTTTGGGGAATCGGTAAAGCGCGCCAGCACATAGTTGGTTTCGCTGGGAAAAACCTGCTCAACGCAGGCCAGCTGCGCCAGTTCAGCCAGCAGCCAGCTGCGATTGTCGTTCAGCTGGACCACATGCTCACGCATCAGCGCAATGCCTTGCTCGCTCAGCGCCTGACCCGCCACGTCCGCTACCGGCGTCGCCAGCGGGTAGGGCGCAATCACCTTTATCAGCAGGTCGATCACCGGCTTATTCGCCAGCGCAAACCCACAACGCAGGCCCGCCAGCGCAAAGGCTTTTGAAAGGGTACGCAGAATGACCAGATGCGGATAATCCTTCAGCCAGCCGGTCAGCGTCGCCTGCGGGCAGAATTCAATATAGGCTTCATCGGCTACCACCAGCGCTTTACCGGCGGTCATCGCCAGTAACTGGCGGATGTCGTCCTGATTAATCAGGTTGCCGGTCGGGTTGTTCGGGCTGCAAAGGTAAACGACTTTGACGCCATCAAGCTGTTCCGCGATAGCGGGCAGGTTGAGCTGCCAGTCGCTAAGCGCCGGAACGGTGCGATATTCAATGCCGATGGTTTCGGCGCTGACGCTGTACATGCCATAGGTCGGCGGACAGAAGAGAATCGCATCCTGTCCCGGCTCACAAAAGGCACGCATGATTAGTTCGATGGCTTCATCCGCGCCACGGCTGACCAGCACCTGCTCCGGCGTTAAACCTGCGTAAGCCGCATAGCGCTCAATAACCAGCTTTGGCTGACATTCGGGATAGCGGTTCAGCGTCTGTTGCGACAGCTCAAACGGCACCGGCAGCGGGAATTCGTTGGCATTGAGCCAGACATCACCGTTGCCACCCAGACGACGCGCCGACATATAAGGCGTCAGAGCGCGCACATTCGCGCGTGCCAGCTGCTCAATATCCTGACTCATGCTTGCTCCTTCAGTGCGGCAACGCGCAGGGTGACGGCATTCTTGTGGGCATCCAGCTGCTCAGCGGCGGCCAGGGTTTCAATCGTGGCGGCCAGATTCAGGAAGCCCTGCGGCGTCAGCTCCTGCACCGTCATGCGTTTCTGGAAGTCGGCCAGGCCCAGGCTGGAACAGGTCGACGTATAACCGTAGGTCGGTAACACGTGATTGGTGCCCGAAGCGTAATCGCCCGCGGACTCCGGCGACCAGTCGCCTAAGAAGACTGAACCGGCGCTGGTGATCGACTCCACCAGATCGCGCGGCTGACGGGTCTGCAGAATCAGGTGCTCAGGGCCGTAGAGATTGGAAATCTCAACGCATTGCTCAAGGTCGCGCGCCACGATCAGGCGGCTGCTCTCCAGCGCCTGACGCGCCGTGGCCGCACGCGGCAACTGTGCCAGTTGCTGCTCAACCGCGACCGCGACCGCCTCGGCCAGCTTTAATGAAGGCGTCAGCAGAATAACCTGCGAGTCGGGCCCATGCTCTGCCTGTGAGAGTAAATCAGACGCGACAAACGCGGGCGTGGCGCCTTCATCGGCAATCACCAGCACTTCAGACGGCCCGGCAGGCATATCAATCGCCGCGCCATCGAGTCGCTGACTTACCTGACGTTTCGCTTCGGTCACCCAGGCGTTGCCCGGGCCAAAAATCTTGTCCACGCGTGGCACGGTTTCAGTGCCGAAGGCCAGCGCGGCGATAGCCTGCGCGCCGCCCACCTGGAACACCTCTTCTACGCCGCACAGCTGCGCGGCATAGAGGATCTCATCTGCAATCGGCGGCGGCGAACAGAGCACCACGCGGCCACAACCGGCGATACGGGCCGGAGTCGCCAGCATCAGCACGGTGGAGAAGAGTGGGGCGGAACCACCAGGAATATAAAGTCCGACCGATTTCACCGGGCGGGTGATCTGCTGGCAGCGCACGCCGGGCTGGGTTTCCACATCCACTGGCGGCAAAATCTGCGCGTTGTGGAAGGTTTCGATATTGCCCACCGCGACGGCCATCGCCTGCTTCAGCTCGGCACTCAGTTGGGCGCTGGCGTCTGCGATTTGCTGCGGCGTCACACGCAGATTTTCAACCTGCGCCTTGTCGAAGCGGGCGCTGAACTCGCGCAGCGCGTCATCACCGTTCAGCTTTACCTGCTCCAGCACGTTACGCACTATCAGCGTGACGTTTTCAGAGGCGGCGATGGCAGGACGCAACAGCAGCGCCTGCTGCTGTTCGGAGGTACACTGCTGCCACTCAATCGGGGTAGTAAAGGCCATGGCTTACTCCATCATCTTCTCAATAGGCAGCACCAGAATTGAACTGGCACCCAACGCTTTCAGTTTTTCCATGGTTTCCCAGAACAGGGTTTCGCTGCTGACCATGTGCATTGCCACGCGACTGACATCGCCTGCCAGCGGCAGAACGGTCGGACGCTCCGCGCCAGGCAGCAGGCTGATTACTTCTTCCAGCCGCTCACTCGGCGCGTGCAGCATGATGTACTTCGATTCACGCGCTTTAATCACGCCCTGAATACGGGTCATCATCTTGTCGATCAGCTCCTGCTTGGCGGCTGGCATCTCGCCGTCGCGCTGGATCAGGACGGCTTTTGAGCGATAGATGACTTCCACTTCACGCAGGCCATTCGCTTCCAGCGTGGCACCGGTGGAGACCAGATCGCAGATGGCATCCGCCAGACCGGCGCGGGTCGCCACTTCAACAGAGCCATTCAGCATACAGGTTTTAAAGCTGACGCCTTTTTTGTCGAGGTACTGTTTGAGCAGGTGCGGATAAGAGGTAGCGATGCGGGATTTATCGAGGCATTCCGGGCCGGTGTACTCGGCGTCTGTCGCCATCGCCAGTGACAGACGGCAACCGCCGAAATCCAGGCGACGCAGCGTAAAATAGCGCGGGTCTTCGCCCTGGGCACGGCGCGAGAGTAATTCCTCTTCCAGCACGTTTTCACCGATGATGCCGAGATCGACCACACCGTCCATCACCAGGCCAGGGATATCGTCATCGCGCACGCGCAGGATGTCGATCGGCATGTTCTCCGCAAACGCAATCAGGCGCTGTTGCTGAAGGTTGATTTTAACGCCGCAGCGCGCCAGCAGTTCGCGTGAATCATCACTTAAACGGCCAGATTTCTGCATAGCTATGCGTAAACGGGTGTTATCTAACATGGTTCCTGTCCTCTTAATCCTGTCCTGAAAGTGTGGTTGCGTCAGCCCATAAAAAAACCCCCGGAAGACGATCTTCCGGGGGTTCTCTTGCGTTCACACCACTGGAAGATCTTGAAAGTCTTCCAGCACCAATCGCCTGAAAGACTAGTCAGGATGATGGTGGTGATGATGGTTAAACTGAACGCGTGTCATAATAATCTCGTCGATGAATGAGTATTCATTTGTGGGGTTTAACCTAGCGAAGATGGCAGCACTTGGCAACACTTTTTTAAACAGGCGCTTCGGAAAGCGCTGAAACAGGTTGTTCTTGTTTGCAATCCGGGGGCAAACTACGGTGAAGTCAGGGTTGATGTTTCACGTCAGGAGTCAAAATGAAGAAGGTCGCGATTGTGGGACTGGGCTGGCTGGGTATGCCGCTGGCCACGGCGTTAACGGCGCGAGGCTGGCAGGTCACCGGTAGCAAAACCACGCCAGACGGAGTTGAAGCCGCACGCCGCTGCGGCATTGAGGCGTTCCAGCTGGAACTGACGCCGGAACTGCTGTGTGATGCTGCCGATATCGAGCCGCTCTTTAACGTCGATGCATTGATTGTCACGTTACCTGCCAGCCGTACAGCGGAAGGCGGTGAAGCTTATCTGCAGGCGGTGCAGAATGTGGTCGATACCGCGCTGGTGTATAAAGTGCCGCGCATCATCTTTACCAGCTCAACGTCAGTCTATGGTGGCAGCTCTGGCATTAAACGGGAAAACAGCCCGCTGACCGCCGAAACGGTAGCCGGTAAAACCCTGGTTAAGCTGGAGAGCTGGCTGCACGATCTGCCAGGAACCAGCGTGGATATTGTGCGTTTGTCCGGTCTGGTCGGGCCAAAGCGTCATCCGGGACGCTTCCTCGCCGGTAAGCAGGATGTGGCAAATGGCTCGCAGGGCGTCAATCTGGTGCATCTGGATGACGTGGTTGAGGCGATTACGCTGCTGCTGCAGTCGCCAAAAGGGGGCCGGGTTTATAACCTTAGTGCGCCGAAACATCCGACGCGCGACACCTTCTATCCCGCCGTTACGCGCCAGCTTGGTCTGCAGCCGCCGCAGTTCGCGCCAGAGGCCGTAAAAGACAGCGGCAAGCTGATTGATGGGTCACGCATCTGTAGTGAACTCGGGTTTGAGTACCGCTATGACGACCCGGTGAAGATGCCGCTGGAGTGATACGCGGCTGGCGCTGTTGCGGGGGCTGAGTGCTCCCGCTCTGATATGTGAGGAGTCTGCTCTTCCTATAGTTACAACATACCAAAGCATTTTAAACAACAGAGCAGAATGTGCCCTGCTGCAGGACCTGTTTTCATCAGGCCAGGCAGCCAGGTCTGGCCCTCAGCCTCACACCCCCAGCCGATCCCTCAACGCATACCACACCGCCCCCATCGCCGTCAGCGGCACCTTAAACCGCCGCCCGCCGGGAAACGGCAGGTGAGGCAGACGAGCAAAGGCGTCGAACCGCTCCGCATCGCCGCGTAACACTTCGCTAATCAGCTTGCCGGAGAGATGGGTACTGGTGACGCCATGGCCGCTGTCGCCCTGCATAAAATAGACATTCTTCTCCATCCGGCCAAACTGCGGCATACGCGACAGCGTTAGCAGGAAATTGCCGCTCCAGCTGAAGTCCAGCTTCACGTTCTGCAATTGCGGGAAAGTACGGCGCAGCTTGGGCCGGATCAGCGCTTCAATATCGGCTGGTTCCCGCGCGCCGTAGACCACGCCGCCGCCATAGAGCAGCCGGTTGTCGGCGGTCAGACGGAAGTAATCCAGCAGATAGTTACAATCCTCCACACAGTAATTGTTCGGCATCAGCGACAGTGCCTGGTCGGGTGTCAGCGGTTCGGTTGCCACAATCTGCGAGCCGCATGGCATGCTTTTCCTGCTCAGGCGTGGCTCCAGCTGGGGTGACAGATAGGCATTACCGGCGAAGATCACAAATGTCGCACTGACTTCGCCCTGAGCGGTCTTCACCCGGTTAGGTGTGCCATAAACCACATCTGTCGCCGCGGACTGCTCATAAATGCGTCCACCATGTCGACGAATGGCTTCCGCTTCTCCCAGCGCCAGATTCAGCGGATGCAGATGGCCGCCACGTCGATCCAGTAGCCCGCCGACATAACGTTCGGTGGCAACTTCGCGGCGAATACCCCGTTCGTCCAGCAACTCCAGATCGTAATTGCCGTACTGCTGCCATAGCGTTTTCTGTTTTTGCAGATGTGCCATCTGACGTGCATTCAGCGCTGCAAAAATGCCGCCGGGCCGGTAGTCACAGTCAATTGCATACCGCTTAATGCGATCGCGGATAATCTCAGCGCCTTCAAACATCATACTGCCCAGCATGCGGGCGCTCTCTTTACCGTAGCGCTGCTCAATCACATCCACGTCGCGGCTGTAGGAGTTCACCACCTGACCGCCGTTTCGCCCGCTGGCACCGAAGCCGACCCGCGCCGCTTCCAGCACGACCACGTCATAGCCGACCTCGGTCAGATGCAGCGCCGCTGAAAGACCGGTGAAACCGCCACCAATTATGCAGACGTCACACTGAATGCTCTCCTGCAGGGTCGGCCAGGGCGCATGCGGATTGGCGGTCGCTGCGTAATAACTCTCCACATAATTCATAACAACCTCCGGGAAGCGCCTAAAAGTTGGCTGGCGTGTGGGCACTGACAATGCGGCAGGGGATTTCAGCCCTGTTGGTGAAGCTGTGCGGTAAACCGGTGTCAATCACATAGCTCTCGCCAGCGGAGAGATGAAACTGCTGTCCGTTGATGATCAGCGTAATTTCGCCTTCCAGCAGCGTACCGGTCTCTTCGCCTGGATGACGGAGCTTCTCGCCAGTGCTGGCACCGGGTTGATAGGTTTCCAGCAGCATGCCCAGCGTGCGCTGCGCACGGCCATTGTCGATCAGCTTCAGCGACACACCCTGGCTGCCAATCTCCAGCAGATCGCTGGGTCGGACAATCACTTTCGGCTCCGCATCCGGTTTGGGGTCGGAGAAGAATTCCGACAGCGACAGCCCATAGACCTTTAGCAGCTTCTGCAGGGTGCTGACCGCCGGGCTGACCTTATCCTGCTCAATGGTGCTGATAGCGCTGTGGGTCAGTCCGGCCAGTTCAGCAACGCGACGTTGCGACAATCCCATCGTCTGCCGGATCTGCGCCAGCCGTCGTCCCGGTGCCAGCGTGGCATCACTCATCTGCTTTTCCCCTGTGGTAACGACTCGCGGCCTGAATAAAGCCGCTGAACAGCGCCTGCGATCCCGCCGTGTTTTCCGGTTGCCATTCGGGATGCCACTGTACCGCCAGGGCGAAGGGATGATGACGCAGGCTCACCGCCTCAATCAGGCCATCCGGCGCGCGTGCCTCAACGCGCAGCTGCGGCCCCGGTTCGCGCACGCCCTGATGATGCAGTGAATTGACCGCAAGCGGCATATTACTGTCCAGCAGCGTTGCCAGCAGGCCATCCGGTTCGATAGTGATGGTATGCGCTGGCGCATACTGGTCATCAAATGGCAGTGTCTCATCTTCATGATGACGCTGAAATTTTGCCTGCTCACTGAGATTCCGCCACAGCGCGCCACCATTGGCCACCACCAGCTCCTGCAGTCCACGGCAGATGCCAAACATCGGCATTTTGTGGCTGGTGGCCCAGGTGATCAGCTGAAAGGCGAGACGGTCGCGGCCCGGATCGGCATGCGGCTCTTCACCGGCTTCGCCATAATGCCAGGGTTCGATGTTGCTGGGACTGCCGGTGAGGAGCAGGCCATCCAGCACAGCCATAGCGTTTTCTGATAGATGAGGCGCATTAGTAAGACTTTGGGGCAGGGCGAGAGGCACGCCACCCGCCAGGACGACCGCATCAATATACTTGTTATGCACCGTCTGAGTCGGATGGCCGCCCAGATCCTTCTGGCACATCACTACGCCAATCAACGGCTTGTCAAAAATAATGCCCATCTTACGTCCTCGCATTACTGGTCGAAATATCTACCGAAAGGGCACGTCTGGCGGTTAAGTGTGCAATATTTTTTCAATCTAGCAATGTGCTGTTTGTTCTTCAAACAGATTTGTTACATTTGCACACTTTTTATGTTGGCGCTATGTTAGTGGTGTGGCTGTTATTTTGAGCATTACGCAAACCTAATAGGGGCGGGTGAGATCATGACTAACCTGGTAGAAGTGGAAGACTTCACGCTTCACAGTGAAGAGAAACGAACCAGCGCGTTCCAGCTTGAGGTGAAAACCTGGCTGGAGCGCCATCCTGAAACGCAGTATGTCGACATCCTGTTAAATGATTTAAATGGTGTGTTCCGCGGTAAGCGTATTCCGGTCTCTGCGCTACCTAAGCTGGAAAAAGGATGTTATTTCCCCGCCTCAGTGTTTGCCATGGATATCCTCGGCAACACGGTGGAAGAAGCGGGACTCGGCCAGTCTCTTGGTGAACCCGATAATCTCTGTCTGCCCGTTAGCGGCACGTTAGTTCCCTCCGCCTCTGACCCTCAACACATTGCACAGCTGCTGTTAACCATGTGCAACCAAGATGGCACTCCCTTTGACGTTGAACCCCGAAATGTCCTCAACCGACTGTGGCAACAGTTGCGCAACCGAGGTCTGTTTCCGGTGGTAGCGGTAGAGCTGGAGTTCTATCTGGTGGACAAAAAGCGCGATGCTGAAGGCTTTATCCAGCCGCCCTGTTCGCCTGGCAGCGATGAACGCAATATGCAGAGCCAGGTCTACTCGGTCGATAATCTCGATCATTTCGCTGATGTCCTGCGCGATATTGACGATTTGGCCCGTCAGCAGGGCATACCGGCCGATGGCGCGCTGGCGGAAGCCTCGCCCGGACAGTTTGAGATCAACCTGCATCATACCCGTGACGTGCTGCGCGCCTGCGACCATGCGGTGCAGCTGAAGCGCCTGATTCGTCAGGTGGCAGAAAACCACGGTATGACCGCGACGTTTATGGCGAAGCCCTATGAGGAGTACGCGGGCAGCGGCATGCATGTGCATATCAGCATGCTGGATGCCGCCGATCACAACGCCTTTGCCTGCGATGACGGCAGCGATTCTCCGCTGATGAAACGGGCGCTGGCCGGGATGATCGATCTGATGCCCGCCTCAATGGCGCTGCTGGCACCCAATGTGAATGCCTATCGCCGCTTTGTCCCTGAAGCCTATGTGCCGTTACAGGCTTCGTGGGGTCATAACAACCGTACCGTTGCGCTGCGCGTGCCGTGCGGCGATATCGACAACCACCGTATTGAGTATCGGGTGGCAGGCGCTGATGCTAATCCCTATCTGGTCGTCTCGGCTATCCTGGCCGGGATGCTGCATGGGCTGGATACGCAGCTGCCATTGCCGCATCCGGTCACCGGCAACGGACACCATGCCGAGGGGCTGGCACTGCCGATCCGGCAGAGTGATGCGCTGTATGAGTTTGACAGCAGCTATCCGCTGCAGAAGTTACTGGGCGAACGCTTTGCCAGTGTCTGGCACAGCTGCAAGCATCATGAACTGATGCAGTTTGAACGACTGATTACGTCTACGGAAATAGACTGGATGCTGAAAAACGCCTGATGAGCTTTTCAGCGTTACTCTGTCGCGCTTTTTTTTGCATAAGGTGCCCCGACGGCTTGTAATACTGCCACGGGTTAGGGCAGAATACGCGGCCTGCAAAATCAGATGATAACCGACGCTTAACGCGCCGGTTATTTTTTTGCATCCAGTTTTAACAGAGCGTTTTTGCTGACTTAACCGAGGCCGGGCACGCACCCGGATAGATAAACACTGAAAACACGCGTAAGCGTGAGATTGAGGATTACAAAGATGGGGATGTTTTTCACTCTGCCAGCCAACGCTGGTACGCGTTTTCGTGATGACTACGGCGCCGCGTCAACCGCTAACCTTACTCCCTGTCGCTTAATGCGCAGTTGCCCTGTGACCCAGCCCAGCCAGGTTGTCGCACAGGGGGGACTGAAGCATGTCGCTTAATACCTCCGCCGCACCGCAGCGTGCGCAACTCAAAAAGACGCTTACGTTACTTCCGGTCGTCATGATGGGCTTAGCCTACATGCAGCCTATGACCCTGTTCGATACCTTTGGCATCGTTTCCGGTCTGACCGATGGTCACGTCGCCACCGCTTATGCTTTCGCACTGATTGCGATTCTGTTCACTGCCGTGAGTTACGGTAAGCTGGTACGCCGCTTCCCCTCTGCGGGCTCCGCTTATACCTACGCTCAGAAGGCGATCAGTCCGCACGTCGGCTTTATGGTCGGCTGGTCATCACTGCTGGACTACCTGTTCATGCCGATGATCAACATCCTGCTGGCTAAAAACTATTTCGAATCGCTGGTGCCGGGCATCCCGTCGTGGATCTTCGTGGTGTTGCTGGTCGGCTTTATGACGCTCTCTAACCTCAAGGGCATCAAAACCGTCGCCAACTTCAATAGTGTCATTGTAGTGCTGCAGGTCATTGTCATGGTCGGGATCACCGGCATGGTGATCTACGGTGTGGCAAGCGGCGTCGGTTCCGGTACCCTGGTGAGCAGCCGTCCGTTCTGGTCTGAGAATGCGCACGTGGTGCCGATGATTACCGGTGCGACCATACTCTGCTTCTCGTTCCTCGGCTTTGATGGCATCAGTTCGCTGTCGGAAGAGACCAAAGATGCAGAACGCACCATTCCACGCGCTATTTTCCTGACGGCGCTGATTGGCGGTGTGATCTTTATCGCGGCATCTTACTTCCTGCAGCTCTACTTCCCGGACATCACCCGTTTCCAGGATCCGGACTCCTCACAGCCTGAGATTATGCTGTTCGTAGCCGGTAAAGCGCTGCAGGTCGGTATCCTGATCTTCTCGGTGGTCACGGTACTGGCATCCGGTATGGCGGCGCACGCAGGCGTATCGCGTCTGATGTATGTGATGGGCCGTGATGGTGTATTCCCGGAGCGTTTCTTCGGTTACATCCATCCAAAATGGCGTACCCCGTCGCTCAACGTGCTGCTGGTCGGTGCGATTGCGCTGATGGCGATTAACTTTGACCTGGTCACCGCGACCGCGCTGATTAACTTCGGTGCGCTGGTGGCGTTTACCTTCGTGAACCTGTCGGTGATCGCACAGTTCTGGATCCGTGAGAAGCGTAACCGCACGCTGAAAGATCACGTTCAGTATCTGCTGCTGCCGCTGCTCGGCGCGATAACGGTCGGTGCGTTGTGGGTGAATCTGGAAGAGAGCTCTATGGTTCTGGGCCTGATCTGGGCCGCCATCGGGATTATCTACCTGGCATTCGTGACCCGCAGCTTCCGTAATCCGGTGCCGCAGTTCAGCGAAGAAGTTTAATCGTGCTCACGTTGCCGCCTTCCGGGCTTTATCGGGAAGGCGGCAACTGTTAACCGGCCAGCACCAGTTCCAGGTTGCCCGCACTTAACAGATCCCGCCCCGCATCACTCAGTTTGTTGTCCGTCACCACCTGATCAAACCTCTCCAGCGGTAACGCCAGAAACGTCGCTATTCTGTTGTACTTCGAACTGTCACTCAGTAAAACCCGTTTGCTGCTTACTTCGCTTACTGCCTGCTTCACCATCACTTTATCTTCATCCGGTGTAAACAAGCCACGTGGTCCCCAGCAGGAGGCGGAGATAAAGGCGATATCAATCGCCAGATTGCGCAGGCTGCGTGCTGCCGACTCGCCGACGCAGGAGCGGTTCTCCCGGCATACGGTGCCGCCCGTGTGGATCACCCGGCACTGACTCGCCTCCATCAGCAGATTCGCCACCATGAAATCATTGGTCACCACCAGTAAATCATCACGATCAACCACTTCCTGTGCCAGTGCTAACGTCGTGGTCCCGGCATCCAGATAGATGCAGCTGTTACGGGGAATGTGACGGGCAGCAGTGCGGCCAATAGCGCGCTTTTCATCGTTGTACAGGGTGCTTTTCGTCAGATGTGACGGTTCAGCTGCCAGTCGATCGGCAGAACGCACGCCGCCGGAAACCGACAGCACAGCACCTTGTTCCTCCAGTTTTTGCACATCCCGGCGGATGGTCATGTGTGACACGCCAAGCCGCTCAGTTAACTCAGCAATGCTCACCACGCCACGATCGGCCACCAGTGCCAGAATCTGTTGATGACGTTCAACCGGAATCATATCTGCTCCCTGATAATTACCATTTTTTCACATTATAAAGTATCTCCCAGTCAACCAGAACAAAAAATAACAGCTGATACAGGGCGGAGAACGGGAGTTACCGGGCTGATACAAGGTGCAGACAGTAAAATGCGCGATGTTAAAAATTGTTCACGTTCACATGATGGATGTTTTTTTGTGAGGAGTGGCACATTTTTACCGACCGGAAGCTGGCAGGATTAACAGTAACAAACAAATAATCACTTAATTTAACAGTGGAGGCGTAACGTGCCAGCTGAAAACATCTGCGTTATCGGGTTAGGTTCCATGGGTATGGGTGCGGCAAAGTCCTGTCTGCGCGCCGGACTCAACACCTGGGGGGTCGATTTGAATTCTGCAGCCCTGGAGAGCTTACGTCAGGCCGGCGCACGTGATGCGCAGACTTCCGCCTCTGCCTTTGCAGACCAGCTCGATGCCGTTTTGCTGCTGGTGGTCAATGCAAAGCAGGTTAACGCCATCCTGTTCGGTGAAGAGGGCCTGGCCGCAAAACTGCGTCCGGGCACGGTGGTGATGGTCTCATCCACACTCTCAGCGCAGGATGCACAGCTGATTGAACACCGGCTGGCTGAACATCAGTTGCTGATGCTGGATGCCCCGGTGTCGGGCGGCGCGGCCAAAGCGGCCAGCGGTGAAATGACGGTAATGGCATCCGGCAGTGATGCAGTCTTTGCACAACTGCAGCCGGTGCTGGATGCGGTCGCCGCCAAAGTCTATCGCGTGGGCAAGGAAATTGGCCTCGGGTCAACCGTCAAAATTATCCATCAGCTGCTGGCGGGCGTTCACATCGCGGTGGGTGCAGAAGCGATGGCGCTGGCGGCGCGAGCCGGTATTCCGCTGGAAACCATGTATGAAGTGGTCACCAATGCTGCGGGTAACTCGTGGATGTTCGAGAACCGTATGAAGCATGTGGTAGACGGCGACTACAGCCCGAAATCAGCCGTCGATATCTTTGTGAAAGATCTCAACCTGGTGGCCGATACCGCGAAGTCACTGCACTTCCCGCTGCCGCTGGCCTCGACCGCCCTCAACATGTTTACCGAAGCCAGCAACGCCGGTTATGGCCGGGAAGATGACAGTGCGGTGATTAAGATCTTCAGCGGCATCACGCTGCCGCAGGCAGGGGAGAGCAGCTGATGCGTCTTGGTGTCATAGCGGACGATTTTACCGGCGCAACGGATATCGCCAGTTTTCTGGTGCAGAACGGCCTGACGACCATTCAGTTCAACGGCATTCCCGCCAGCGAAGAGATGACAGAGGCGCAGGCGATTGTGATCAGCCTGAAAAGCCGTTCCTGCCCGGCAGATCAGGCGGTTTCGCAGTCGCTGGCCGCGCTGGCGTGGCTGCAAAAGCAGGGCTGCGAGCGCTTCTACTTCAAATATTGCTCTACCTTCGACAGTACCGCACAGGGCAATATCGGTCCGGTGACCGATGCGCTGCTGAATGCGCTTGGTGAGACGCAGACGGTCATCTGCCCGGCGTTGCCGGTGAACGGGCGCACCGTCTATCAGGGCTATCTGTTTGTCGGCGATCAACTGCTGTCCGATTCCGGCATGCGGCACCATCCGGTTACACCGATGCAGGACAGCAACCTGATGCGTCTGATGACCTCGCAGGCAACCGGCAAAGCCGGGCTAATCGCCGCAGCACAGATCGATCAGGGCGCGGAGTCAGTACGTCAGGCGCTGGACCAGCTGGCGGAGCAGGGCATCAGCTACGTCGTTACTGACACCCTGCATCAGGGGCATCTGTTGACCCTGGGTGAAGCACTCAGTGACAGGCGGCTGGTGACCGGCGGTTCCGGGCTGGCTATCGGTCTGGCACGACAGTGGACGACGGCCGGGACGGATGCAGAGGCGGAGCGGGCAGGCCGTCCGCACGGCGATCGCGCTGTAGTGCTCTCCGGTTCCTGTTCGCAGATGACCAATCGTCAGGTTGCCGCGTACCGCCAGCTGGCACCGGCCTGCGAAGTAGAGATTGAGCATTGTCTGGAAGATGCAGAAGGGTATGCCCGGCAGCTGTGCGACTGGGTGGAAGCCAACAGCCATCAGACGATGGCCCCGCTGCTTTTTGCCACCGCTGACGCGCAGCAACTGCAGGTGATTCAGCAGCGCTATGGTGCGCAGCGCAGCAGCGAAGCCGTTGAGCAGCTGTTCGCCGCCGTCACCCGTGAGCTGAAACAGCGTGGCTGGCAACGTTTTATTGTGGCGGGAGGGGAAACCTCCGGCGTGGTGGCGCAGAGCCTGGGCGTAACTGCCTTTCACATCGGCCCGACCATCTCGCCCGGCGTGCCCTGGGTGCGCGACATTCATCAGCCGCTCTCCCTGGCTCTGAAATCGGGCAATTTTGGCGACGAAGATTTCTTCCGCCGCGCGCAAACGGAGTTTACCGATGTCTGAATCTTTACTTTTAGCGGAGCAGCAGGCGCGTGACGAAATGGTACGTCTCGGTGCCTCGTTCTTTCAGCGCGGCTATGCCACCGGCTCAGCGGGCAACCTCTCAATGTTGCTGGCGGATGGCAACCTGCTGGCGACCCCTACCGGCTCCTGCCTCGGGGAATTACAGGGTGACCGGCTGTCGAAAGTGACGCCGGAGGGGGAATGGCTCTCCGGCGATAAACCCTCCAAAGAGATTGCGTTTCACCGCGCACTCTACCTGAATAACCCCGACTGCCGCGCAGTGGTGCATTTGCATAGCCACTACCTGACGGCGCTCTCCTGTTTACAGGGGCTGGATACGGACAACTGCATCCGTCCGTTTACCCCCTATGTGGTAATGCGCGTCGGTGATGTGCCTGTTGTGCCTTACTACAAGCCGGGCGATGGGCGTCTGGCCGAAGATCTGGCGGCGCTGGCGCCGCGCTACCGCGCCTTCCTGCTGGCGAATCACGGCCCGGTGGTGGTGGGGAAATCCTTACAGGAAGCGGCAGACAACACCGAAGAGCTGGAAGAGACTGCTCGTCTGATCTTTACCCTGGGCGACCGCCCGATCCGTTATCTCAGCGATGCCGAAGTGGCAGAACTCAGGAGCCGATAATGCCGAAGTTTGCTGCTAACCTCTCGACGCAGTTTACAGAATATCCCTTTGCTGAACGCTTTGCTGCAGCGGCGAAAGCCGGTTTCACGGCGGTCGAATTTCTGTTTCCTTATGACTATCCCGCCACGCAGATAAAACAGTGGCTCGATGTAAACCTGCTGCAACTGGTGCTGTTCAATACCGCGCCGGGCAATGTCGCCGCGGGTGAGTGGGGTGTTTCCGCCATCCCCGGACGGGAAGCGGAAGCAAAGGCGGATATCGACCGCGCCCTGAGTTATGCGCTGGCGCTGAACTGCCCGCAGGTTCACATCATGGCGGCGACGGTGCCGCCCGGTGCCGATCGTCAGCGTTACGTTGAGACCTTTATCAGCAACATGCGCTATGCGGCTGAGCGCTTTGCGCCGCACGGCATCAACCTGCTGATAGAAGCGCTTAACCCTGTAACCAAGCCCAACTATCTCTACGCCAGTCAGTATCAGACGCTGGAGATGGTTGAACAGATCGACCGGCCAAACGTGTTCACTCAGCTCGACCTGTTTCATGCACAGCGGGTAGACGGCAACCTCAGCCATCTGATTCGACACTATGCGGGACGTTATCGACACGTACAGATTGCGTCAGCGCCGGATCGCCATGAGCCGGATGAGGGGGAAGTTAACTATCCCTGGCTCTTCTCACTGCTGGATGAGGTTGGCTATTCCGGCTGGGTCGGCTGCGAATATATCCCGCGTGGTGACACCAACGCGGGCCTGGGCTGGTTTGCTCCCTGGAAATTAAAAGCCTGATTTAACGTGCTCTTAAACCGGTGTTTCAGCACCGGTTGGGTCAGGCTCGCCCTTTATCTGGCCCTGCACCTGCTGACCCTGTACGCCGATAACCCAAAAAATATAACAATTTCTGAGGTTTACTATGTCCACCGCACTGCTGTTAGCCATAGCGACCGCCAGCATCGTGATCCTGCTGCTGCTGGTCATCAAAGCCAAAGTTCATCCGTTTGTCGCCCTGCTGATTGTCAGCCTGCTGGTGGCTATCGCGACCGGCATTCCGGCTGAGAAAATCATGGAGACGATTATCACCGGAATGGGCGGGTTGCTCGGTCATATCACCATCATCATCGTGCTGGGTGCTATGCTCGGGGCAATTATTGAAGCCTCAGGGGGCGCTGAATCGCTGGCGCAACGCTTCAGTAAAACGCTGGGTCTGAAGCGGACCGTCGCCGCTTTAACCATGGCGGCTTTTATCCTGGGTATTCCGGTGTTTTTCGAAGTGGGCTTTATCATCGTCATCCCGCTGATTTATGGCTTCACTAAGGTAGCGCGTGTCTCACCGCTGAAGTTTGGCCTGCCGATGGCGGGCGTCATGCTGACGGTGCACGTGGCGCTGCCAACCCATCCGGGGGCCGCGGCCGCCGCCGGGATCCTGCACACGGACATGGGCTGGCTGATGATGCTGGGTATCGCGATTTCCGTGCCGGTCGGCATCATTGGCTACTACGTGGCGAAAGTGATGAACCGTCGCCATTATCATCTGTCGGTCGAGGTGCTGGAGCAGTTGCAGATGGCGAAGCCAGAGGGGCAGGAAAAGAAGCATGAACCTGCCCCACCGGGCGCGCTGACCATCAGCGGTCTGATTGTGGTCCCGATTGTATTGATCGTGCTGGGAACGCTGTCCCACACCCTGCTGGCTGAAGGCAGTCTGCTGCGTAACGTCATGACTGTGATTGGCACGCCGCCGATTGCCCTGCTGATTGCCTTAGGACTGGCGGCCTGGCTGCTGGGCGTCCGTCGTGGCTGGAGCAAAGACAAGCTGGAAGATCTGACCGGCCGGGCAATTCCCACCTCCGCCAGTGTGATTCTGGTGGCCGGTGCGGGTGGGGCATTTGGCAAAGTCCTGGTGGAATCAGGGGTCGGCAAAGCGCTGGCGGTGACGCTGGAAACACTGCATCTGCCGCTGGTGCCTGCTGCGTTTATCCTGTCACTGGCGCTGAGGGCGTCACAGGGTTCCGCCACGGTAGCCATTCTGACCACCAGCGGTCTGCTGACGCAGGCGGTAACCGGCGTGACGGATATGCAACGGGTACTGGTTACCCTGGCAGCCTGTTTTGGCGGCCTGGGGCTTTCACATGTCAATGATGCGGGCTTCTGGGTGGTCACCCGTTATCTCGGACTTTCCGTGGCCGACGGTTTACGCACCTGGACGGTGCTGACGACGATAATGGGATTAAGCGGTTTTGTGCTGACCTGGCTGGCGTGGATGGTGCTCTGATTGAGCAAGACAGGAAAGCCTGACCCGGCAGGGGATGCCGGGTCAGGCTTTCTCATGGGTTCAGGAAAACAGCTCCTGCGCATAAAGATAGAGCGCTTTGAGCTGCCCAACCTTTTCTGCATCAGCTTCATGCAGATTAGCTAGTCCTTCCAGTTCCTGCATAAACGCCTGCACCCGATCACCGTTCAGCACGTCACGGCGATGCTCCAGCCAGCGCTGTTGCTCGGCATCATCCAGCGTGCCGGGGAAATTACGCGCCCGATAGCGGAACAGCAGTTTCGCCACCCGCGCACTCTCAAAGCTCAGGTCAAGCGCAGGCAGATTGGCCGGCGCGGTCTGACGAATAATGTTCATCCCGGCGCGATCGGCATCGCTGAAGAATCCATCGTAGAGCTGCGTGTCCACATCCTCTGACGGTGTAAACGGCTCGGCTTCGGCAAACAGCGTAACCAGTTTTTCCCGCACGTCAGGCTGCTGACGCAACAGCGCCAGATTCGTCAGACAGTGCTGACGATCAATACCCAGACGGGCCGCATCTTCCGGACGCAGCGTACTGGCAGGTGCCAGCACCGGACACTTGTTGATATGCACCAGTTTAACCGGTACCGCAGGCAGATCGCCGAGGTCGTTTTTCGGCGTGTAAAGACGTTCACGCAGCGTGTCAGCATCCAGTTGCAGCAGCGGTGACATATCGCCTGCCAGATCCACCACGATCAGCGCATTCCGGTTATCGGGATGCCAGGCCAGCGGCACGATCCAGCTGGTGTTGCCGCGCGCGGCGCCGAACATGCCAGAGACATGGACCAGCGGTTTCATCTGCGGGATGTCGATCAGGTTCATCAGCTTGTTCTTGTTGCGATGGGTAAACAAAAACTCAAACAGTTTCGGCTGCTTCTCTTTTACCAGCTTTGCCATCGCCAGCGTGGCGTAAACATCGGACATTGCATCGTGCGCATTTTCATGGGCCACGCCGTTGGCTTTGGTCAGATGCTCCAGCCGGAAGCTGGGAAAGCCTTCTTCATTTTCCGGCCAGTTGATCCCGTCAGGCCGCAGCGCATAGCAGGCACGCATCACGTCGAGCAGGTCCCAGCGTGAGTTGCCGTTTTGCCAGGCCCAGCCATAAGGGTCATAAAAGTTGCGATAGAAGATATTACGCGTCACTTCATCATCGAAACGTACGTTGTTGTAGCCCACCACGCAGGTTTGTTCGGTGGTGAACAGCTTATGAATGCGTTCGGCAAACTCTGCTTCGATGACGCCGCGGCTCATCGCTATCTGCGGGGTGATGCCGGTAATCATTACCGCTTCGGGCTGTGGCAGATAGTCATCAGGCGGACGGCAGTAGAACACTTCAGGCTCGCCGACCGGATTAAACTCACTGTCGGTGCGCAGGCCGGCAAACTGGGCGGGCCGGTCACGAGAGGGGCTGGTACCGAAGGTCTCATAATCGTGAAACAGAAAAGTGGGCTGTACGCGGTCGTTATTCAAATTTCATATCCGTTCATTGCGTTTACTGGCGTAGAGAACAGAAAGCGTAAAGACCGCTCTCTGTCCGCTCTGAATTTTTGCGCCACAGAGGAGGGTAATCGTTGCGTCTGGTGCGCGCTGACTGTGCGTTCTGCCACAGAGCTATTATAGCGGATCAGGGGATCGTCTGACGCTCTCCCATATGGTAAACCATATTCCGGTACGTCTGAAGTTAAGGGTTCAGTCGGCCTGATGCTTCTCTTCAACCGTCAGACCTCTGCAATCACTGCAGCAGGCGTGCGAGCCTGTATCAGCGGACGCCATTTTCATCTCAAAAGCGGAATCCGCTACGCATTTTCGCAGCCTATGTATGCCGCTCTCAGCGCAGCGTATGAAATGACGCCTGCGCTTCCTCTGTTCTGCCCTGGCGGGCGAACCGCGTTACTTCGTCAGACGCGCACCCGCCTGGCGCCCGGTTCATACTTTTTTTCAATTTATTCAAACCTTCACAACGCTTTTGCCGTACAACGTGCGGCTGTTTCCGTTTCGTTTTTAGAAATTTTCTCTCCCGTGCAATTAAGGATGAAGTGTTGAAAAGGCGTCTGTTGTTCACCGTTACCGCTACTGTTTTTTGGGCCTCGCTGGCACAGGCTGATGCGATTCCCTTTCCTGTGACGCCTCCGGCGATTGATGCGGCTTCCTGGGTATTGATGGATGCCACTACCGGGCAGGTGCTGACCGCGGGCAATCCCGATGAACGCCGCAATCCCGCCAGCCTGACCAAACTGATGACCGGCTACGTGGTCGATCGCGCTATCGACCAGAAGAAAATCAGCCGGGACGACATGGTCACGGTTGGAAAAGATGCCTGGGGTGCAGGGAATCCGGTGTTTAAAGGGTCCTCCCTGATGTTCCTGAAGCCAGGTGATAAGCTGAGCGTCCGGGATTTAAGCCGCGGCGTGATCATCGACTCCGGCAATGACGCCTGCGTTGCGCTGGCGGATTACGTGGCGGGCAGCGAAGCGAACTTCGTCGGTATGATGAATCATTATGTTGAGAAGCTCGGCCTGCAGAATACGCATTTTGAAACGGTTCATGGTCTGGATGCGCCAGGTCAGTACTCCAGCGCGCTGGATATGGCGAAGCTGTCACGCGCCATCATCGATGGCGAGCCTGATTTTTATGCCATGTACAGTGAAAAGACCCTGACCTGGAATGGCATTACCCAGAACAACCGTAATGGTCTGCTATGGGATAATAATCTCCACGTTGATGGGCTGAAAACCGGTCACACTGAAACCGCGGGCTTTAATATCATCGCGTCAAATGTGGTGGGCAAACATCGCCTGATCGCTGTCGTCATGGGGGGGAAAAGTTCGAAAGGCCGGGAAGAGCAGGCGCGTAAACTGCTGGTCTGGGGCCAGAACACCTTCGATACCGTTCAGCTGTTCCATGCGGGTAAGAAGATTGGCAGCGAAAATGTCTGGTACGGCAATCCGCATCAGGTAGAGGTGGGAACGGCAGAAGATGTTTATCTGTCTCTGCCGCGCAGTGAAGTGCAGAACGTGAAGGCGAAATACGTCATCGATCGTAAAGATCTGGAAGCACCGCTGAAAGCCAATGAAGTGATCGGCGAGATTCAGGTGATGGATAAAGATCAGCAGATTGCTCACTATCCGCTGGTGGCACTGAGTGCGGTCGAGCCAGCAGGCGTGATTACTCGCCTGACGGACTATCTTAAACAGAAGTTCTGATTGTCGCCGGGCAGTACAGAAACGGGTAGCCTGCGGGCTGCCCGTTTTCACATTTATACCCTGAGCCTGTTACCGATACCTGATAAAGGTTAAAAAGCCGTATTAAGTTGTTCATGACTTCCGGTCAGGTATGTGAGGCGGATGTTGATAATTGTAAGCGAACGTCAAAACTGTTTTGAAATATCCGGCCCGCGCTAAGTCCAGGCCGCGTTCAGGGTTAAGATAGCCCCATCATGTTCCCGTAACCGGAAAGTCACTTTGCGTCCTGACAAGCCCATCTCGAAACTGGAGTTCTGGTTTTATCGCCATTACCGATCCGTCCACGGCGTGCGCATTGCCATCGCCTTTTTGCTCTGCTTTATTTTTGTCCGGGCAACCGGTATTCCGGAAGGCACCTGGCCGCTGATCACGCTGGTGGTGGTGATGGGGCCGATTTCCACCTGGGGAAATGTCTTTCCACGCGCCCTGCAGCGCATCTGCGGCACGGTGGCGGGCTCGATTTCCGGGCTGATTGCCCTGAAGCTGGAGCTTATTTCCATGCCGGTGATGCTGGCCTGGTGCGGCATCATCATGGTGATCAGCGGCTACCTGACGCTGGGCAAACATCCCTACATGGCGCTGCTGATCGGGATTACGCTGAGCGTGGTGGTGGGTGCGCCAACCGGCGATTTCACCGTGGCACTGTGGCGCGGTGGTGATGTCATTCTGGGATCGCTGATGGCGCTGCTGTTTACCGCTATCTGGGCGCAGCGCGCCTACACACACTGGCGCATTCAGCTCTCCGACACGCTGGCGGGCATGGCAAAAATCTATCACGCCGGCTTCTCGCCTAACCTGGTTGAAAAGCCGCGTCTCAATAAGCCGCTGGGCAAATTGCTGACCAGCGTGATCAAAATGCGGGCGCTGCTGGAGCCGTCGAGCAAAGAGACGCGCATTCCGAAGTCGGTGCTTGAAGCGATTCAGACCATAAACCGTAATATGGTTTACACCATTGAGATGCAGATTAATGCCTGGTGGGCCTCGCGTGAGAGCCACCTGATTATGCTTAACGCGCCTGCACTCCGCCGCACGCAGCAGATGACCGAGAATACGCTACGGGCGCTGTCGGTGATGGCGATTGAGGGTGAAACAGAAGAGGTGATTGCCAACAGCCATGAGCTGACCGAAATCAGTGGCGAACTGCGCAGACTGATCGCCGAAGCGGGCAGCGACGGGCTGGAAGAGACGCCAATCTACGGCTACGTCTGGCTGACGCTGGAACTGGCGAAACAGCTGGAGCGGATGACCGATCTGATGCGGATGGCGCTGCGCAAATAATCACCTCAGACAAGGACTTAATGTGAAACCGGGTTTCTTTGCGCTAAGATAAGAGCCAGTCTGAATTTAGCTGTGAAAATTGCTTACCTGGCGGGCTAGCCGCTAAGCTGATCGTTTTGACTCTCTCCCTGCGTCAGCAGGCTTAAAGAAAGGTGCCATCATGGAAAATGCCAAGCAGTCATTTCAGGACGTACTGGAGTTCGTGCGTATGTTCCGCCGCAAAAACAAACTGCAGCGTGAAATTGTCGATAATGAGAAGAAAATCCGCGATAACCAGAAGCGCGTACTGCTGCTCGACAACCTGAGCGAATATATCAAACCCGGCATGAGCGTTGAGGCCATTCAGGAAATCATCGCCAGCATGCGTGTGGATTATGAAGACCGCGTGGATGAGTACATCATCAAAAACGCCGACCTGTCTAAAGAGCGTCGCGAGCTGTCGAAAAAAATCAAAGCGATGGGCGTGGGCGAACACCCGAAAGCCTAAGAACAGAGCGCTTATGCGTTCTGTGTTCCCTGTGAACCCGCATTCACTCCGGTGGTGCGGGTTTTTTATTATCTGTCTCAGCGCAGAATTATTTACCCGCCAGCCTGCGGGCAATCTCCTGTAGCTGACGAGAGAGCGCCACTACATCGACCCGCTTATCCGCGGGCGGGGCGGTGGTCTCACGAATTACCAGCGTGGTTTTCAGCGCGTTGGCTGGTGCCTCTTCACCCTGAAGCCGCGCCAGCATTCGCTCAACACTTTGTGCGCCAAGATAGTGTAAATCCTGCCGCACCGTGGTCAGCGGCGGCTGATACCACGCGCTCTCGGCGGTATCGTCATAACCAATCACGGAGATCCCGGCAGGAATAGCGACGCCATACTGATGCAGCGCCCGCATTGCACCCAGCGCCATCTGATCGTTGGCGACCAGCAGCGCCTGCGGCAGGTCATCGGGCAACTGCGTCAGCAGCGCCTGATAACCCGACTGCGCGCTCCAGTCACCGCGCAGCGCGCAATGCGGCGTTAGCTGATGATCGGCCAGCGCCTGACGCCATGCGTTTTCGCGCTGACGGGCTGACACCGAGCGCAGCGGCCCGCTTAACAGGCCAATCTGACGATGCCCCAGCGCCACCAGATGTTCAACGGCGGCACGTGCGCCGGACTCATTGGGATACTGACACTGCGCCACCGCCGCCTGCGGTTCGACATCCAGAAACAGCACCGGCTTGCCGCCGCACAGCAGCTGGATCTGCTGCGCTTCATCGGCATCCAGCGGCAGGTTAATCAGCAGCCCATCGACCCGCTGAGCCAGCAGTTCATTCACGGTGGCGGCCGCATCGTGGCCGCTGTCCATCGCAATCACCAGATGATAACCCGCCCGCGCAGCACGCTGCTGAATCGCCGAGGCGATCTGCGCCGGTGCCATCAGGGCCAGGTCGCTGGTCGCGAGACCTAACGTGCGCGTCGCCTTGCCCGCCAGCTGCTGCGCCACCCGATTAGGCACATAATTGAGCTGCTGCATCGCCGCCTCAACCCTTTCCCGCGTGCGGGCTGACACCTGTTCAGAACGATTTAAAACACGTGAAACGGTTTGATATGAGACGCCGGCCAGTTGAGCGACATCATCAAGGGTCACGGAGCGGGAAGTCATTGAACTCTCCAATAGATGAAGCGACGAGTGTAACAAATTTTCATGCTGTGCTGCTGCCGGCCACCTGTTCACCACCATGCCAGCGGGGGAAAATGGCGGCACCCGACCCGCGGACGTTGCCGGTTGTTAACGCTGCTGCAGATAGACCTGCAGGTTCACATCCACCGCGTTCAGCAGCGGCGTGGCAAGCCCGTTTCGTTTCGCCCGCAGCAGCAGGTCACCGATGATCTGATCGGCTTCAATATCATAACCTTGAGTGAGATCGCGGTACATTGAGGAGGTCATCGGGGTCGCGGGATTGTTTAACAGCTCAAAAATGCGGGCCGTCACCGCCGGGCGCGGCTGATAGCCTTCGGCAGTAATGACGGACAGAATCTCCGTAAAGATCCCCTGTAGCAGCGCTTCGCCGCCGCGCGAGGTGAGGATCTGCCGGGTATCGCCGCGTGCCAGGCAGCAGACCGCGCCGAGCGTGCTGAGCAGCAGCCACTTCTCCCACAGCTCATCCATGATGTTATCGCTGAACAGGGTATCAACCTGACAGTCGCGCAGCGCGGCATCAACCCGTTGCAGCCGTTCATCATTATTGCCGTCCAGCGCGCCGTAAAAGATCTGATGCAGCGGTGTCATCTGGATGATTTCGCCCTGTTCGCCCAGCGTAGCGTTGATCTTGCACAGGCCGCCAATCACCTTATCTTCGCCGAAGCGCTGTTGCAGCGTCGCGATGTGCCGCATTCCGTTAAGAATCGGCATAATCAGCGTGTCCGGGCCGACCGCAGGTGCAATGTCCTCCATCACCTGTTCAAGGGCAAAGCTCTTCACCGTCACAATAATCAGATCATAGTGGCCCGTCAGGGTGCTGACCTGCGTCAGCTGCGGCTGTAACGTTTCGGTACCCTGCGGCGTCTGCAGCACCAGCCCGTTGTTTTGCAGCTGCTGATAACGGCGTTCACGCACCAGAAAAGTCACGTCCTGACCTGCCTGAGCCAGTCGTGCACCAAAGTATCCACCGGTCGCGCCGGCGCCTGCCATCAGAATCCGCATTCCACTCTCCCTTTGCTGAAAACCTTTACCTTAGAACGCCGCGAGCGTGCTTACCAGCGTTAGCCTCCGGCGTAGCGTTTCGGGGTGCGTGAAAAAACAGGCAGGGAAAGCATGAGCAGTGAGGCGAGAATGCAGAAAAATCAGATTTTCCCGGTCAGCAGGGCGAATTAGCGTGCGGCGTTAAAGCCGGGTGACGCCCAGCTCGGCAGCCTGCTGTTCCCACGCCAGCACGTCCTGATAATCGTCTCGCTGCACCGGGCTGAATCCACTGATGAGATTGTCGTCGCAGACGCTGCGAAAGGCGGGATCGTTTACCAGCTGATGCAGCGCTGTACGCAACGTCTCCAGCCGGGCGGCTGACGTTGAGGCGGCCGTGATCAGCGGCAATCCGGGTGCGGCGGGCGTCTCACCGATGATATGCAGGCCACACAGTTCATCCGGCGCATAGCGCGCCAGCAGCGCCCAGCTGACGCAGTCGACGGCCGCAATATCTGCCTGTGAATCACGCAGCGCCGCCAGCGACTGACGGTGTCCGCCACTTAGCAGTAGCTGTGAAAACGTCACGCCCTGGAGCGCCGCCACAAACCGCAGCGCGTTATAGCCGGAGTGCGAGTTCGTACTATTAGCTACGGCCCGCTGACCGTTGAAATCGGCCAGCGTCGCCTGTTTATTTCGCGCTACCAGCCAGCTGCGATAATGGCGCCCGCTACAGCCCGGTGCCTGATAGTGAAAGGTGCCAACCAGCTGAACCGCCGGTAACTGACTGACCAGCGGATAGCCGCAGGTCTGGCTCAGCAGCAACCGCGCATCCCGCCAGTGGGCCAGTAGATCGTCAGGCCAGACCGGCTGCGCCTCAGTGTCATGCTGCGCCAGCAGCGTAACCACAGCCTGCATCAATGCCCGCGTGGCAGGCGGATGGAGCGCATACATGGGCAAAGCGAGCAGATTATTCATGGGTTTTCTCCCCTGAGCGGCCCGGATGGGCATTGACGCTAACCGGTCTGGCCCAGAACTGACGCAGCCAGACCCGGTAGCCCGCCACCCGAAAACCGTGGTTGCGCTGATAGTAATGCTCGCGGTCGCGAAGATAGAGCGGGCGCAGGCCATACCAGGGAACGCCAGGCAGATCGTGATGCACTGAATGGTAGTTCAGATTCAGGAACAGTAAGCGCCAGGGCCAGGCCGCTTCATTATTCACCGAACGTGCCAGCGGGTCTTCCGCTGCACGATGTTCATAAAAGGATCGTATTTTGGTCAGCGCCAGCGCCGGATAACTTACCGCCAGCAGATACCACTGCGGCGAAAACCCGAGCTCCGCCATCCAGTAAAACAGCAGAGCCAGCAGCGCGCCATGCAGCAGCCACATGCCCGTCGCAGAGCGATCGCCACGTCGCAACGCCTGCCACATCCCGCCAACGGTCGACGCGATATCCAGTAGCGGGCCAAGCAGCAACCGTCCCGGAAATGTGTTGCGCAGATGAATCAGCCGCTGCTGCCAGCGCGGCAACTGCGCCCAGCGTGCAGCGGAAAAATAGTAGGTTTCCGGGTCTTCGTCCGGCTCAGTCAGGGTGTGATTGCGATGATGGGCCAGATGAGAGTCGCGATACAGACCATAGGGATACCAGACCGCCAGCGGCAGGGTGCCGAACAGCTGATTCACCCGCGGCCAGCGTGTGGGATGACCGTGGATCAGCTCATGCTGCAGTGACATATACCAGGTGGTAAAGACGATCAGCAGCAGGGTAGCGGGCAGTCGTCCCAGCGTCTGCCAGTTAAGCATCACCGGGAACCAGCCGCCGTAAATCACGCCCATCAGCAGCCAGGTCGGCAGTTCGCTGCGCCAGAGCCAGCTGCGCGCGCGTTGTTTCAGCCAGGCGCGCTGCTGTAAAGAGAGATAGCCGTTGTGCATCATTCACCTGACAGCGGAAGCAAGAGTCTGGAGAGTGAAAGAAAGGACGAACAAAGACAAAGTGGATAATCTGCTTAGCTATGTCGAAATTCCTGAATATGGCGCTTAAAGATATTCACTATCAGTCGCCGCGTGGAGGGCGTAACCTTTCCTTATCAAAAATCGCCTATAGCCCACAGGCGCTTACCGCCTGTCAGGAGAAATACAGATGAAAAATATTGGCTTCTTATCCTTTGGTCACTGGACGCCTTCGTCGCAGTCCGCCACCCGCACCGCGCAGGATGTGTTACTGCAATCGATCGACTTAGCGGTCGCTGCTGAGGAGCTGGGCGCAGATGGCGCTTATTTCCGTGTCCACCATTTTGCCCGCCAGCTCAGCTCGCCGTTTCCGCTGCTGGCTGCCGTGGCAGCGCGGACCAGCAAAATTGAGATCGGTACCGGTGTTATTGACATGCGTTACGAAAACCCGCTTTACATGGTGGAAGATGCCAGCGCGGCAGACCTCATCTCCAACGGGCGTCTGCAGCTGGGCCTGAGCCGCGGTTCCCCTGAGCAGGTGATCGATGGCTGGCGCTACTTTGGTTTTGAACCGAAAGCGGGTGAAAGCGATGCGGATATGGGCCGTCGTCACACCGAAGAGTTCCTGGACGTGCTGCGCGGCGAAGGGTTTGCAAAGCCGAATCCACAGCCAATGTTCCCGAACCCGCCGGGCCTGCTGCGACCAGAGCCGCTTTCGGAAGGGCTGCGTGATCGCATCTGGTGGGGCTCCGGTTCCAATGCCACCGCAGAATGGGCAGCAAAAATGGGCATGAACCTGCAAAGTTCAACCCTGAAAGATGATGAAACCGGCGAGCCGTTCCACATTCAGCAGGCGAAACAGATCCGCGCCTACCGCGAGGCCTGGAAAGCGGCGGGGCATCAGCATGCGCCACGCGTTTCCGTCAGTCGCAGCATCTTTGCGCTGGTGAATGATATGGACCGCGCCTACTTTGGCCGCAGCGGTAACGATCAGGATTCCGTTGGTTTCCTTGATGAGAAAACCCGTGCCATCTTTGGCCGCAGCTACGCCGCAGAGCCTGAAGTACTGATTAAGCAGCTGGCGCAGGATGAGGCGATTGCTGAAGCGGATACGCTGCTGTTGACCGTGCCTAACCAGCTTGGTGTCGCCTACAACGCCCATGTGATTGAGGCAATTCTGAAGTATGTTGCCCCGGAACTCGGCTGGCGTTAAGTCACTACCCGAGCGCCCGCGCAAGCGGGCGCTCAGTTGTTTCTCCATAAACCTGTATTACCTGTCATTCACCTCTGCGATCGTTAACGTTTTTTAATCATTTTCTCTTTTCGTCTTTCTGCCGCTCTTGTCTGGCGTGTGTTCCGTCCATTCCATCAACTACACCGGTTTAGCCAGCGACCGCGGCTAAATCTGGTCAGGCCGTTGTTCTGCCAGCATTGAATAAGACGGTTGTGCAACCGGTTGTGTCGGAATAGTCTGATGCAGGTCGGTGCCGCTTCGTTGATGATTCCGGGTAGTAACATCCGTTGCGCCATTGCTGGAAGCTGTTGAAACAAACCTTATTCAAAGGGATAAGCTATCAATCTTATAGGATGAGACAGGTGTGAGTTCCTGAAGATCCTCTATAGAGTAGCGATGAAAATACAAAAAGAGGTGTGACCATGAGCAATTCCATTGATGAAGATGCAAAAGATGCAAAGCCTATTGTTGAAGCCGATCGCGAAGCGCCTGAAAGCAAATGCCCTTTTCATGCAGGCAAGCCAGCGCAGCCAAATCAGGCGCCGGGTGGCGGAACAACTAACCGTGACTGGTGGCCTAACCAGCTCCGCGTTGACCTGCTGAACCAGCACTCATCCCGTTCGAATCCGCTTGATGCATCCTTCGACTACCGTAAAGAATTTGCCAAATTAGATTACTCTGCGCTGAAAGCTGACATTAAAGGGCTGCTCACCGAGTCACAGGCCTGGTGGCCCGCTGACTGGGGCAGCTATATCGGCCTGTTTATTCGCATGGCCTGGCACAGCGCCGGAACCTATCGCTCCGTAGACGGACGCGGTGGTTCAGGCCGTGGTCAGCAACGTTTCGCCCCCTTAAACTCCTGGCCGGACAACGTCAGTCTGGATAAAGCGCGCCGCCTGCTGTGGCCGATTAAACAGAAATATGGCCAGAAAATCTCCTGGGCTGACCTCTACATCCTGGCGGGTAACGTTGCGCTGGAAAACTCCGGCTTCCGTACCTTCGGCTTTGGTGCCGGACGCGAAGATGTCTGGGAACCGGATATGGATGTGAACTGGGGCGAAGAAGCCGCCTGGCTGGAACACCGTCACCCGGAATCCCTGGCACAGTCGCCTCTGGGTGCCACCGAAATGGGTCTGATCTACGTCAACCCGGAAGGTCCGGAACACAGCGGCGATCCTGCCTCTGCGGCCCCGGCGATTCGCGCCACCTTTGGCAACATGGGCATGAACGACGAAGAGATCGTGGCACTGATTGCCGGTGGCCATACCCTGGGTAAAACCCACGGTGCCGCACCGGCCAGCCACGTGGGCGTCGATCCGGAAACCGCACCGATTGAAGCGCAGGGTCTGGGCTGGGTCAACAGCCACGGTACGGGCGTCGGCGCAGATGCGATTACCTCTGGCCTGGAAGTGATCTGGTCGCAGACACCGACCCAGTGGAGCAACTACTTCTTCGAGAACCTGTTCAAATATGAGTGGGTTCAGACGCGCAGCCCCGCGGGAGCCATCCAGTTTGTAGCGGCTGATGCACCGGATATCATCCCGGATGCGTTTGATTCCACTAAGAAACACAAGCCGACCATGCTGGTCACCGACCTGACGCTGCGTTTTGACCCGGAGTTTGAAAAAATTTCGCGTCGTTTCCACAACGATCCGCAGGCGTTCAACGAAGCCTTTGCCCGTGCGTGGTTTAAGCTGACCCACCGTGATATGGGGCCAAAAGCGCGCTACATCGGACCTGAAGTGCCGCAGGAAGATCTGATCTGGCAGGATCCGCTGCCTGCACCGGTTTATCATCCAACCGTGGCCGATATCGCCCAGCTGAAAGAGAAGATTGCCGCATCCGGCCTCAGCGTCAGCGAGCTGGTTTCCGTTGCCTGGGCTTCGGCATCGACGTTCCGTGGTGGCGACAAGCGCGGTGGTGCCAACGGTGCCCGACTGGCGTTGCTGCCGCAGCGTGAGTGGGACGTCAATGCCGTCGCAGCACGTGTTCTGCCTGCGCTGGAAGCGATTCAGCGCGAAGCCCACAAGGCTTCACTGGCGGATGTCATCGTTCTGGCGGGTGTGGTTGGTGTTGAGCAGGCGGCGAAAGCGGCTGGCGTCTCGATCGACGTGCCCTTTACCCCAGGCCGTGTCGATGCGCGTCAGGATCAGACCGACATCGAGTCATTCGATCTGCTTAAACCGCGTGCGGATGGTTTCCGTAACTTCGGCACCGGCTTCGGCAAAACCACCACCGAAAGCCTGCTGATCGACAAGGCACAGCAGCTGACCCTGACCGTGCCAGAGTTGACGGTGCTGGTGGGCGGGATGCGTGCGCTTGGCACTAACTTCGATGGCAGCCAGCACGGTATCTTCACGCACAATGTGGGATCGCTGAACACGGACTTCTTCGTGAATCTGCTGGATATGCGTACCGAGTGGAAAGCGACTGATGGCAGCAATGAGAAATTCATCGGACGCGATCGCGTCAGTGGTGAAACCCGTTTCACCGCTACCCGCGCCGATCTGGTGTTTGGTTCCAACGCGGTGTTACGCGCCTCGGCAGAAGTCTATGCCAGCAGCGATGCCCGTGAAAAATTCGTCAAAGACTTTGTCGCCGCCTGGACAAAAGTGATGAATCTGGATCGGTTTGATATCTGATTGCTGTTGACGTTGTAAAAACCAGAAACCCGCTGATGTCAGCGGGTTTTTTTTGCGTGTCTGAAAGCCTCAGGGGTGTAAAGGCATGTTCAGAAAATCTGTTCCTGTCGGGTATTAAAGCTCAATTACCTCTTCAGCGATGACGCTTAAAACATAAATGTTATTGCTTAATTGGCATTTCGGATGCGCTCTGTCACCAGATAAAGTCATTTTATTATTCTGACTGACGGACTGGCTATGATGATCAGATTCTCTTTTTTATGGCCCCTTTTTACGCTCGATTTCATATTACATTTCAGCAGAGCACTCACTTTCACGTTCTTTCCCATCTACCTTTCACAGACACTGCAGTTTAATCCGCTGATGACAGGCTATGCGCTGGGAGGCAGTCTGGTGATAGCGACGGTGGCGGGTGTCTGGTGTGGCGTGTTAATTGATCGCTTCACCCCTCTGCGGTCCCTTTTTCTGGCGATTCTCCTCTCGGTTGTTGTCTATGGCTTATTAACACACGTCCAACACTTCATTCAGGTTTTTATTTTATTGATCATGATTGAGGTCGCTTTTACCACCATGCACCTCGCAGTAAAATCGCTTCTGTCAGGCTTGTTGCCTGCTGACCAACGAGGTGCTGCCTTTTCGGTTACCTATACCCTGATTAATATCGCTTTTTGTAGTGCGCCGATTCTCGGTATTCTCGCCAGTCACTATGCCGTACATGCGCCGATGTGGTTGTCCGCAGGATTAAGTTTTATTTCACTCTGCATACTCAGCCTGTACTACCGACGTTACGATGCTCATCTGCAGGTAAACTCTCCCGTTAACGGGCCGAAAACCAGCCTGAAGCAGACGTTCAGCGTATTAATCAGCGATTATCGGTTGCAGCTTTTTACCCTTGGGGGGTTGTTCAGCGCGCTGGTCTATGGCCGTTTTGCGACGTATTTATCGCAGTATCTGGGATATGTGGTCAGCGAGTCAGAAGCACTGAGGTTGATTACGTTGATTGTCAGTATCAACGCAGCAACGGTCATTCTGTTGCAGTACGTTATTGGCAAAAGGATCACCCAGAAAAATAGGGTGCTCAGTGTGATGGCCGGAACCGGATTACTGGTGATGGGATTATATTTCTACCATGTCTCTGAACTGACCCTGTTCTGGATTATCGCCACCATACTCTTCTCGTTAGGCGAGGTCATTCTTGTTCCGTCGGAGTTTCTTTTTATCGATTCTATTGCCCGTGATGATATGAAAGGGGCCTACTTCGGTGTGCAGAATATTGCGATGTCAGGCGGCGGAGCCAACGCTATTTTTTTCGGCTACCTGCTCAACAGCCATCTTATCCCGCCATCCGCCATCTTCTATTTACTGATTCTGTTTGCCCTGCTGGGATGTGCTTTATACCTTATTGGCATTCGCCAGAAAAACAGGGTGGTGCCAGCCAGAGAGTCCTGAGCGCTGCCCGGACGGGATAAGAGAAGTGAAATAATACCCAACAAAAAACCCGCTCAGGTTTCCCTGAGCGGGTTTACGAATCTGGCTCATCTGACCGGGCACGTCTTTGCCAGTAACTGACTACTCATCACGCTAAACCTGAATGATATCTCTGTCAGGACCGCCCTGATGACCACTAATAGTTGCGGGTTTCACAAATCTGGTTGCTCTGTCTGGTGAAACTCCCACTCTGTTTTGCTGGACCAAATGACACGCTACATGATGCCCTGGCGACGCTTCACGTAATTCCGGTACTGCCTCGCGGCACTGCGTTTCCGCCAGCGGGCAGCGTGACGAGAAGCGGCAGCCGGATGGCGGGTGTGACGGATCCGGAATCTCCCCCTTAATCACCGCGATGGGTTCATGCTGTGGGTCGAGCGTCGGTACGGCGGCCAGTAGCGCCTGCGTGTAAGGATGCAGCGGCTGACTGAACAGGGCGTCGCGGCTGGCAGTTTCCACCAGTTGCCCGAGATACATCACCGCCACGTCATCGCAAAGATGTTCCACCACGCCGAGGTCATGCGAAATAAACAGGAAGGTGACGCCGAGGTCATCGCGCAGATCGGAAAACAGGTTGATGATCTGTGCCTGAATGGAGACATCCAGCGCTGAAATGGGCTCATCGGCGATAATAAAGTCCGGATTGAGAATCAGTGCCCGGGCAATGCCAATGCGCTGGCGTTGTCCCCCCGAGAATTCATGCGGGAAACGCGGATAATGCTGCGGAGCCAGCCCGCAAATCTTCATTACCGCGATTACCCTGTCGTACAACTCCGCTCGGGTGCAGAGTTTGTGTGCCAGTAACGCCTCACCAATCGCATCGCCGATACGCATACGCGGATTGAGAGAGCTGTAGGGATCCTGAAACACCAGCTGGATTCTGGGGCGCAGCGCCTGCATTTCCCGCGCCGTCAGCGTCGACAGGTCCTGTCCCCGATACTTAATCGTGCCAGCGGTTTTATCATATAAGCCCAGCAGTGTGCGGCCTACGGTGGTTTTGCCGCTACCGGATTCGCCCACCAGACCGAAGATGGTGCCCGGACGGATGCGAAAGCTGACACCGTCAACGGCACGAAGCTGCCCGGTTTCCTGACCAAACAGGCCGTCGCGTATCGGGAAGTGCTTCTTCAGCGCGTCCACTTCAATGATGTATTCAGAACTCATGCGAAAGATTCCACTTTTTCACGGTGAAAACAGGCGGCCTGCCGCGTCGTACCCACCAGCGGCGGTATGCCTGTCCGGCAAATTTCGCTGGCGCGTTCGCAGCGGTCAAAAAAAGCGCAGAATGCGGGCAGCGCGGCAAGGTCCGGCACCTGGCCGGGGATGGAGTAGAGCCGACGTCGCCGCTCGCCGGGAACCGGTCGGGAGGCGATCAAGCCCTGGGTATAGGGATGCAGCGGATTACGCAGTACCTCTGCGGTGGGGCCGTATTCAACAACCCGCCCGGCATACATCACGACTACCTGCTCCGCCATCCGGGCAATGACGCCCAAATCGTGGGTGATCAGCATCAGCGCCATCTGGCTGGCACGGGCCTGACCGCGCAGCAGACGCAGAATCTGGGCCTGAACGGTGACGTCCAGCGCCGTGGTTGGCTCGTCGGCAATCAGCAGTTTCGGCTGGCAGCTGAGTGCCATCGCAATCATGATGCGTTGTAGCATGCCGCCGGAAAGCTGGTGCGGGTAGCGGGTCATCAGACTCTCCGCGCGCGCCAGTCCGACGCGGCTAATCAGCGCGATCGCCTGCTGCCAGGCGGCTTTAGGTGATTCCCCCCGATGGCGAATCAATGGCTCACACAGCTGCTCGCCAATGGTCAGCACCGGATTCAGGGCGCTCATCGGTTCCTGAAAAATCATCGCCAGCTGGTTGCCTCGCAGGTCGGCCATCCTGGCGGGATTGAGTGTAAGCAGATCCTGCCCCTGGAAGCGGATGGCTCCGCCGTCAATACGCGCGGCCTGAGGCGGCAACAGTCCCATCAACGACATGGCGGTAACGCTTTTGCCACAGCCGGATTCGCCGACAATACCCAGGGTCTGTCCGGCATGAATAGTAAAGGAGACCTCCTGCACGGCCTGCACACGCCCCTGTTCGGCGGCAAAGGAGACGGATAACTGTTCGAAGGTGATCAGTGGCTGGCTCATTTCTGGCTCCGTTTCATGCGGGGATCGAGCGCATCACGCAAGCCGTCGCCCAGTACGTTAATGGCAACCACGGTGATAAAGATGGCGATGCCTGGTGGCATCCACAGCCACGGGCGACGCTGGAAGTCGATCAGGCTATTGGCGGCATCCATCATATTGCCCCAGGAGGGGGTCGGCGGGACGACGCCAAGACCGAGATAGCTCAGCGCCGACTCGCTCAGAATGGCGTTCGCCACAGCCATCGTCGCCATGACCACCAGAATCGGGATGGTATTGGGCAGCAGATGACCAAACAGGCGGCGACGTGATGACAGGCCCAGTACCTGCGTTGCCAGCATAAAATCACGCTCGCGCAGCGAAAGGATTTGCCCACGCACCAGCCGCGCCAGTTTAGGCCACTCCAGCAGGCTCAGCATAATGACGACCATATAGATGCGCGCATCTGCAGAGAAATCGAGCTCCGACAGCATGGCGCCGGCGACAATCAGCAGCGGCAGGCTGGGAATGGTCATGACCAGATCGGCCAGACGCATAATCAGCTTGTCGGTCAGGCCACCCGCATAGCCCGACACGGCACCGAGCAGATAACCCAGCGCCACCGACAGCAACATCGTCAGCAGGCCAATGGTCAGCGAAATGCGCCCGGCAAGGAGCAAACGGGTGTAGACGTCCCGCCCCAGAAAATCGGTTCCCAGCCAGTGCTGTGCCCCTGGCGGTTTATTGATCATCAGGGCATCCGTGGCGTCATCCTGCCACGGCGACCAGATTGGCCCCAGCACGCACCAGATCGCCATGACAATCAGTAAAACCAGGCACACCATCGCCAGCGGATTGTGCCGTAATGCCTGCCACGCCTGACGCCACGGTGAGGGCGTGGCCTGGGCCAGTGCCGGGATCACCGCTTTGCGCAGGCGGCGTTGCGTAGAAAAAAGTGAACTGATCATCATGAACTCACCCGAATACGCGGGTCAGCCCACGCGTAAAGCACGTCGGCCAGCAGATTGCCGAGGATAGTTAATACCGCCAGAAACAGCGTGAAACCCATCAGCACCGGATAGTCACGGGCAGCGAGCGAATCGATGTGGATATGTCCTGCACCCGGCCAGTTGAAGACTTTTTCGGTGATGAGGGCACCCGAGAACAGGCCCGGCAGCTCAAAGCCGAGCAGGGTAATGATCGGCAGCAGCGCATTGCGCAACGCATGTTTCATGATCACTGTGCGTTCGCGTAAACCTTTTGCCCGGGCAGTGCGGATGAAATCCATTTTGATGACGTCGAGCATGCTGGCGCGAAAATAGCGCGTCAGGCTGCCCGCCTGCAACATTACCAGTGCCAGCACTGGCAGCATCAGGTGGGCCGCCACCTGGATAATATAGGCCCAGCCGCTGTCATCACTGCCGGTGTTGGTCATGCCGCCGACCGGCAACCAGTGCAGATCTACCGCAAACCATTTGATTAACAGCAGGCAGAGAAAAAAGGTTGGAAAAGACATTGCGGCAAACACCAGCACGCTGACCAGATGATCGAACCACGAGTTGGGTTTGATTGCCGACGCGATACCGGCGGCCAGGCCAATTCCCCAGTAAAATACCAGTGCGACACTGGCGAGCAGGAAGGAATTCCAGACGTATTGATTGAGCAACTGAGTGACAGGAATCTGATATTGCAGTGAGAAACCCAAATCACCCCGCACCAGCTGGCCGAGCCAGTGCAGATAGCGGGTGAGCAGCGGCTGATCAAGGCCGTAAATCGCCTTCAGCTCAGCCGCGCGCGCGGCGGTCAGCGTCACGTTGCCATCAATAAAGTCACCGGGTGTCTTTGCAAACAACATAAAGATGATAAAAGAGGCAAACAGCAGCATGGGCAGGGTGTTCAGCAGCCGCCTCAGGATAAAATTTCTCATGGTCTTCTCATATCAGCCGTCAGGAAGCCCTGACGGCTGAACAGTTGGCAAGGTTACTTAACGATTTTGACGTCCGGCAGACTGCCGGTCAGGCCGTTATAGATATCCGGTTTAAAGCCGGTCACGCGGGCGCTGCTGGCGGAGAGGATCTGGCGATAGCCGAGCAGGATCACCGGTGGGTCATCTGCCAGCACTTTATACAGCTGGTGGTAAATCGGTTTGCGCTGTGCTACATCCAGCACGGCATTGCCTTCATTAATCAGCTTGTCCACCTGAGGATTGTTATAACCAGACTCCTTAGCTTCGGTGCTGTAGTAATCCCATACCCCGTCATGCGGGTCGTTTAACGTACTGGTACTAAAGGACGCCAGGTCGTAATTGCCCGCTTTGCGCTGGGCCATCAGGGCATTGAAGTCCACCACCTGGGGTTTCAGCAGCACACCAATTTGCTGCCAATCCTCTTTGGCGATCGGGATAAGCGCGTCGTTCAGCACTTTTTTGCTCGCCAGTAAGGTCAGTTCAAGACGTTTGCCGTCCTTTACGCGAATACCATCGGCTCCGGGTTTCCAGCCCGCCTCATCAAGCAGTTTTTTCGCCTGTGCCGGATCGTATTTGTAGGGATTCACGCCATCCGGGTTATACGCCCAGGAGATAGGCGCGATAGGTTCGACAGCAACCTTGCCATACCCCTGGTACACCACATCGATTAGCTTCTGACGATCCAGCCCGTAAATCAGGGCCTGACGTACCTTCGCGTCCTGCAACGCCGGGCGGCGAACGTTGAACTCGACTTTGCTGTAATCACTGGACCCGTAGAGGTTGATATTGGCAAAGCCGAGCAGTTTCAGCTGCTCAATATCATCCGGTCGTGAAGTGAAGGCGTCGTAATCCGTTTCACCGGTCTGGAACAACTGGAAATTGGTTGAGGGGTTAGTGACGCGATAAATAAAACGAGGCGTTGGCGGTGTGCCACGATAAAAGTGGCTATTGGCATGAAAACGAATTTCCTGCCCGGGGATGTATTTGTCATAGACATAGGGGCCATTGCCCAGCGGTTTGGCATGCAGGGTGCGCAGATAGTCAAGATTGCCACGCTTATAGCCTTTGCCGTAATAAGCTTCCGACAGCACCGGCCCGCCAATTTTTGCCAGTGTGGTTGCGCCAGGTTGTGTGGTGGTGATCTGGAGCGTGAGGGGATCGATCACTTTCAGGCCACTGACGCTGTCGGCTTTACCTGCTTTATATTCCGCGCCCCCGGCAATATTCGCGAGGGTGATGTCGGTGTCGCCATCATATTTCGGGTCGTATAAGACGGTAAGGGTAAAGGCGACGTCTTTGGCGGTGAGTGGGGAGCCGTCGCTGAACGTCAGATCGGGGCGCAGCTTAATGGTATAGACTTTGTTATCCGGGCTTACCGTCCAGCTTTCCGCCAGACCCGGCACCAGATTGCCGTGGCTGTCCCAGTCAATCAGGCGTGAAAAAATGACGTTAGTGACATTTTCATCCCAGCCGTTGACAAAAAAGTAAGGGTTAAAAATCCCCTGAGGTTCAGAAATGCCCGCGACCACTGTGTCTTTGCGCAATTTCGCCGCTGCCGGAATCTGGCTGGAATCGGTGGCCGGGGTGATACCTTCTTTAAGGGCATCGTCGGCAAACGTCATAGAGCTGAAGGCTGCCAGGCTGCTGAAGAGTGCTATTTTAAGTCTGAACTGCATGCTTTGTTTGTTTATTAAACTGACCAAAAGAGATCCCTCAAAAATATAATGACAATGTTCATTTACAAAAACTGAAAATTAATCGTCCCCTGATCCGCTGTCTAACAATCAAACGCTATAACAAATAACGAAATGTCCTTATGTTATTTATGGATAAGCTTGGGAATAATTGTCTTTATTATAAGAATGCGACTCAGATCAACGTTACGGCACATTAAAAAGATCGGTTACGAATCCGGACGTCCGCGCTATTTTTAACGCGTCAAGCCGGAATGCCGCGGTAAGGACATTTGCCGCTGACTGTCATTGTGGATTTCATTCGAGCCCAACGGGCGAGACATGCGGCAGTGCTGTCCAGCCCAGCTCCGGCGCAATCAGCGTCGCAAAATCGCTGATAATCTGGCTGTACTCCGCATAATGCAATTCGTAAGGCAGTTCGATTCTCAGCTCATTCACCAGACGTAAGACGGGATCGTGAAACAGCCGTTCGAGAATCTGCTCCGCACTGCCCACGATATCCTGAGAGAACAGGGTGCGTCGGGAGCCCTGGGGTGCCAGAGTGCGCGAGTAGCGGCTGGCGGCAAACTGCTGATAATGTCTGCGGGTGGTGGCATCCGCACTGTCAGTGGGAATGATGACGCGTCCCAGGGCGATGCGCGCCGCACGCCGACCGGAAGCCGCGAGATTTTCACAATACAGCTGGATTTGCGTCCGCTGTGCCTGGTAAAAATCATCCGTTTCTTCACCGGAGGTGAGATTGCCCGCGAGCAGATTAAACCCGTGGCTGCCTGCCCAGCGCGCCGAGCGAAGTGATCCTCCGCCGTACCACAATCTGTCGACCAGACCGGCTGCAAAGGGCTGAACACGCGGGCGTTGCGTATTGCCGGGTGAGAGAATGACCGTATTGTCATCACCGAAGAAGCGGCCACTCAGGTTATCGCGCAGAGTCAGGACGCGCTGGTAAGAAAAATCCTGCTGCTGCCAGGCATCACCCCAGACAGAATGACCGATTAACTCAAGATGATTAGGCGCGCCTGCGCTCAGGCCGACATTCAACCGTCCTCTGGCGAGAATATCCACTGTCGCCAGGTCTTCAGCCAGACGAAATGGACTCTCATAACCCATCTGAATTACGGCGCTGCCCAGTTCTATCTGGCGGGTACGTTGCGTGGCGGCCGCGAGAAAGGTGCTGGCTGACGATACGCCATGTTCCAGATGTCGCTGGCGTACCCAGGCACCATTAAAACCCAGCTGTTCACCGCGTTCGAACAGCTGTAACGTCTGTTCAAGCCCCTGAAGCGGAGCGTCATCAGGATAATTCCCCGGTGTCAGAAACGAGATATGCGAGATAGCCGGTTGCGTCATTCTGTTTTACTCATACCGGGGCTTAAGGCGTCAGCGTGACGACATGCTGGCGAATATCCGGATGGCTGGCGATCAGACCCTGTTGCTGATACCAGTCGGCTATATGCCCGATATGGGTTATTGCGGCGTCATCGACCGGCGTAACAGGAACGGTGTTGACCTTGCCCAGCAGTGCCGCCAGTGTGCTTCCCTGCTGCCCCATCTGTGAAGCCCAGATCTTACCTGCCTCAAGCGGATGGACTTTGGCCCAGTGGTTCTCTTGCTGCAATACGTCATAAACCCAGTTAAGCACTTCAGGGTGCGCCTTATAAAACGCCTCGCTGACGAAATAACCTGCTGCATTTTCCGAACCAATCTGCTGACCCGTACTCAGCTGGCGGGCGTCATAACTCTGCCTGGCCAGAGAGAGGAAGGGATCCCAGGTCGCCCAGGCATCGACATGTCCCCCTACAAATGCCGTACCGGTGTCGGAAGGGCTGAGGTAAACTTTGGTCACCTCCTGCTCCGGAATTCCGGCACGATCCAGCGCGCGTGAGAGCAGATACTCGCCGGTCCCGCCTTTGTTCACCGCCACCTTTTTGCCGCGCAGATCCTGCAATGAATGGATATCGCTGCTATTGCGCACCACAATCCCTTCACCTTCAGCGGGCATGGCCTGATAAGCGAAGAAACGCAACGGCAAACCCGCAGCGATGGCGGTAACAAACGCTGTGGAGCTGCCGGTGGTCATGTCAATTGAACCGGCATTTAACGCTTCATAAGCCGGGGCGGCAGCCGCAAAAGGGCCCGACCAGACGACGTTCACCTGATGCGCGGCCAGCGCTTTTTCCAGCGTTCCTTTCTCTTTAGCCAGTGCTAAGTCCGTGGGGCCACGCAGAAAACCAATGCGCAGCGTGAGCGGTTCAGTCGCCATGGCCATCCCGGCACACAGTATCAGTGCAGCAACAGCGGTACGGGGTATCCAGCGGGTCATATCTGTCTCCTGGCGTTCAGGGATAAAGCCATCGGGATGAACCCCACGGCAAAAAGATCGTCAGCCTGCTGCTGCTGTTCGGCTAACAGAGCGTCATTGGCAGGGGTGATCCCCCAGGGACGCCCGCGTATTGTTTCCAGCCACTCATCGGGCAGGGTGGTTGGGTTGAGCTTGTCGGCAAGGATCTGCGCGGCGGCTACCGGATGCTGCTCAATCCAGGCATCATTTACGCGCAACTGTTTCACGATCCAGGCTGCGACTTCGGGGTAACGTTGCTGCCACGCGGCACGCGTCCAGAACAGTGAACGGTTAATGATTTCATCGCCGACGGTGGAGCGCGCAACGACATCCTTTATCTGTAACGCGCGAGTCAGCCAGGGATCGATTGCCAGCCAGCCATCAATGTCGCCATTGCGTAACGCAGTCATGGCATCCTGCCCCTGCAGGTCCAGCAGGGTGACATCGGTGCGGCGCAGGTTTTGTTTTTGCAGCAGACGCGCCAGAAAATGATCGGTGAAAGAACCGGGCATGCCCGTCAGTCGTTTACCACGCAGCGAGGAGATAGTGTTGCTTTGCAATGTCAGCAACGCGCAGTTGTTATTACGTGGCGGCGAGCTGGCGAGATAAGCGACGTCCAGCCCGGTGGCCTGCGCACTTATCGGCGGGGTTGACCCGGTGCCAACCACATCGACCTGTTCATCAGCCAGCCACTCGCCGCTGCGTGCGCCCAGGGTATAGTCGAACCATTCCAGCTGCCAGCCCCGGTCTCTGGCGGCAGGTTCGATGACTCCGCGATGGCGCAGAATAAACAGCGAGAGATTACTGGGATGGCTTCCCAGACGGATTTTCATTGTGCTGGATCTCCACTTCCGACCGGACGATCCCATAGATTTCCCCAGGTAAAGGTATTCTTTGCCGCGTCATCCGGCGGGGTGAGTGACAGTCGTGGCATCACCAGTTCGCTAAAGCGATAGGCTTCCTCCAGCAAGGGGAAACCGGACAGGATAAACACCTCAACCCCCGCCTGCTGATAGGCTCGCAGGGTCCGTTCGACCGTTTCCGGACTGCCGACGATAGCGGTGCCAGGTCCGGGACGCACCAGGCCTATGCCTGCCCACAGTCCAGGGTAGATCTCCAGCTCGCGCGGATCGGCGGGTTTCTGGTCATTGTGCAGTGCACTCATACGGGACTGACCTACGGAGTCTGAACCGCGGGCCAGGTGCTGCCGGGCGGCAATGGCGCTGTCGTCCATCGAGGCATAAAGCGCGTCTACCGCCTGCCACGCAAGTTCATCGGTTTCGCGCACGATCACATAAAGACGAATGCCGTAGCGTAACTGGCGATGGTATTTATCGGCTCTGGCTTTCACCCGGGCGATTTTCTCTGCGGCCTGCGGCGGTGTTTCCCCCCAGGAGAGATAGGTGTCGATGTGCTTTGCCGCGACTTCCTGTGCCGCTTCAGAGGAGCCACCAAACCACAGCGGTGGCGGGGGATATCCGCCGTTGCTCAATGCCAGCCTGGCGTTCTCAATATCCAGGTGTTCCCCTTTGAAGCTGACATTTTCTTCATTAAGCAGGGGACGTAATACCTGCAAAAATTCGTCACTGAGATCATATCGGGCATCGTGATCCAGATGCATGCCGTAAGCGCCCAGCGTATTTTTATCACCGCTGACCACGTTGAGCAGCACCCGGCCTTTCGAAAACTGGTTAAACGTCACGGCCATTTTGGCAAGCAGGGTGGGTGAGATCAGACCCGGCTGGATTGCAATCAGGAACTTCATGCGTTCGGTATAGGGAATAAGTGCCGCCCCCAGAATCCAGGGATCATGTGCACCGGTCGCCAGCAGCGCGCCGGTAAAACCCAGATGATCTACCGCTCGAGCGACCTGCTGGAAATAGGCGTAGTTGACCTGCCGGCTGCCGGAGGCGGTCCAGGGTTGATGACCGTCTGGCGCGGTCAGATACCAGTAAATTTCCACGGTGGTTCTCAAAGTAATACAAACAGGAACCAAAGGAATAACAAAGGGTTATTGCGAGGGGAAATACTAATTATGGCAAAGTTTATCTATATCCAGGCTTAAGGTTATTTATCAAGCCGGGTCAGGAAGGTTGTTAAAATAAACGCGACCCTGCTGGGCCGTTATTTATCCGTTACTAATAGTGATTCGCTTTCACGTCATATTTTGACGCTTTAAGGCGTCAAATAACGCATCAACAGGTGGATATCATTGGCAGGAGATAGTGATGGCGCTTTTTTTGTCAGGCTATGTGGTCCGGGGTTGGTATGAGTTACCCGCTTGCCCATTTCAGGCTGGCATCATCACAATCAGAGTTTATTAAACAGAAACAGGCTTCGCCTGATAAGGGAATGATGACGCGTCGCGGATTGTTTTCCCTGCGCGTTATTCTCTGTGGCGTTGTCTGTCATTGAATATTTGTTGTGGAACATTTGAACGAACATCAGAAAAGCAAAAAGCCCGCTCAGTTTCCTGAGCGGGCTTCTCGAATTTGGCTCCTCTGACTGGACTCGAACCAGTGACATACGGATTAACAGTCCGCCGTTCTACCGACTGAACTACAGAGGAATCGTTTGAACGGGGCGCATAGTAACGGCCACGCCGGATCATGTCAAAGCTCTTTTTCACAAATCTGCGCGACTGCTGAAATAGTCACCACAATAGCGATTCGGACCATGAATGAATGGTCATCTCAGCGGCTTCCTGCGTTAAAAAGAGGTACGTCAGATTGAGGTGTTTATGAGGTATTCTGACGCGGCAAAGCCCTTGTCAGACCGCACTACGCATGATTTAACCGGATAGTTTTTTACAGGCGTCACAAAGTCCCGATTCTGGCTTTGTCAGCATCAAAAACGAAACGTAGATTCCATTTCAACCCTGAACTGAATATCCGGAGTTGAAATGAATAAAGTCAGAATCGGCATGATTGGCAGCGGCTATATCGGGCGCTGCCACGCGATAGCCTATGCCCAGGCCCCCACCGTATTTGCGCTGAAAGGCGAAATCGTGCGGGAGATGCTGGCCGAAGTGAATCCTGAGCTGGCGGCGCGTCAGGCGGCAACCTTTGGTTTTTCTCGCTCTACCGGCGACTGGCGCGCGCTGGTCAGCGATCCGGCGATTGATGTGGTAGATATCTGCGCACCCAACTTCCTGCATAAAGAGATGGCGCTGGAGGCGATACGCCATGGCAAGCACGTCTATTCAGAAAAGCCGCTGTCGCTGAGCGTGGCGGATGCGCAGGAGATGGTGGCGGCCGCCGAAGCGGCAGGGGTGAAAACGCTGGTCGGCTTTAACTACATGAAAAACCCGACCAGCCAGCTGGCAAAAGAGATCATTGCCAGAGGCGAGATTGGTGACGTGGTGCATTTCTACGGCACCCATAACGAAGATTATCTCGCCAGACCGGAAACGCCGCTCGACTGGCACTGCCAGAAAGCGCTGGCAGGGCTCGGCGCGCTGGGCGATCTGGCGGCGCACATCGTGAATATGGCGCACTACCTGGTCGGGGATATTACCGAGGTCAGCGGCGACATGATGACGGTCATCACCTCACGGCCCGACCCGAAAGAACCTGCGCGACTGTTACCGGTAGAAAACGAAGATCAGGCCAGCGCGCTGCTGCGCTTCCGCAATGGCGCACACGGCGTGATTGAAACCTCGCGTATCGCCTGTGGCGCAAAAATGGGCCTGACCTATGTTGTCACCGGCACAAAAGGCACGCTGCGCTACACCCAGGAGCGCATGGCGGAACTGGAGCTTTATCTGCATGACGAACCTGCCGGGCGACAGGGATTTAAAACCATCCTGACCGGACCGGCCCATCCTGACTACGCGAACTTCTGCGTTTCAGCCGGACACGGCATCGGGTTTAACGATCAGAAAACGGTGGAGATCCGCGACCTGATCAACGGTATCGCGGCGGGCGATCGCATGTGGCCCGATTTTGCCGAGGGATTGCAGGTGCAGAGGGTGCTGGAAGCGATTGCCCACTCCGCAGAGCAGCGCCGCTGGGTCGAGGTGTAAGGCAGAATCTGAGAAAGAGAAGATATAGCGAGTGGCAGACTACGGAGTTGAGTGAACAGGCGCGAAGGGCGGGAGTGTCCCGCCCGTATCCAGTCAGATCAGACCGCTTTTTTCCCACCACAGTTTATCCAGCGCATAGAAGCGGTCGCGCTGGCTCTCGGGCTGGCTGAGGTCGCGCTTCCAGGGCTTCGCAAGAATGTAGTGCAGGTTCTTCACCTCATCCCCCTGCCACAGACCGCTGTGCTGGAATGGCAGCGTTTTTAACGCATTGTAGATATACGAGAGCGGTTTCCAGCGATCGGCAAAGACTTCATTCAGCAGATCCTGCTCGGAGAAAGGATAAGCGCTGAGATCGTCAATCGCCGCAATCCGTTTTTCCAGTACATCGAACATCGCATTGTCGGGCTTAAGCACCAGAAAACCGCCGTTCAGGTAGTAGTCAACGCTCTCCGGAGCCTGCTCACCGCGTGCCTGCCAGGTGTAGTGGCACTGCTCGGGCTGCCATTCTGGCGGATAAGAGGCAATCTGGTTCGGATTACAGCGGCAGGCGTGACAGGCCGCCAGCGGATTATCGCCCAGATCCAGGGTAAACAGCTCGTCCATGTTCTGCAGCACCAGCATATCGGCATCCAGAAACACCACGCGCTCATAATCGGTAAGCTGCCAGGCACGCAGCTTGGTCCAGACCTCGCCAAACTGCGCCGAGGCGTAATGCTGATCGAGATCGTCGCGCGGATAGAGTGGTTCAACCGGTTTAATCACACAGCCCTCATCCTGCAGACTCTGACAGTCAGCGTCTGAAATGGCTGGCGTGGTCATCACCACCAGTGGCCACTGGCTCTGGCTCTCCTGCAGCGAACGGTGCAGCGCTTTCACGCCCACCACATAATCGGGTTGTGTTAACAGCGTTACCCAGGCAAACATAGCTTTCCTCAATCAGTCAAAAAGTGGCGTGATGTAGTCGTTCCCCAGTCGGCCCTGCGGGTCGAGCTGGCTGCGCAGGGCGCGGAAGGCGTCCCACTGCGGATAGATCTCACGCCAGTTGTAGCGTTCTTCGTCGTAATACTTGCCCCAGTGCGGGCGTCCGCCCTCTTCGGCGAGCAGTTTTTCCACTTCGGTCAGGAAGTGCAGCCCTTCCTGGGACAGCGAGCCATCGTCGGCGTAATAGACCACAAAGCCGAAAAAGCAGGTCGGCTGGCCAGCAGCCGGGCTGAGCCAGGCCGATGAGGCGCCGGTACAGCGCAGAATAATCGGGTAGTGCATGTGCGGACGATTCTCCGCATACCACTGCTTAATCCGGCGGATGATGGCCGGGGTTTTTGCCAGCGGCACGCCGATTTCCACATTGATCTGGGGGACCGCGATGCCGCGGCAGAACAGCTGATAAATGTCACCGGTAACATCGGTGAAGTCGCGAAAACGGGTGACGGTACGGAATTGTTTTCCGCCTTTGCCCTGAATCTGCGTGTCGCGGTGCATATGCGCCAGCGTCTGGTCGATGGTGTCGTTGAGGCTGTCATCAACGTCACCCTCATGCTCGACCACCTGGCGACCCTGCGCTTCATAGCGCTGACGCTCTTCATCGCTCGCCTCATGGGCGTTCCAGACGTGCATCAGGTTGTCGTCAACAAACCACCAGGCCTTGCTCAGCGGATAGTCGTTGTTCCACTGCAGCAGATCCTCTTCCAGCGTATCGGCAGAGACAGCATTTTTGTGGCAGGTAAAGATCTTAAACGGCTGGGTGCGCAGGGTAACGGCAGTGACAATGCCCAGCGCCCCCAGCGAGACCTGCGCCGCCGGAAAGTCAGCGTCGCCGCGGACAAATTCCCGCACGCTGCCATCGGCCAGCACCATCCGTATGGCCAGCGCTTCATCGGCAATGGAACTCTGCTGCAAACCCTGACCGTGCGTACCGGTCGCCATCGCGCCTGCCAGCGTCTGAATCGCAATCACACCCGGCGATGACGCCAGCATCCGGTTCATGTCGGTCAGGCTGCGATAAACCTGCTCAAGCGGGGTGGCACCACCAAAGGTCACGCTCTGCTCATCACTGGCGAGCTGACCGCTCAGTGCGCTGAGATCGAGCAGTACATCGTTATCGGCGACATGCAGCATCCGGCCGGGCGACAGCTTGCTGCCGATCACCCGGATTTTGCCGTGTGATTCGCTGATCAGTTTCTGTAGTTCTGCTTCGCTGGCGGGACGCTGAACCTGATGATGAGTGCCAATTTGCGCATTCTGCGCCCAGTTCCACAGCGCATCATCATTGGGTTCAACATGGGTCTGGCGAAGCGGATAGAGGCGTGCGTCTCTGCTCACAACAGCATTCCTTATAATCGCATTTTAATGACAAGTTTAACTAAGCGTAGACTATTGCTAAGCGGAGCCGGGGCGGCGGACATTTATTTGCGGACATAGCGTAACGTTGCAGTGACAGCGAGCTGACGATTGCGGCGGATACTCTCGGCTTCGCTGTTGTCAGGACTGAACAGGGCGTTGAAGGTGTAGCGGTTTGAGACGTGATGCACGCAGATACTGCTGATCAGGCGATGGACATCGATGGTCTGCACATCACCAGTAAATACCCCCTGTTGCTGACCGCGCGCCAGGATGTCATCCAGCAGATCCAGTGCGCTGCGGTTCAGCGCTTTAATCTGCGGCGACTGGGTGATGTAGCGACCGCGCAGCAGGTTTTCACTGCAGACCAGCCGGATAAAATCGGGATGCTCGACGTGATAGTCAAAACTGGCTTCCACCAGTCGGGTCATGGCCAGTTCCGGCGCCATCGCCGCCAGATTCAGGCCGGTTTCATGCTGACGTATCTGCTGATAAACCTGCTCAAGTACGGCGATATAAAGCTGTTCTTTACTGCCAAAGTGATAGACCACCATGCGTTTCGTGGTTTGCGCATGCTCAGCAATCTGCTCCAGCCTGGCACCCTGCATACCAAATTCAGCGAAGGTTTTCAGTGCGCCTGCAATAATGCGTTTCTTCAGCCCTTCAGGGTCATTTTTACGTTTTGTGAGTTCTGACATGGTGCTCAATAAGGTGATTCTGACCGGGGAATGTTAGCACAGTGTTGAGAGGCTGCGCGCAACCACGGGCGCGGCAAATGCGGCAACCTGGCACACTCCGGACGATTGCAGGTATAATCCCGGGCATTATTTCACAGGTTCAGAGACGACAATGACAAAACTCACCTTGCAAGAGCAGATGCTGAAAGCGGGCTTAGTATCCAGCAAAAAAATGGACAAGGTTCAGCGGACCGCCAAGAAATCCCGGGTTCAGGCGCGCGAAGCCAGAGCAGCAGTGGAAGATAACAAAAAAGCGCAGCTTGAGCGGGATAAGCAGCTGAACGAGCAGCAGAAGCTGGCTGTGCTGTCGAAAGAGTATAAAGCGCAGGTCAAGCAGCTGATCGAAATGAACAAAATTGCCGTGGAGAGGGGCAATATCAGCTTCAACTTCACCGACAATAATCTGATCAAAAAGATTATGGTGGATAAGCCGACGCAGGCTCAGCTGATCAATGGCCGTCTCGCCATTGCCCGCCTGGCGGCTGACGCGAATGGTGAAAGCCAGTACGCCATCATCCCGGCCAGCGTGGCGGATAAAATTGCCCAGCGTGATGCCAGCGCCATCGTCTTAAACAGCGCATTAAGCGAAGAAGCTCAGGACGAAGATGATCCTTATGCTGATTTCAAAGTGCCAGATGATCTGATGTGGTAATGGCGCGTTGATGCAGTCAGAAGGGGCTGGCGGCAGAGAGCTGCACTGTCTCGCCGCTGACAGGATGCAAAAACGTTAATCCACTGGCGTGCAACATCAGCCTCTCTGCCTGCTCAGCACCCGGCAGTAACAACCCGCCGTAAAGATCACAGCCCAGAATCGGATGCCCCAGATGCTGACAGTGAATGCGCAGCTGGTGGGTGCGTCCGGTTTCTGGTGTCAGCTCAACCCGCGTAACCGGCAACGCCTTTCCCTCTTTACCCTGATAATCAATGCGTTCGATGACCCGATAGCGTGAGCGCGCCGGCTTGCCCTGAATAGCGCATATCACCATGCGGGGAAACAGCGCCGGATCTTTGGCTATTGCGGCATCAATCACACCTTCATCATCGGCAAGGTGTCCGCACAGCAGTGCCTGATAGGTTTTGCTCACCGTGCGCTGGCTGAACTGCTGACAGAGGGCGGCATTAATCGCTTTGGTTCGTGCCACCACCATCAGCCCGGAGGTGCCAAAATCGAGCCGATGAACCAGCGTGCAGCCGGGAAAACGCGTTACCAGCCGATGATGCACGGAGTCGAGATTTTGCAGATTTTTGCCTGACAGGCTCAGCAGCCCGCTGGGTTTGTTGATCACCAGCAGATGATCGTCCTGAAACAGGAGAGTAATCTCATCAAAGCAGGGTGGGGCGATAAACGTATCGATAATGGCAGACATCGGGCAACCGGCAGCAGAATGGCAGGGGATCATAACCGATTGCCGGTTCACTGACGACGCCGGACTTCACCCTTATTCTTCTGTAACCGTTTCGCCACTTTGTGTGGGAAGCGAATGGCTGGCCTGATGCGTGCCGAATCCACCATGGGCAGCAAAAACTGAGCAAACCGTTGCGGCTAACAACGTGAGAAGAACAGAGAGTTTCATAGGTGCATCCGTCGCTGATAAGGCCAGCCAGTCTGGCAGGATGGACGGCAGAGACAAACAGAACAATCCGGAAAAAAACATTAAGTGTATTCTATCAGAAGGTTGCGAGATTCTTAGTGATTTATTCGGGCAGGTCCTGCTTTTACGACTACAGTCTCTGGTGAGGTTGTCATCAATTCGTACTAATGGAGGATTTTCTGTGTTAATTCAAATCGACGAGAAAGGCCACGTCATTATTGGCGAAGCGGCACTAAGCCTTGCCCTGGGTGAGAAAGAAATCAGTATCGCATCACTCTTTACTCAGTTGGGTTTTATGGCGAAATCTGAAAGCAACCCCGATCGGCTGACGCAAATCTCCGAAGCCAGGCGCTGGCTGAGTAGTTTTAAGTCACCGTCGGTTGCCCAACAGCAGGTGCCGTACCTGCAGACCCTTGCAGCCCTGAACGAAGAACTGAAGCAGCATTAACTGAACTGACGCCAGTGGACGTAGTCCGGCTCCGGCCGGAAAACGACGAAGCGGACGACCTCATCGGTTGCGCGAAGCGTATACCGGCCGGAGAAACTGTCATGGACGATACTTCTCCTGCCACCGCGATTTGATACCCATCTTTAAGAAGGCTTTCCTGAAGCTACAACCCTGCCGGCCCTGAAACAATAACTGACCCGGACGAATACGCTCCCGCGCCGGCTTTTTTCTGTGATTACTGTGATGCCTTGTCTGTGGCCAATTCATACTTCAGCCAGCCTCATTAAATCAGGCTGGCTGTATTAGCATGACGCTTAAGTCAAAGCGGCGCTGTGTATCAGAAGCTTTCCCAGCTGGATTCGGCTGATGCTTTAACCGGCATCGCGGGCACTAAACGCGGCGCCAGGGCATGTGCAGTCCGGCTGGGGGCACTTTGCCCGTCTGATAAGCGGAATACCGCCACCGTTTTTTCCAGCTCGTCTGCCTGCGCTTCCAGGGAACTGGCTGCGGCAGAAGACTCTTCAACCAGCGCGGCGTTCTGCTGCGTGGTGGTATCCATTTCGGACATTGCTGTCGCAATCTGGGAAATACCGCGATTCTGCTCGTCGGATGCGGCAGCAATCTCGCCCATGATGTCTTTGACCTGGCTGACCGAGCGGACGATATCATCCATCGTGCTTCCGGCGCGTTCCACAAACTCCGAACCATCATGAACCCGGTCAAGTGACTCGCGAATCAGCGTTTCAATCTCTTTGGCAGCCAGCGAACTGCGCTGGGCCAGATTTCTGACTTCACCGGCCACCACCGCAAACCCACGACCCTGTTCACCGGCGCGAGCCGCTTCAACCGCGGCATTTAATGCCAGTATATTGGTCTGGAAGGAGATGCTGTTGATGACGTGAATGATTTCACCAATTTTGCCTGAACTCTGGCTGATGTTATTCATGGTGACGATAACATCACGGATAATCTCGCCACCGCGTCCGGCATTCACCGACGCATCTGTCGCCAGCTGGCTCGCATGGTGAGCATTTTCCGCATTCTGTTTCACCGTGGATGAGAGCTCTTCCATACTGGCCGCCGTCTGAACCACTGCCGCAGACTGTTGTTCGGTGCGGGATGACAGATCGGTATTACCTGCTGCAATCTCTGCCGAGGCACGCGCTACGCTGCTGACGCCATCGCGCACATTGGTAATGATGTTCTGCAGGCTGAGGTTCATCGCATCGACGGCCTGCATCAGTTGGCCCAGCTCATCACCCCGGGTGGTGTTCAGTGAGGTCGTTAAATCACCGCTGGCAATACGCTGCGCTGCATTCAGGGTCTCTTTCAATGGCAGCGTAATGTTGCGTGTAATCCGCCAGGCAATCAGCAGGCTCAGGACGACACAAATCAGCGCAGCAAAGGCGATGCGCCACTCTGCCTGTTTGATAAATTCAGCAGACAGCCGGGACTGGAAGGCAAAAGTATCAGAAACTGCCGCATTGAGCCGCTCTGCAGCTGTGGTCAGGTCCGCAGATTCGCTTTTTTCTTTCTCTGAAGCATCAACATAACGCGTCAATGCCTGACGTTGCTGCGTAAGGATAGTGATGACATTTTGCGTGACGGCATTGATCGCTGGCTGATTAAAACTGTCCAGTTGTTCACTCAGCGTATTGATGGCGGTGTACTCCTCAATAACCGCATCTCTGCTGGCCGCTGTTGGCTTATCAAGAAACGCTTTTTCGATATTCGCGGCATCAAACAGCGCGGCGGCCAGTTTCATGACCGGCAGCGCGGCGTCGGGTGCCATAGCCATATCAAGTAATTCAGACTGATGAGCAAGACCGATTAGCATGTCCGGTTTAATGGCAGCAAAGGCGACAGAGGTCACCTCCGCAGATGCCACGAACTTCTGGCGCTGATTTTGATAATCATTAAGTAACTGGCCCATCAGCGTAATTTTTTGCTGACCTTCATCATCCCACTTAAATCCACTCAGTCGTTGATAAAGGGTATCCAGCTCCTTAAGAGCCTGAACGTTCTTCGCGGCAAATTCAGGATTTTTGGTGTACTGGTAAAGCGTGCGATTAAGACGTGCCTTGCTTAACGTATTCACCATTTCCACGGTTGTTGTGCGGCGTGCAGAGTTGTCTTTAATACTGCGAAAACAATCAAAAGCGATAAAGGTTATGGCGAGAGACGCCGCGATGACGACGATAAAACCGACGCCAAGTTTTTTCCCGATTTTGATACTGGAGATGCGTTGAGCAAGGCCCATGAGGTTCACCTTTATTGAGGTTCAAAGCAGACGAAAGAAATTCACATAATTCAATCCTGATCTTTTTATCGTCAGCTTCTGATAATCCTTTAAAGGTATTTATCATTTATTCAGTAATCTTATTAATTAGAGCTCCATTGTTTTACGATGTAATTATTTTCATGCTAATTGATGGGTTTTTGTTTAAGTTAATGATTAATATAATTAATTGAGGTTGATAGTTTTTATTAAAGGGTGTTTGCACTAACTCAATCATTATTTATTGATCTTGATCAATTAAATGACTGTTGAAAATTCGCCTGAAAAGATTTCAGCGATTTTAAAAATAAACTTATCAATAAAATGACATTTTAGAGGTTGTTCTGCCGTTAACGAACCGCTGCGGAAACTACTATTATTTCGCCAGCGCCCGGAGACCTCTGCCCCCTGTTCTTGCCCTGCAACATCTCATTTCCTGATCAAAAAGCGGAGAAACCTCTTCATTGCCATATTCCGGCTAAATAATCCCGGTTTTAGCATTTGTGATCGCCGTCGGTCTTCACTGAGAATGACAACAGAACGTGACGAGGATGATAAAAGCACTGAAGCCCGCAGCTTCGCTGGCTTCCGGTGCGGACAACAGATCGCGATAACTTTTCCCTCTGGGGGGAACATTTTAATTATCAGGAGAAAGGTTCCAGTGAAATATATAAAAGGAATGCCCCTTTTTGCCCTCGCGCTCAGTGCGCACGCCAGTTTTGCAGCCGAACCGTCAGTGCCTGCTGAAAGCAGCTTACATGTCAAAGCCGATCCGGCGCTGAAAAGCCTGATACCCGCGGATATCCTTAAGCGTGGCTATATTGTGGCGGGTACTAACCCGAATACGCCGCCCACCACCTTCTATAAAGAAGACAACAAAACGCTGGCGGGTCGTGAAATCGACATCATGAATGCGGTCGGTGAGCGTCTGGGCATCACCGTTCAGTGGCGCGACACCGGCGGCTTCGACAATATTATTCCTGGCCTGAAGACCGGACGTTACGACGTGGCGCTGTCAAACATCAATGCCACGCCGACCCGCCTGAAACAGATCGACTTTGTCGGTTACTACAATGCCAGCCTGTTGGGCATTATTTCCCGCAAAGACGCTAATATCGCCCCCTTTAAATCACTCAGCGATGTGTGTGGCAAAGAGGTGGGCGCTGGCTCCGGTACGACTCAGGTGACGCGGCTGGAAGAGGCCAGCAAAGCCTGTGAAGCCGCCGGTAAACAACCGATCAAGGTAGCGATATTCCCGGATCGTCCGGCGGGCGTGCAGGCTGTAGTCAGCGGTCGCGTTCCCTTGTTCCTCGGTCCTTATGAAGGACTGCTGTGGCAGACCAAAGTGATCAAACCGCTGACCATGAGCGGTGAAATCACCGTGAATGATGCACCGGTCTCGGTCGCGCTCCCGAAAGACTCGCCGCTGGAGCCAGCCGTACAGGCGGCACTGAATTCGTTAATCAAAGATGGCAGCTACCGGAAAATCCTCGATAACTGGGGAATCGGTTTTGGTGCCGTGACCGAAGCCCGACGCAATGAAGAGATCTTTAAATGAGAGAAACACCGGACCACACCGACGACCTGAAAATCGTCGGTAAACGCTACTACGGACGCTGGCTGAGTGCGCTGGTGGTGCTGTTATGCGTGGTGGCGATGGCGCATTCGATGATTAACAATCCGCGCTTTGAATGGCAGGTGATTGCAGAGAACTTCACTGCGCCCTCTATTCTGCAGGGTGTGTTAATGACGCTGCAGCTCACGGCCATCTCGGTGGGGCTGGGATTCGCTTTTGGCACGGTGCTGGCGCTGATGCGCCTCTCTTCTAACCCGGTGCTGGTGGCGGTGAGCTGGGCTTACACCTGGTTTTTCCGTGGTGTGCCGATGCTGGTGCAGCTGTTTCTCTGGTACAACATCGCCGCGCTCTATCCCCGCATCGCGCTGTCGATCCCGGGATTAGGCGAACTCTGGAGCGCGCAGTCTAATGCGCTGGTGAGTCCATTTAGTGCGGCGGTGATCGCGTTGGTGATGCATCAGTCCGCCTACGCCGCAGAAATTGTGCGCGCCGGTATCCAGAGCGTGGGTAATGGACAGATAGAAGCGGCTCGCGCCCTGGGATATCGCCCGGCGCAGATTTTCCGTCACACCGTTTTACCGCAGGCGATGCGCGCCATTATGCCGCCAGCGGGCAATGAGATTATCGGCCAGCTGAAAACCACCGCAGTGGTGTCGGTGATCTCTCTGCAGGATGTGCTGTTTTCGGCACAGATTATCTACCAGCGCACCTATGAAGTGATCCCGCTGCTGCTGGTCGCAACCTTATGGTATCTGCTGATGACCTCCGTGCTCTCTGTCGGCCAGTACTATGTCGAGCGCTACTTTGGTCGCGGTGTGACGCGGCGAGAAAAGCGCAGCCTGCTGTCATCATTACCGCGCTTTTCGCTGCCGAAAACGCAAAGGAGCGTGAGCAATGGCTGAAGCAATCGCGCTACGCAAAGTCACCAAGCGCTTCTCCGGCGTCACCATTCTCGACGAGGTTAATCTCGATATTCCTGCCGGATCGGTGACCGCAATTCTGGGGCCATCGGGTTCCGGTAAATCCACGCTGCTGCGCTGTATTAATCATCTTGAAAAACTGGATGGCGGCACGATCCGCATCGGCGGCCAGATGGTGGGATATCAGCAAAAAGGCCAGGCGCTGCACGAACTTAACAACAGCGCTATTGCACGCCAGCGGGCAGAAATTGGCATGGTGTTTCAGCAGTTCAACCTGTTTCCACACCGCACCGTGCTGCAGAACATTACGGATGCACCGATGCGGGTAAAAAAGCAGAGCCGTCATCAGGCCACGACCAAAGCGCTGGCGCTGCTGAAGCAGGTGGGGCTGTCTGGCCGCGAAGATGAGTGGCCGCAGAACCTCTCTGGTGGTCAGCAGCAGCGGGTGGCCATTGCCCGCGCGCTGGCGATGGATCCCAGCGTCATGCTGTTTGATGAACCGACCTCGGCACTTGACCCGGAGCTGGTAGGGGAAGTGCTGCAGGTGATTAAGCAGCTGGCGCACTCCGGTATCACTATGGTGGTGGTCACGCATGAGATCGGCTTTGCCCGCGAGGTTGCCGACAACATTGTTTTCATGGAGAGCGGCAGAATTGTCGCAGCGGGTCCGACGCAGCAGGTCCTCGACGATCCGGACAACGGACGTGTCAGAAACTTTATTGCAACGGTGCTTTGAGCACCGTTTCTTTTTTGGTAATCAGGAATCAGCATGACCCAGAAACCGGTAATGCACAGCGCCCACTGGGGCGCTTTTCACGTCCAGCACAGGGACGATCAACTGCTGATTGAGCCGTTCCACCGCGATCCCGATCCCAGCCCGCTGTTGCAAAACTTCCGTCATGCACTCAATCATCCGGCGCGTGTCGCGCAGCCGATGATACGGCGTGGCTGGCTGGAAAACGGGCCAGGCCCGGATCAGCGTCGTGGTGCTGATGAGTATGTCGCGGTCAGCTGGGAAGAGGCCAGTCAGCGGGTGGCGCAGGAACTCAAGCGGGTTGGTGAAGCATACGGCCCGGAAGGCATCTTTGGCGGATCGTACGGCTGGTCAAGCGCAGGCCGTTTTCATCATGCGCAAAGCCAGGTGCACCGATTTCTGAACACCACGCTGGGCGGTTATGTCCGTTCGGTCAACAGCTACAGTTCCGGCGCGGCATCTGTCCTGCTGCCACACATTGTCGGTGATATGAACGAGATCGCCCGACGCGGCGTGAGCTGGGAGGAGATCGCCGCGCACAGCGAGGTGGTGCTGGCGTTTGGCGGCCTGGCGCTGAAAAATGCGCAGGTGGCCAGCGGCGGCCTGAGCGAACACACCGAGCGCGGTTTTATGCAGCGAGCGGCACAGCGCGGTACCCGGTTTATCTCAGTGAGCCCGCTGAAAAGCGATCTGCCTGAAGAGGCGCAGGGCGAGTGGCTGGCGCTGCGGCCCGGCACGGATGCGGCGTTTATGCTGGGTCTGCTGGCGGTGCTGATTGCGGAAGCGTTAACCGACGAGGCGTTTCTGGCGCGCTACTGTGTCGGCTGGCCGCAGATGGTCGCTTACATTCGCGGTGAAGAGGATGGCGTAGTCCGTGACGCGCACTGGGCGGCTGAAATCTGCGGCGTCAGCAGCGATCTGATCGGTCAGTTTGCACGGCAGTTGCACGGTAAGCGCGTACTGGTGACCGTGGCTCATGCTTTGCAGCGTGCCGAGCATGGCGAACAGCCGGTGTGGCTCGGCCTGGTGCTGGCGGCGGCGCTCGGACAGCCAGGGCTGCCCGGCGGTGGATATACGTATGCACTGGGCGCGCTGGGCCATTATGGCAAGCATCATAATCTGGTCAGCTTTCCGGCCCTGCCGCAGGGTAAAAATGGCATTGACCGCTTTATTCCGGTGGCGCGTATCGCCGACATGCTGCTCAATCCCGGCACAAAGTTTGACTATAATGGCCGCCAGCTGACCTATCCCCATATCCGTCTGGCTTACTGGGCGGGAGGTAATCCGTTTCACCATCACCAGGATCTGGCCCGGCTGCGTCAGGCTTTCTGCCAGCTGGATACGCTGATCGTGCATGAAAGCGCCTGGACCGCCACGGCGCGTCATGCGGATATCGTCCTGCCCGCCACCATGACGCTGGAGCGCGAGGATATCGGCGGTGCGCCAACCGATCGCCATTTAATCGCCATGCAGCCGGTGGCGGCGCCTTACGCCGAAGCCCGGGATGATTATACGATTTTTCGTGACCTGGCCCGGCGGCTGGGCAGGGAAGTGGCATTCAGCGAAGGGCGTGATGCGCGTGGCTGGTTGCAGCATCTTTACGGCCAGCTGCAGGAAAAACTGGCCGCTCATCAGGTGCAGACACCCGATTTCAGTCAGTTCTGGCAGGAGGGCGTGCTGGAGCTGCCGCAGTTAAAGGATGGTGGGCGGATGATCAATGCGTTTCGCGCCGACCCCGACGCCGCGCCACTGCCGACGCCAGGCGGAAAAATTGAGATTTTCTCCGCTACTATCGCCAGCTTTGGCTATGAAAATTGTCCCGGCCATCCGGTATGGCGTGAACCGCAGCAAAAACCCAGCGCTGACTATCCGTTCTGGCTGATTGCCAATCAGCCCGCGACGCGTCTGCACAGCCAGCTCGATTTTGGTGATTACAGCCAGCGCAGCAAGCGGGACGGACGCGAAGTCTGTAGCCTGAACCGGGACGATGCGGCAGCACAGGCGATCGCGGATGGCGACATCGTCGAACTCTATAACGCGCGCGGCCATGTGCTCGCCAGCGCGCGTCTCACTGACACCATCATGCCTGGCGTGGTTCAGCTGCCAACCGGTGCCTGGTACGATCCGGTCGAGCCTGCTGCCGCCCGTCCGTTATGCCGCCACGGTAATCCCAATGTGCTGACCATGGATATCGGCTCCTCGTCGCTGACGCAGGGGTGCAGCGGCCAGATTACGGTGGTGCAGGTGCGGAAGTTTGCTGGCGAGGTCACGCCGGTTCAGGCTTTCGTTCCCCCGCGCTAATGTCGGGTCAGCGCCCCGGTCAGCCTCTGCAACTCTTCCGTGGAATGCAGCGCAGTGGCAGCAAGCAGTTCTGGTGACGCATCACCCAGCGCCCGTTGAAGTTTGCTGCTCACATTTACCCCCTCCGCCAGCGAGTGCTGGCGCGTACGGCGCTGATGCAGCGTTGTGCCATCCGCGAGCGTCAGCGTGACGACGTGAAAGCGCAGCGCGGGATTGATCGCATCGGGCGGCGCACTCTCATCCGATGTCCGTCGCACACGGGCGGCCAGCGGCATAACCTGATGATTGAGATCGCCTTCCGCAAAATCCTGCAGGCGCAAATCGCCATAAATCAGCATGGCGGCAATCACATATTCCAGGCTGAAGCGCGCTTCAATACCGTTAACCGGCACCCGTATCGAGGCGGCGATGTCACCGCCTGGCGGGAAGCCGACGGTGATATCAACAATCTGGCTCAGCAGCGCATCCAGCGGTTTACCCGTAGCCAGCCACTGCTGGCGCAGGCTGCGGGCCGCTTCTGCCGCACTATGCGTACCGGCACAGGTCGGGAAGGGTTTGAATTCCAGTCCCGGCGTGCTGATCCGCCACGGGCTGCCCCAGTTTTCCAGCAATTTCTCCGGCTGAGCCTGGTCCGCGCTGCTGGCGGCAACAAAGGCTTCAATGACCCCTTGCTGGCGGCCATCGATTCCGGCCAGGGTCAGCTGAGCCGCTGTCACGGCCCGTTCGGCGGCAAAGCCTGCGTGCAGCGGTTTTACCGCCGAACCAAACTGAGCGCGTAAACCGCTGGCCTGGGTCGCCGCAATACCCAGCAGGGTGGCCGTGGCATCACTCTCCATCCCCAGCAGACGCGCCAGCGCCCCTGCCGCCGCAAGGGTCCCCAGCGTCGCCGTGTTGTGGTAGCCCAGTGCGTAGTGTTGCTGGCTGATCGCCAGCCCCAGACGACCGGCCATCTCTATCCCCGTGACGTAAGCATCCAGAAACGGCTCCAGGCTTCTGGGCTGAACCCGTTGCCAGGCGAAAAGTGCAGGCAGGATCACGACGCTGGGATGACCGCGAAAATCGGCATGAAAGTCGTCGTAGTCCAGCGCATGTCCCGCATAGCCCAGCAGCAGCGCCTGTGAACGCACGCTGCCGTCGCTGTAAAGGGTGCGCAGAGCCGGTAAACCGCTATCCGGTACGGTGCCCTGCAGCACCGGCCAGCTCACCGCCATAAAATCCCGGATGCCTTCGCGCGCATGCTCACGTGCCGGAGCATCCGGCTGGCTGTACAGGATCGCTTCAGCCAGCGCGGCAGTCAGGGTCATTGTGGCTGCTCCGGAGAAAGGAGTGCCGCCCGTGCCAGGCCGGCCAGATAGCGCGCCGTTGGCAGCAGCACCTCATCATTAATGCGAAAAGCAGGGTGATGCAGCGCATAGGGTTCACCGGTGCCCACCATCATAAAGGCACCGGGCAACTGTTGCTGATAGAAGGCAAAATCTTCACCAATCGGACTCGCCTCGACCACGCGTGCTTCCAGTCCGCTGCTTTCCGCCTGCTGCAAAGCAAAGTCCGCCCAGTGCGCATTATTTACTACCGAGGGTGGCCCGGCGTGCCAGGTAAAGCTCACCTGCGCATCAAAGGCTGACGCGATGCCCGCCACAATTGCCCGGAAGCGCTGCTCAAGACGCTGGCGGGTGGATGATGAAAACGAGCGCACCGTGCCCTCCAGCCAGGCGCTGTCCGGAATGACGTTCCAGGTGCTGCCGCTGTGGATCTGGGTGACAGAGACCACCGCGTTATCGGCAGAAGGGGCATTGCGGCTGATCAGCGTCTGCGCCGCCGAGACAATCTGTGCCGCGATGACAATCGGATCGTTGCCCTGATCGGGTTTGGCGGCATGGCTGCCGATACCGGTAATCGCAATTTCAAAACGGTCGACGGCGGCAGTGAGCGGCCCGGCTCTGGAACCGATGACGCCAGCAGGCAGTGAAGGATCGTTGTGGATACCGAAAATCGCCAGCGCGTCAGTTAATGCGCCGCTGGCAATCACCTCCGGCGCGCCCTGGCCGGTCTCTTCTGCGGCCTGAAACAGAATCCGTACCCGGCCTGGCAGGTTCGCTTCCTGCTGCTTTAACAGGATCGCCGCGCCCATTGCCGCTGCGCTGTGAAAATCATGACCGCAGGCGTGCATCACGCCCGGACGCTGCGAGCGAAAGCTGACGCCAGACTGCTCTTCAATCGGCAGCGCGTCGATATCGGCCCGCAGTACAATCAGCGGCCCCGCTGACGCCCCAATCTCCGCCACCAGGCCGGTTTTCAGCGGCAGATCGAGAATGCGTATCTGATGCTGTTCCAGCTGATCGCGCAGTCGGCGCGTAGTCTCAAACTCCTGATTCGACAGCTCCGGGAACTGATGCAGTTCGTGACGGAAGGCGATCAGCGGTTCGCCTAATGTCGAGGGGATAGTGATGCTCATTGTGGGTTTCCTTGTGCTGCTGTCTGGCGGCTCAGCCAGGCATCGTGTGCCACCGGGTCCAGTACTTTCTTCATATAGAGGGTGATATGACCCTTGCCGAGGTCGCGGGTATGCATTGGCTGGAAGCCGCGCTTCAGGTACATCGCCTGCAGCCAGGGGTGACGGGTGGCCGTTCCCAGCGAGACCGCAGGAGCACGCAGCTGACCGATCAGAATCGCCTGTTCGACCCTTTCCAGCACCTGACGACCAAACTGCTGGCCGGGATAGTCAGGGTGCGCGCCGAACCAGCCAATATGCGGCAGACCAAACGGGCCGGGCAGCGGCCCCCAGGGATAGCGGACGGTCACTGACGAGACCATCTTCTCGTCAGCATAGAGCGCATACACCCCGTGGCTCTGCAGATGGCGCAGAGCCATAGCGCGGTCTGCGGTAGCGGCATCAAACTTAATGCCCAGCGCTTTCACCGGCGCATAGGCCGCATGCATCAGCGCCAGATAAACATCTGTTTCATCTTCTCTGACCTGACGAAAATCGAGTTGCATATTCTTTCCCGGAACACTGCCTGATAAGCAGTTAATTAATTCAGCCAGAGGGGCAGGTTAACAGTAAAAAGCCGGGTCGCTATATGTGAAAAATAACTATCCTCATGCAGATTTGTGAATAAACAATGGCCGGTTTTCAATTGCTTAAATTGCTGGTTGTCGTAGTATTTAAAAAAGAAATAACGCTGCTCTTTCGTTAATAAATAAATGTAATTAAAGCCTTTTTGGCCTAATTCTTATAATCAGGATGCCGCTGTGTTAGCGATTACTTCTCCGCGAGCCTATGCACATGAGGCGGGCCTGCGTGCACGCGTCGGTGAGTTTATTAAGCCCTACGCCAGCCATATCCGGATATTGACCTCGCCGCACGCGTGGCAGGCGGTTAATCCGGAATTAAGCCAGAGTCTTGAGGCATCGGGCATTCACTGGCAGCTGGATTATTTAGCGGGTGAATGTACTGAAGAGGCGATTGCCCGCGTAAAACAGCAAACCGAACAGCAGGGCGCAGAGTTACTGCTGGCGATTGGCGGTGGACGGGTGCTGGATGCCGCCAAAGCCGCCGCCAGCCAGTTACCGGCACTTACGCTGATTAACTTTGCTACTCAGGCAGCGACCTGTGCCGCCTGGTCACCGATTGCCATCATCTATAACGAAGCGGGCGGGCATCTGCGCAGCCAGCCTCTGGGCAAAATGCCGGAACTGTTGCTGGTAGACAGTGAGGTCATTGCCCGAAGCGACGTGCGCTTTCTGAAAGCGGGTATTGTGGATGCGCTGGCAAAATATTACGAATTCCGCCCTTACCAGCGACATAACCCCGACGATCTGGCGCTGGATTTAAAGGTGATGACCGCGCGGCAGGCGGCAGATGTGTTTCAGCAATATGGTGAGGCCGCGATAGCCGCCTGCCAGCAGCAGCGGGTCACAACCGAACTGGTCAAAGTCATTGATGCCAGTATCGTGCTGGCTGGGCTGGCGAACAGCGTGCGCGACGTGCTGCCGACGCCGGGGCTGGCGCATGCCATCCATAATCGTCTGACCCACCAGCCGGAACTCCATCACTGGCTGCACGGCGAAAAAGTGGGCTTCAGTCTGCTGGTGCAGTCGCTGATTGAGCATGGCGGGGAGCCGGATGCAGAACTGGTGGCGCTGCTGCGCTATTACGGCATGCCACTAAAGCTTCCCGCGTTGCCGGGCAATCGTGACACCGCGCTGCGTCACATCGCACAGCAGATTACATTTCCCAAAGCCTGCGCAGAACGCCTGCCGTTTACCGTCTCTGCCAGCACGCTGGAACAGGCCCTGCTGGCGACCGACACCCTTCTTTAAGCGCGCTGCGGCGCGCTTTTTCATCTTTCAGACCAGGAATCGTTTATGAACTCTGCAACTTCACCACGTCGCCTGCGGCTCGGCCTGTTTGTTCAACCTGTGGGTCAGCACGTCAGTGGCTGGCGTCTGACCGAACAACTGGGCGATCCCACCGATATTGACTGGCTGATCGCCCTGGCAAAAAAAGCCGAAGCGGGTAAGTTCGACCTCTTTTTTGTGGGTGATGCCCTGGCAACCAGCATGTATCGTCTGCCGTCCACCATGGCCCGTCTTGAACCTCTGACGATGCTGGCGGCGCTGGCAGTCAATACCCGGCGCATTGGCCTGGCCGCGACGGCCTCCACCACCTTCAGCGATCCCTTTACGCTGGCGCGCAGCTTCTCATCACTGGATCACATCAGCCGGGGCCGTGCCGCGTGGAATGTGGTGACCTCGTTTTCCGCAGACGTTGCAAGAAACTTCAGCCGCAGTGATATGCCCGATCATGCTTCACGCTACGCCCGAGCGCGTGAGTTCCTCGAGGTGGCCTGTAAACTGTGGACGGGGTGGGAAGAGGGCGCCGTGCAGCCGGATAAAGCGACCGGAAACTATTTTGTTGATGAGAAAATCCAGCCGATTAATCATCAGGGCGAACATTTTCAGGTGCAGGGTCCACTGAATATCACCCGCTCGCCGCAGGGCCGTCCGGTGATTATCGAAGCGGGTTCTTCGGCGGATGGTCAGAAGCTGGCGGCGGAGACGGCGGAAGTGATCTTTACCGCCTCTGCCAGTCTGGAGGAGGCGCAATCTTTCTATCGCGCGCAGAAGGCGCAGGTGGTGGCCGCCGGGCGCAACCCGGATCAGGTGGTGATCATGCCTGGCGTCATGCCGATTATCGGCCGCACGCGCGAAGACGCTAAGGCGCTGTGGAAAGAGCTGAATACGCTGGTGGATATTGAGAATGGGCTGCGTCAGCTCTCACTGCGGTTCAGCATGGATCTCAGTCAGTATCCGCTGGATGGCCCGGTGCCGGAGGTGCCGCTGGGCGAAGGGAACCAGAGCCGCGTTAAGCTGATGACCGATATGGCAAAACGCGAAAACCTGACGCTGCGCGAACTGGCCGCCGTCGCCGCCGGTTCACGCGGGCACCGCGTGATTGTCGGTACGGCTGAAGATATCGCCGATGATTTCCAGCTGTGGCTGGAGAAGGGCGGTGCGGATGGCTTCAACATCATGCCCGCCATCATGCCGGAACAGCTCGATCTGTTTGTGGAACTGGTGATCCCGGAACTGCGCCGTCGCGGGCTGTTTCGTGAGGAGTATGAGTTTGCCACGCTGCGTGAAAATCTGGGGCTGGACGTGATCTAAGAGCCTGGTTCACTCTCATCGCGTGGAATGTTGTCGCCTGTACCGCACGGAGTCTGCCAGAAGATGACGTGCGGTTAGTTTAACCAGCACGAAATCTTTATCGTGCCTCACGCTTTACTAAAACCATTTTGCAAATCACTGCCTGCCCGATATAACAGACATTCACTCTACTGACCGCGAGCTCACTGAATGTCAGACTACAGATTCTATTCCAGAGGCAAACACACCGTTGCATTGAAAAGATCAGACGTAAACCGGGCTTCAGATCTGACAGAGCAGGGGTATAAAAAAGAGTTTGAGGAAGTGCGTGCATCAGATGAAACAGAGGCGCTGGCACGCTTCGCGGATATCCGCAGGAACCAGCGTATCGACCAGCACAACTTTCTGGCGGGCGCAGCGACCATGCCGCTGATTGGTGTGTTAACCGCGGTGGTTGCTTTTGTTTTCTGGCGTAATAAATCGATAAAATAAGCCAGCTACAATTCAGACATATTCACGTATGACTCTTTTCATTAACCCTTTTAAAAGGATAGTCAGCTGCACAGGAGTCACCGCCCTCGTTGCTGAAAAACAAAAAAGCCCGTGATATTCATCGCGGGCTTTTTGATATCTCTGGCAGGCCATTCAGAACTGATACGAAACGCTGACGTTCACATTACGTGGCTCACCGTATACGTAACTGTTCATATAGCTGTAATACTCGCGGTCGAAGAGGTTATCGACGTTGGCCTGCACCGCGACCTGTTTATTCACCTGATAGCGGGCAAACAACGACGCCAGGGGATAACTGCCCTGATAAACCCGTACGCTGTCGCCGCTGGCATTAGTGACATCTTTAAATACCCGGTTCTGCCAGTTGATGCCGGCGCCGACAGTCAGGTCGGGGATTGCGGCCAGTTGATAACGGGTAAAAAGCTTAAATGAGGTTTGTGGCTGATAGCTGTTAAAGCGACCACTCTGGTCACGTGCCACATAGCGGGTTGCGCCAAAGGTAAGTTGCAGATTATCAGTCAGCGCACCATTCAGTTCGAACTCAGCACCTTTACTCACAGCACCTTTGGCTGCAACATAGGCCTGCTCACTGCCGCTCAGGTAGACACCATCAAGCGCCTGACCGACGTTATCCTGCTCAATGCGGAAAATCGCCACGCTGGCCGTCAGCAGTCCGTCGTTCCAGGCCGATTTCAGACCGGTTTCGTAGTTTTTTCCGGTGACAGGCGAGAGATAACTGCCATGAGTATCACGATAGGTCTGCGGCAGGAAAATGGCGGTGTAACTGCCATAGGCGGACCAGGTGTCATCGATGTCATAGACCAGCCCGGCGTAAGGCGTGGTGTTGTTTTTGGTCATCTCTCCGCTGCTGCCGTTCGTGCTCCACTGGGTATAGCGTGCGCCAACGATCAGTGACAGCGGATCGGCCAGCGAAAGACGTGCAGCACTGTACACCGATTTCTGACGAACCGTGTCATCATCGTTGAGATACCAGCCCTGCCACTCAGGCTCCGCGACGTTACCGCTCCAGTGATTATTGAAAATACCCATATCAGCAGTGGCGATCTCACGAGCCTCTGCATCGCTGAAACCATCCTGACTGTAAGCGGCATTATGCTGCCGACTGTAGTTCGCACCCGCCATTAACAGGTGCTGACGGCCCAGTAAGTCAAACGGGCCGCTGGCGAAACCATCAATGGAATCCATTTTACGCTTGCCGCGATCCATGCTGCCGTAGCCGGTGGTGCCTTCACCGCTCTCTTGGTCGGGATTGCCCATCACATAGAGAAGCTTATCGCTGAAGGTGTTTTCGGCGTGCGTGCCGTTGACATGAATATTCCAGCCGTTGTCAAAGTTATGCTCGATGTCCGCAAAGACTTTGCGCGAGTTAGTGTTGTAACGTGTCCAGTTGGCTGACGAATTCAGGCTGCGATCGTAATGTGTGGTGGCGTTGTTGCTGTAAAACATCGGCAGGCCACCCCAGGTCGGATTGCCGGTATTGTTATCTTCATAGTCGTAACCCAGTGACAGCGTGGTCTTCTCAGAGAGATCGGCATCCATCACACCGTAGATAAACTTTTGGGTTTTCTGATAGCGGTCCAGCCAGCTCTGCTGATCGGTATAGCCGGTTACCACGCGGCCACGCAGGCTGCCGTCGCCGTTCAGCGGAGAGGAGAGATCCGCCACATACCGCTGTTTATTCCAGCTGCCATAGCTGGCGCTCAGCGTACCGGTGGCGGTTTTGCTGTCGGCATGTTTACGCACCATGTTGATAGAGGCTGACGGGCTGCCCGCGCCGGTCATCAGCCCGGTTGCCCCACGCACGATCTCAATGCGGTCATAGATGGCAGTGTCAGACGCCGCATCGCCGTAATTCCAGTTATCGTTGACCGACGTCGGAATGCCATCGAAGGTGAAGTTACTGACCTTAAAGCCGCGTGAATAGTACTCGGAGCGTTCACTGTCGATCAGATTGGTGGAGATACCGGTGGCATTGGTCAGCACATCGCTAACGGATTGCAGATCCTGATCCTGCATCCGCTGCTGCGTCACCACGCTAAGGGATTGCGGCACATCGCGTGGTGTCAGCATTAGTTTAGTGCCCGCGCGGGTGGTCTGGACTGCGTAATTCTGCTTATCACTTTCACTGTTATCGGCGGGGGCCGCGCTGACTACCATATCCTGCGATGTTTCCGCAGCCGCCAGAGCGGAGTTGAGAAGGGCATGCACCGTCAGTGCCAGTAATGAAACGCTGAAAACGTTTTTGAAATCTGATTCCCTGCCACTACGAGCCATAAATTTTCCATTAAATGTTGGTATTGCGTTAAGTCATTACGCTTTGATCGTTATATTTCTCAGCCCATCACAGAAAGAGAGAAGCTGAATTAGTTGTGAGAATGCCAATGATAATCATTTGCTTTATAAATTCCCTGTGAGATTCAATTGAAGATGTAACATTATATTAATTTCAAATAAATCAGATAAATAAGCGCGATAAAAGCCTCATACTTGCTGGCGTTTACATTATTCTGGTGCTGAAAAAGGGCGAATTGACCCTAATAAAAAGCGGAAGTTGAAGGTTTATGTCGTGAGAACGCACTGGAGCGCTACAGGAATCTGAGCCGTAGTTTGCTTAGCGACTGTTAATGAGTATGATTCGCATTCCTTATTCTGGCCGATCAGAATGGCCCGGCACCCTTTATTCCCTGATGGAGTTCTGCATGAAATCGTTAAGCCCGCGCAAAGCCGCTGTTGCCATGGCTGCCGCCGCTGCCATTAGCCTGACAGCGTGTCAGGCACCTGCTAAAAAAGTTGATGCGCCTGCTGCAGAAGCCTCTAAACCAGTCGACAGCGCGGTAACTCAGCGCGCCCTGGGGGATGGTCTGTATGAAATGGCTTATTCTCCTGCAGCAAAAGCGTTATTTGTTGCCAGTGCGCAGGCGTTTAAGGATGTGAACGGCGGCATGATCTACCGTCTTGATCCCGCCACACTAACTACTCAGGGTGAAACACATACCGACATGAAAAATTTCGGCACCGCTATCGATGAAGCGGGTGAGGTCTTCTACACCACCAACTCGCTGGATGGCGCAATCTCCAGAGTGGATGCGAAGAGTGGCAAAGTGCTGCAGCGTCTGGTCTTCCCGGGCAAAATCAGTAAAGAGGGCTATCCGGCAGGTGCACGTGAAGTGTTATGGCATGGCAACGAACTCTATGTGGGCCGCGTGGCTGAACCAGGCTATATCTCGGTAGTCGACACCAAAACCTTTACGCTTAAAACCGAAATTAAGAATGCCGGTAAATGGGTGACGGGTATCATCTACTCACCGCTGACTGATCGCATCTATGCTGCTAATGGCTCGGGTGAAATTCTGGTGATTAATCCGCGCAGCCATAAAATCGAGAAGCGCTGGACGCCAGGCGATGGCAAAGCATATCTGTTCCTGAACATGGCAGAAGATCCTGAAACCGGTCGCCTGTTCGTGACCGACGATTCCAAAGGCAAAGCCACGCTGATCTTTGATGAGCGCACCGGCAAGGTAATCAAACGCATTGAAGGTGATGCGATGGGCATTAAGTTCAACGCTAAGCGCAATGAGCTTTACATCAGCCAGCGCGAATCGAAGAGAGTACTGCAACTGGATGCCACCACCTATGCGGTGAAAAACTGCTGGTCGTTCGAAAAAAATCCCAACAGCCTGCTGATAGGTCCGGATAACAATACCCTGTTTGTCACCCTTAAAGCGGAATTTAACAAAGATTCCTCCACTAAAGGCACTGACGAGATTGCTCGTATCGTGTTGCCATAAGCACGCGCCAGGCGTTACCTCTTAGCGTTTAGCCGCTAACCTTCTTAAAGCCCACTCAGTGAAGCCTGAGTGGGCTTTCGTCTGACCGCCATGAGATCACCACAACCCGCAGCAAATCAGATACAGCTCGCGAATGTGTGCAGATCTTGTGCGGTTTTCACTGACATAACTGAATACTTCTCTCGCATTTCATTTAAGACCCATGATTTTGACATGCCGCGACATCACACTCGGTTATCGCTTTACACCTATATAGTATCTGACCTATATTGATAAGGAGATCTCGTGTGGATGATTAAAACGACAGAGCGGTTTGATCGCTGGTTTACGTTGCTTAATGACAGCGATCGCGCCTGCGTGCTGGCTGCATTGATGGTGCTGCGGGAAAAGGGGCCGGGATTAAGCCGACCCTATGCGGATACGATTAAAGGTTCCGCTTATATCAACATGAAAGAGTTACGTATCCAGAGCCGCGGCGACCCAATAAGGGCTTTCTTTGCTTTTGACCCGAACCGCACGGCAATTGTGCTGTGTGCCGGTAATAAGGCGGGCAATGAAAAGCGATTTTATCGGGAGATGCTTCCGGTTGCCGATCGGGAATTCACACACTGGCTAAAAAGCTTTAACCATAAGGAGTAACGTGATGGGCAGAACGCTGGAACAGCTTATTGCGGATGAAAAACCGGAAGTCGTTGCCGACGCACAGGCTATGGCGACCGAAATCCTGCTCAACATTCACCTTGCCGAGCTGCGTGAGAAAGTGCAGAAAACGCAAGTGGAAATGGCGGAGGCGCTGGGCATCACACAGCCGACCGTGGCGGGCATGGAAAAGCCGGGGCGTGACCTGAAGCTTTCCACGCTCAAACGCTACGTCGATGCGGCAGGGGGGAAACTGCGGCTGGTGGTGGAACTGCCGGATGGTTCCCACTACGGGTTCGTGGTGTAAGCCTCTGGCGTGAAAACCACGTCGCCGTGATTAAAAACATCAATGCAAAAAGCCCGCTCAGGTTTCCCTGAGCGGGCTTTTCTAATTCTGGCTCCTCTGACTGGACTCGAACCAGTGACATACGGATTAACAGTCCGCCGTTCTACCGACTGAACTACAGAGGAATCGCTTGAACGGGGCGAATATTAACGGCGCTGATCCCGCTTGTCAAAGCCCTGTTTACTGAATTGCGTTCAGATGCTCGTAAAAGCAGCGGATTGGCGGTTTTTACGTAAATCTGCTGGCTTTTCAAACTGCCAACAGGATCTCACTTTGCGGGCATTTCTCGGCAGATGTTAGAGGCATGTCAAAGTTTTGTTGTTTGCCGATGTTAAAACAACCGTTTCAGTGCTTTTATGATAAAAATTTCAAAACGAAACTATATGGAACAAATAAACTGCTTATCATCACGGTCGTGATTATCATCCGGAAATGAAACGGCATTTTTAAACTAACTGTTTGCAGATCAAGTGATTGTGAAAAGGAGTGGTCGATCACAAAAATAGCCTTAACCTGAAGTCTTACCTCAAATTTCCCGAAACAGACGCCAGACAGGCTGGGTGAATGTAAAAGATATTTTTCATTCGCGGCTTCAGCCCCTGAGCAAGTTAACAAATAAGAAGGGTCCCTATGAACATTAAAAAAACGATTGTCGCCTCACTGTTAGCCTGCATGTTACCTGCCGCGGTTATGGCAAAAGATGTCTCGGTGGGCGTCTCAATGGCGCTGTTTGATGACAACTTCCTGACGATTCTGCGTACGTCAATGCAGAAGGAGATGCAGAAGGATGGCGTTAAAGGCCAGGTTGAGGATGCAAAAGGTGACGTTTCACAGCAGCTTCAGCAGGTTCAGAACTTTATCGGTCAGGGTGTGGATGCCCTGATCGTCAACCCGGTCGACACCAATGCGGTGAAACCGATTATGGATCAGGCGAGCAAAGCGGGTATCCCGTTGATCTTTGTCAACCGCCGTCCACAGGCGGAACTGACCGGCAAAATGGCCTATGTGGGTTCCGATTCAGAACTGGCCGGGCGCTTACAGATGGAAGCGCTGGCTAAAGCGATGAACGGCAAAGGCAATGTCGCCATCCTGATGGGTGATCTGGCGAACGAAGCGACCCGCGACCGTACCAAAGGTGTGGAAGAAGTTGCCGCTAAATTCCCTGGTATCAAAATCGTTCAGAAACAGACCGCCAAATTTACCCGAAACGACGCGGTGGATGTGGTCAGTAACTGGATGACGGCGGGTGATGAAATCAATGCCATCGCGTCGAACAACGATGAAATGGCGATCGGTGCGCTGCAGGCGCTGGGTAAAAACCCGGACAAAATCCTGATCGCTGGCGTCGATGGCACTCCCGATGCGCTGCAGATGCTGAAGCAGGGCAAAATGGTCGCCACGGTATTCCAGGATGCGCAGGGCCAGGGGGAAGGCGCGGTACAGACAGCAATCAAGCTGGTGAAAGGCGAAAAAGTCCAGAAAGTCATCAACATCCCTTACCAGCTGATTACCAAAGAAAACATGGAACAGTTTACCAAGCGTAACCTGAAATAATCGTTCCCGACCCAGCTGTACGGAGGTGATGTATGAACGCGTTTGCGCTTGAAGCCGAAGGCATCAGCAAGTTCTTCCCCGGTGTCAAAGCCCTCGACAACGTATCGTTGCGGGTGCGTCCGGGAACGGTACATGCCTTGATGGGCGAAAATGGCGCGGGCAAATCCACTTTAATGAAGTGCCTTATCGGGATGTATCGTCCCGATAAGGGCACCATCAAAATTAAAGGGGAGCCGGTGCAGTTTCAGGACACCATGGACGCGTTGCGTTCCGGCATTTCAATGATACACCAGGAACTCAATCTGGTGCCTTACATGACCGTCGCCGAGAATATCTGGCTTGGCCGCGAACCGATGAAGTTTGGCTTTGTCGATCATGCCAGACTTAATCAGAAGACGCAGGAACTGCTCAACCGCCTCAACATCCGCCTGAAAGCCGATCGGATGGTTGGCGAGCTGAGCATTGCGTCGCAGCAGATGGTTGAGATTGCCAAAGCGGTCTCCTGGGATTCAGACATCGTCATTATGGATGAACCGACCTCCGCGCTCACGGAAACCGAAGTCGCGCATCTGTTTACCATCATTCGCGATCTGCGGGAGCAGGGCAAAGCAATCATCTACATCAGCCACAAGATGGATGAGATCTTTAACATCACCGATGAGGTCAGTATCTTCCGCGACGGCAGCTGGATCGCCAGCGATCAGACGGCTAAATACACCCGTCAGTCGCTGATCACACAGATGGTAGGGCGCGAGCTGACGCAGTTGTTCCCGAAATTCAACAGCGCCATTGGCGAAGAGGTGCTGACGGTGCGTAACCTCACCTGCAAAGATCGTTTCACCGACGTCAGTTTCAGCGTGCGCCGGGGTGAAATCCTCGGCGTCGCCGGGCTGGTGGGGGCCGGTCGCAGTGAAGTGATGGAAAGCCTGTTCGGCATGGAGAGTTTCGACAGCGGTGAGATCCTGATTGATGGCGTGCCGGTGACGATCGACTCGCCCTCAACCGCGATTGAAAAGGGCATGGCGTTCCTGACCGAGGACCGTAAAAAGTCCGGGCTGTTTCTGGTGCTGTCGGTGATGGAGAACATGAGCATCGTCAACATGCCGGAGTACAGCGGCAAAAGCGGTTTTGTCAGCCATGTGAAGATGGCGCAGGACTGCATGGACCAGATCCGTCGGCTCAATATCAAAACGCCGACCATGGATCAAATCATCAATAACCTCAGCGGCGGTAATCAGCAGAAGGTTCTTATTGCCCGCTGGTTGCTGGCGCAACCGAAGATTCTGATTCTGGACGAACCGACGCGCGGCATTGACGTCGGTGCAAAAGCGGAGATTTACCGCTTAATCAGTGAACTCGCCAACCGTGGCGTGGCTATCATCATGGTCTCCTCTGAACTGCCGGAAATCCTTGGCATGAGCGACCGGGTGATGGTGATGCACGGCGGGCGTATAACCGGCATCCTCGATAAAGAAGAAGCCGATCAGGAAACCATTCTGTCGTTGGCATCCGAGTGAGGCGCGAGACCACTATGAGCAATATGAAAGCTACTGCTACCCCGGCAGCCCCGCAGCAACCCTCTTTTTTTGCCAGCCTGCGCCATAAACTGCCGAAAGATACCGGCATTTTTGTGGTGATGGTGGGGATTGCGTTGATTTTTGAAATGTTCGGCTGGTACGTGCGTGACCAGTCTTTCCTGCTCAACACCAACCGTCTGATCCTGATTGTCCTGCAGGTGGCGATTATCGGGATTATCGCCGTTGGCGTGACCCAGGTCATCATCACCACCGGTATCGATCTCTCGTCCGGTTCCGTCATCGCCCTGGCGGCGGTGGTAGCGGCCAGTCTGGCGCAGACCTCTGACAGCCTGTCGCCGATGTATCCGTCGCTGGTCAATATGCCTGCGGTGATCCCTATCGCGGCCGGTATCGGTGTGGGTCTGCTGGCGGGCGTTGTCAATGGTGTACTGATTACCCGCACCGGTATTCCGCCCTTCATTGCCACGCTGGGCATGATGGTGTCGGCACGTGGTCTGGCGCAGTATTACACCCAGGGTAATCCGATCAGCTTCCTGTCTGACGGCTTTACCTCAATCGGTCAGGGTGCCATGCCGGTCGTGATTTTCCTGGTGGTGGCACTGCTGTTCCATATCGCCCTGAAACATACCCGTTACGGTAAATATGTTTACGCCATCGGCGGCAACATGACCTCGGCGAAAGTCTCCGGTATCAACGTTAATAAGTATCTGATCATCGTCTACACCATTGCCGGTGCGCTCTCTGGCCTGGCGGGTGTGGTACTGGCGGCGCGTGTCAGCAGCGGCCAGTCGAGCATGGGAATGTCCTACGAGCTGGATGCGATTGCCGCAGCTGTTATCGGCGGCAGCAGCCTGATGGGTGGTGTAGGTCGTATCACCGGCACATTAATCGGCGCGGTTATCCTCGGTCTGATCAAAAGCGGCTTCACCTTCGTGGGTGTTGACGCCTACATTCAGGACATTATTAAAGGGATAATCATCGTGGCCGCGGTTTCTATCGACATGCACCGTAACCGCAAAAAACGTTAATCAACAGGCGTTGCCTTCTTCCGTAACGGGAGAGGGCAACGGTTGCTTTTAGCCTCAGTGATTCGCCAGAGATAAGAATTCCTGCTGATACCGGTTACATTCTTATGGTGTTCGTTAATGCTTTCCTGTAAGCCCGGCAAGCTTTAATCAGGTGCAATGCGTTTCCACTGCACTTAAACTGTACAGCCCGCCATCACTTTTCTGCACGTCTGACTCGCAGCGTCTGCACTGCCACAGTGCGCCCACCCCTCTCCTTCATTGCAATTACACATTCCTGATCCTTATTAACCCTTAAGAGGTAATCAGAAACGCTTATTTTCCGGGCCGTTAGGAAAAATCTGGCCGACGGGTGAGGTGTACAATTTAAACCTGGCCTGCATCTTGCAAAATCTCTGTTATCAGGGCGATAGGATCAGACCTATTTCGCTATTCGGGGTAAGTGACGGAGGCAAGATGAATTTAAGACGACTGAAGTACTTTGTGAAAATCGTCGATATCGGCAGTCTGACGCAGGCAGCCGAAGTGCTGCACATCGCACAGCCTGCACTCAGTCAGCAGGTGGCAACGCTGGAGAATGAGCTGGATCAGCAACTGCTGATCCGCACCAAGCGCGGCGTCACGCCAACGGAAGCCGGAAAGATTCTCTATGGCCATGCGCGTACTATTCTGCGCCAGTGCGAGCAGGCCCAGACGGCGGTGATCAATGCTGGTCAGGTGCTGAGCGGCCAGGTGTCGATTGGACTGGCACCGGGCACGGCAGCCTCTTCACTGACCATGCCGCTGCTGCAGACCGTCCGCGATCAGTTTCCTGAAATCCTGGTCTACCTGCACGAAAACAGCGGCAGCGTACTGAATGAGAAGGTGATGAACGGTCAGCTGGATATGGCAGTGCTGTACGATCGCGCACCGACTGCCGGAATCAACAGCGTGCCGCTGATGAAAGAAGATCTCTTCCTGGTCGGTGCATCCGATTACCCAGGTGCCAGCGTCGATCTGGCCGATGTGGCGCAGATGAGCCTGTTTTTACCACGCGACTACAGCGCAGTGCGCAAACGGGTTGATGAGGCATTTTCACTGCGTCGCCTGAGTGCGCGCATCATTGGTGAGATCGAATCGATTTCAACCCTGACCGCAGCGATTTCCAGCGGCATGGGCGTCACCGTATTACCTGAATCCGCTGCCCGGGCGCTGGTGGGTTCGACGGATGCCTGGATGTCACGCATCAACAGCCCGTCACTGAGTCTGCCTTTGTCGCTGAACATCTCCGCCCGGTTGCCGCTATCGCCTTCTGCACAGGCCGTGAAAAATATCCTGCTGTCACTGCTGAATAAGCCGCTGAATGAGGAGCGGGAGTTGATGCTAGTGGGGTAGGGGCGCTTGCAGCGGGCTGAGGTTAAGCTTTGCAGCGCGTTCACCTGAGAAGGTGACGCCCGCCAGGCGTATGGGAGTTTCAGGTTGCCCGAGCAGGCGGACGCGTCAAGGGGCGGACGCCCGCCCCTTAACAATCCCGGCGTCCGGCAGCCTGCGCGCCCCGCTTCGCGGGGTACCTTCGTCACGCCCTGCGGCCAGCGGACCGTCCTTTCGCCGACGTCCTGTCGGCTCATCTTCGCCTCCGGTTGTTCCTCAGCGCTCCGGATGCCTCTCCAAAACCCCCGCCTGTAAAATTTTTGTTTTTCCTGAATGAGGAGTTGTCTGCTCGCATGAGAGCCAAAGACCATCATTGAAACTAACCGCAGTTAAGTACTTAACGTTGAGAGAAGAGATAACAGCTACCGTGTTGAGTTCCGAGCCTGTAGCTGAAAGTTATGATTAACACCCCCTAAGCGTCAGCAGCAAGCTGCTGCCGCCAAGGCCCCTGAAATCACGCCCTTTACGTCGCAGGCGCCGTAAAGCCTGCTCACCGGGGTTAAAAGGGGTTACATAAACTTCTTCATTGCTGAAAGCGGGGCTTGACTAATCAGGGAAGGGGATGGACTGGCAGTCTTTATGGGTCATCAACCGGCTACGCCGGGCGTACGGCGCCGTTTACCATCGGAGTTATATACCACGTCATCTGGCGCCTACATGACGCCAGGGCGTCATTCAGAAGGCCGGCTGCGCACTGCTCGCCCGCCGTAATTGCTTTAAACCGGAATTACGATGAAACATAACGTCCGCTGTGTGCCAAAAGCGGACGTCTTTTCGTGTGGCTTAAGGGGATCTGAATGGGGATCTCAGAGTATTTATTGATTCAATTGCGCAATATGCGTCTAGATATTTAGCATGAATTTTTTGTAAAACTATGGCTTTCAACATCAGCCATCTACCGTTCTGCTGTAGACAATATGAATTCCAAAAAATGCCAGCCTGTTTGCCGCTTAGGTTAAAGGCTGGCATGAGTTATTCTCCGGCGGGAAGATTCCGACGTGGCGAGACCCGGAACGCCTGCCCGACATTCCATACGCTTTCCTTTTTCCCAACAGCCAGAGCAAATAATATTCCGCCAACTATGGAGAATAGCCCCAATACGCCCCACGCCAGCGTCATGTCCATTCCACCACCCAGATGTTTGAGATAACCTGCGACAAGCGGCCCGCCAAATTGTCCGATAAAATTACTACACGCGCCGACAAAGGCTACGGCAGGCACTGCTTTCTTCGTAGGCAGGATCTCCGTTAGCCTCACATAAACCAGCGGAACAAGCATTTTCATAGTCAGACCGACAAACATAAACAGGACAATTTGCAACCAGTAATATGACAGTGGTACAAAAGCAGCCGCCGATAGCGCAATGCCGCACAGCACTGTTGGGATGGCCGCGTGCAGACGTCGCTCCTGGTTGTACTTATCTGAGCGTCTGGTTATGTACCAAATACCTATCATGGTCATAAGGAAAGGCATGCCGCTAATAAGACCGATCATAAATTCACTTAACGTGCCATACCCTTTGAGCGCAGTCGGCAGCCACAACGTGAATCCGTAAGCGAGCATGCTGTGCAATGAGTAGCCGATAAGCATCAGCCAGAGCGCAGGGATTCTCAGAATGGTCCACCACGGGTCAGATTTCTCTTTCACATAGTTCGACTGTTCGGCAGCCAATTCTTTCTGGATGTGATTGCGGTCATCGGCACTGAGCCAGCTTGCAGCCTGAATGCTTTTTGGAACCAGATAAAACCAGATGATGCAAAACAGCCACGCCGGAGCGCCTTCAATGACCATCATCAAGCGCCAGTCGTGATGGGCCAGAATCCAGCCGGAAATCGGGCCTGCCAGAAATGCTCCAGCTCCAAGGCTCAGGTTCCAGATACCAAAAGCACGGCCGCGTTCTGGTTTCATGAACCACTGCGCTAAAAACATAGCCGTAGCCGCCTGAATGGGCCCTTCTGCCAGGCCCAGAAAGAAGCGAATAGCAATGAGTTCGCTGAAGTTACGCGTCAGGCCGGTCAACATGGCACAGGCGCCAAACAGAAACAGGCTGATGCCGATGATCCTTCTTGAACCAAAGCGGAGCGCCAGCCATCCCGCAGTAAACTGCGTAGCCACATAGCCCCATGCAAATGCGCCACCAAGCCAGCCAGCTTCAACCGGGCTTAGCCCCATTTCAGCAGTAATATGCGGCAGCGCCATACCGATATTGACGCGGTCAAAGAAAGATATGGTATACATTATAAAGACGGCGGGTAATATTATCGTCCAGCGCTTTTTCCCGATAATATTATTACCGCTGAGAGCATTTTCACTCATGATAACTTCCTCATTTGGTGCATATGTAGGGGAGGAATTGCTGATTTAAGCTCCTTTTAAATGTCAGCTAGCTTAAATTTTAATTTTTATTTTGATGCTGATACGACATGGTTAGTCAGTCGACCTATAGACTCTATTTCCACCTCGATAATATCGCCTTCATTAAGAAAACGCTGTGGATTACGAGATCGACCAACGCCTCCTGGTGATCCCGTCAGAATGACATCCCCAGGTGAAAGTTGAGTGAATGTACTCATATAGCTGATGATTTTATTTATCTTATGAACCATATTTTCAGTGTTGTCCTGCTGAACGATCTCGCCATTTAGCCAGGTTTTAAGCTTTAGCTTTTGTGGATCGTTCACATCATCACTGGTGACCAGCCAGGGGCCAAATCCGCCGGTCTTACTCCAGTTTTTACCTGCGGTGAACCAGGTATGTTGCCAGTCGCGAACAGAACCATCCATGTAGCAGGAATAGCCGGCAATATAGTCCGCTGCTTCTGCTTCAGAAATATTCAGACCTGACTTCCCGATGATAATGACCAGTTCACCTTCGTAATCAAGTTGGTCGCTCTGGGCTGGCTTAACGATTTCTCCAAGATGGGCAGTCTGTGAATCTGAAAAACGAATGAATATTGTCGGTGCGTCCGATGTAATACTGAATTCCGTGCGCTTATCCTGATAATTCATTCCTACGCAAAGTATTTTTCCTGGATTTTCAATTGGCGGTAAGAAAGTGATTTCAGATAGCTGATAATCAATTTCAGCATTGATATACTTATCTGCTTCTGACACTCCCTTCTCCCGGATAAAACCTTTCAGATCAGGAGTGTCAATATCTGTCCTACTTCTCAGGTCTATAATTCCTTCAGCATTAAGTATGCCGTAACTTTTATATCCATCTGGAGTCAGATAACTTAAAAGTTTCATAGGTGATTTCCGCTATGCCACCGGCACAATACCGGGGGCATAATAAGCAACTAAGGAAGCCGATAAATCCGGCTGAAGTTATTCAGCCAGAGCACGCATTTCTTTAATGAGATCAGATTTGCCTTCAAAACCTATGCCCGGCAGCTCAGGCATGATGATATGGCCATCTTCCACTCTTACTGAGTCGGGGAAGCCGCCATATGGCTGAAACAGGTCCGGATAACTTTCGTTGCCGCCCAGACCTAGACCTGCAGCAATATTCAATGACATCTGGTGCCCGCCGTGAGGCACACAGCGTGAAGGTGACCAGCCGAACTGTTCCAGCACGTCCAGCGTGCGAAGATACTCAACAAGTCCATAAGAGAGCGCGCAATCAAACTGCAGGTAGTCACGGTCCGGACGCATGCCGCCATAACGCAGAAGATTTCGCGCATCCTGATGTGAAAAAAGGTTTTCACCTGTTGCCATTGAGCCGGGATAAAACTCTGACAGCGCGGCTTGAAGAGAGTAATCAAGGGGATCGCCAACCTCTTCGTACCAGAAGAGTGGGTACTCGCGCAGCATTTTTGCGTATGCAATGCCCGTTTCAAGATCGAAGCGGCCATTAGCATCAACTGCGAGGCGGGCCTCGCTACCAATTTCGTCAAGAACGGCCTCAATACGGCGGCGATCTTCTTCAAGAGATGCCCCACCAATCTTCATTTTTACGACGTTATAACCACGGTTCAGATAACCGCGCATTTCCTGACGCAGAGCGCTCAGGTCTTTTCCCGGATAATAATAACCGCCAGCCGCGTAGACGAATACTCGAGGATTTGCTTCAACGCCTTTCATTTCTGCAAGCAGGCGAAACAGCGGTTTATTTGCGATTTTTGCCGTGGCATCCCAGATGGCCATATCCAGTGTTCCCACGGCAACTGAGCGTTCACCGTGACCACCTGGTTTTTCATTGCTCATCATCACATCCCAGATTTTGTGCGGATCCAGGTTGTCACCTCTGGTATTCAGCAGACTTTCGGGTTCGGCCTGCAGAATACGATCGCGAAAGCGTTCACGTATAAGGCCGCCCTGACCATAACGACCGTTAGAGTTAAATCCGTATCCCACAACGCGTCTCCCATCAACTTCAACGTCGGTCACAACGGCTACCAGGCTAGCCGTCATTTTACTGAAATCGATGTAAGCGTTACGGATGGGGGAAGCAATCGGTTTGGTTATTTCTACAACGTCAAGGATACGCATGTTCTCTCCGGATGTTTTCAGTCAGACTCAATTTGATATTTGCCTGCGAAGTATTTGTCTAATGCCATATATTTATAGACATAATGCATTTTCGTAGTGCCTTAGGACCTTTAGTCCTCTCTGAAACCCATCCTAAGCATTTAACACATGCTGTTCTAATGCCAAAGAGGAAGGCTGTAATGCAAAATCGGCATCACTTAGAGTTAACATGGCTTGAAGACTGTGTTGCGCTTGCACAGTCTCTTAATTTTTCACGTGCAGCAGCTTCTCGATATGTGACGCAGCCTGCATTCAGCAGAAGAATTATTTCGCTTGAAGAGTGGTTGGGAACGCCATTGTTTGAAAGAAACCGACGCGGGGTAAGTTTGACGAGGGCGGGGGAAATATTCGTTACGCAAATACCGGATCTTATTCGCGCGCTATATACCCTGAGAAGTGAAGCCATCGAAGCTGCAGGAGAAACCAGACCAGACGTTGTTTTTTCCGCAACGCACTCTCTCTCGTTCTCATTTTTTCCTGCGCTTATGCGCAACAACGAGAAAATTGCGCGCTTCGGCTCATTTCGTCTTCTTTCTGATACGCTCAGCGCGTGTGAGCGTATGATTGAAAAAGGTGACGCGCAATTTTTGCTCTGCTATTTCCACCCTCACATGCACATTAACCTGGATCAGTCCAAATACCTCAGCGTCAGGCTTGGTCAGGAAACATTACTGCCTTATTCCCGGTGTGACACCGCGACCCGTCTACCTATCTGGCAGGCTAAAGCGGGAAGAAAATTCCCGTTTCTTTCGTTTTCCGCTGAGTCCGGACTTGGCAGAATCCTTTCAAATACTTCGCAAGTTAATCGTGCCAGACGTGGGATGGATATCGCCTTCACAGCCGATCTTGCTGCCACGCTTCTGGCTATGGTCAAAGCAGGAGACGGCATTGCATGGCTGCCAGAGACGCTAGCTGCAGCGGATGTTGAAACTGGCGAAATTGCCGTTGCTGCCGGTAAAGACAGTGGGCTATGGGTGCCTATTGATATTCGGCTTTTCCGCCCAGCGGCAAGAATGTCTCGCGCAGTGGAAGAACTATGGGGAATTTTTGTGGACGGTCAAATCTAGCCAGGGAGGGGCATCCCTCAATATGCAGTGCAATGAATATCATTTTTTCTACTTCAGCTACAAATGTCCGCTTCACGCTAAGTACCAGAAACTGACCTTTAACAGCCTAGAAAGGATTTAGTCTGATTTGTTGCCTATGTCATAACGCACGAATTACTTATTAATCTCTCTTTAGCTGACGAAAATTTTGATATAAGCTTTTATCTAGTTCGCTAGATAATCAACAGCTATATAATAGGTTGGCATATGAAAATGCAGTCACGACAGGAAATTGGAACACAGCTTTCTTTTGCGCTGTATGGTGCAGCAAGCCGAATGAACCGGTTACACAAGCCGTTCTTGGACCCGCTGGGACTTACCTTCCCACAGTATCTGGTCATGCTGGAGTTGTTTAATGGCACCCCGCGCACCGTGGGGGATATCGGGAATAAGCTTGGCATGGATACCGGCACCATTACGCCCGTTCTCAAACGCCTTGAGGCTTCCGGACGCATAATCCGCACACGTGACCGCGCAGACGAAAGACGAGTTCTCATTACCCTTACGGATGAGGGGCTCGCTTTGCAAAGTGAGCTGTGGCTCGTAACCGAAAGAATCAAATCAGCCTGTCAGCTATCGGATGGAAAGCTTGAGGAGTTACGGGATACCCTGAATGGCTTTGCCCATCCCGCTGATAACTGATCATCCTCCACTTATACAAAAGGTACTGCTATGAAAATAGGAATTATTGGCGCCGGAAATATTGGTGCAACGCTGGCAAACAAGCTCTCTGTGCAGGGCCATGAAGTCAAACTGGCGAACTCAAGAGGACCGGAAAGCATTGCAGAGCTGGCGCGAAAAGTGGGGGCACTGGCGGTTGATCGCCAGGAGGCCGTACGAGAAGTAGACGTCATCATCCTCTCTATACCCTTTGATAAGCACACCGTACTTGCTGAGTTAATGCGCGACGTCCCTGAAAGCGTGATCGTCGTTGATACGTCTAATTATTATCCTTTCCGTGACGGGGACATTATTGAGATCCGTGAAGGTAAGCCTGAAAGCGTTTACGCCAGTGAAGCAGTTCAGCGCCATCTCATCAAAGCCTGGAATGCTGTTCTTGCCGAGACGCTTAAAGAGAAAGGGCAGGATGCAGGTTCTCCATCCCGTATTGCTATTCCTGTTGCGGGGGACGACTCCGCAGCAAAGTCTGTTGTGATGGAGCTGGTCAGTCAGAGTGGTTTCGATGCATTTGACGCCGGTATGCTTAGCGAATCATGGCGGCAACAGCCCGGTACCCCAGCCTACTGCACTGAGCTTAACGCCGCAGAGCTTAGAGCGGCCCTTCAGGCGGCGGATAAAACCCGCGCACCACTGAACAGAGATGCGTTGATTAGGGAATTCATGTCCGCAGGCGATCATCTAACACATGATGTGATCGTCAAACGTAACCGTGCAGTAACGGCCTGAGTTAAAGAGGAGTGCTTATGACACATAGAGACAAGTACAAGATTGCAGTCCTGGGAACCGGTCATATCGGTAAAACACTTGCCCGCAGTCTTGCAGCTGCGGGTCATTTCGTAAAAGTCGCAAATTCACGCGGACCAGAAACGATAGACCCCGATGTGCTTGAAACGGGCGCTGAAGCATCTGATACAGCTAGTGCCGTGCAGGATGCGCAGGTAGTTATCCTGTCCATACCTATGGCGAAGCTTGCTGATATTGCGCCTCTGATACGCAATCTGCCTCAGGATGTTATCGTTGCTGATACCTCCAACTACTATCCACATCGTGATGGCATCATTGACACTTTCTCAGATGGTGAGGTTGAAAGTCAGTGGGTGGCACATCTCTTGAACCGTCCCCTGATCAAGGCATGGAATGCCATAGGTTCAGATTCTCTCGCCAGGAAAGGTTCAACAGCGGGATCGCCAGTGCGTATTGCAATTCCGGTGGCAGGGAATATCGAAGAGCACAAGATAGTAATCATGGATTTTGTCAATGATACGGGATTCGATGCCTTTGATGCGGGTAACCTTGATGAGTCCTGGCGGCAACAGCCCGGTGCTCCGTGCTACTGCATGGACCTCACATATGGACAAATGAAATCCGCGCTGGCTTCAGCGGAAAAGGTACGATTACCTGTGCGCCGAGATATTGCAGTTCAGGCAATACAGGAGCGTATGGGTGATAAACGCACAAACCCTAATGCCGATTATATTGTTCGTTTATACAGGGCGCTTTTCATGTAATTAGAAAGTCGTGTTACTCCCTCCTCAAAAGACTGCTCTGTTTTATCGATATTTTCGCTCAAACCATTTTCATTTGCTGATGTATGAGCGAAAAGCAACTTCCGCTTTTCGCTCACAGCGGACATGTAACTCGCTTGCCTATAGTTCATATCTGCATTTTTGAGGCATGAGCTGGGTACTACGGCTCAGAACTGCCGCAATTAGAAATTTACTGTTCACTTTAGTGCCATTGGGTATAAGGCACAGGCTGTTTTGTGAACAATGTTTCAGTAACAAATTTAAATTGTTAAGTAGCCGGCGTATTTTCAAAAGCTTTGCCGGAATGAAGCACGCCGTGGCACCAGTGGATCAGCTTTCGCATAACAGCCCCGATTGCCACCATTTTAGGTTTGCCACGCAGGCACAATTCTTCATAAAAGTTGCGCATTCGCGTATTACATCGTCTGGCACAGAGGGCGGACATGTACAGCTTCGCACGCAGCTGCGGCGATCCAATTTTAGACATCTTAGATTTACCGCGAACGGAAGTGCCCGATCGTTTTTCCACGGGTACCACGCCCAAAAATGCGGCTGCCTGACTGGCAGACTCAAAATCATGACTACGCAGTACAACCAGCATGTTCATGCCCAATTGTGGGCCGACTGCAGGTATAGACGTCAGAAGATCATAATCAAGTTGCAGCGCTGCATGTGCTTTTATGTGAGCCTTTATTAACTGCTCCGTGACTTTTACTTCCTCCCGGAGAATTTTCACCATGCGCAGGCAGGAGCTGATAACGTCAGAAGGTGTCTGCGTGCTCTGGTATTTTTCCAGCCGGTTTTCCTCACGTACGGCGTCGCTCAGCAATGCGTCACGCCTGCGGATAAGCGCACTGAGATGCCTGATTTCAGCAGAAGGCGGGAGCCAGCGGTGTGGCTTTTTCAATAGCGCGTAGCAGGCCAGCATGTAGGCATCTACCTTATCCGTTTTAGTCAGAATACCCATACCTCTTGCAAAATCGCGGCTGCGGTGGGGATTTGCGAGAGAAACGTATGCGCCAGCTTCATGCAGCGAAAGAGCCAAACGTTCGTGATAAACGCCGGTTGCTTCCATAATAAGGTGAACGTCCTCCAGGCCACAGTGCTGCATTCTAAGCCAGCGGATGATATTAGCTGCTGCACTGCTGTCATTTTTTATCTTTTTGGTCCGTATACGACCCTTTATGCCATCATAGAGGATGCAAAGGTCGAGCGAGTCTTTACTTACGTCTATACCTACAGGAAACATTTTCATTCTCCTCTCACATTGACCGTCACGCCTGTTCGCCTTGTACATTCGGAGTCATGCTCCCGGTAACCGTTCAACAAAATGTGCTGGCGTGAAAGGTGAAACGGAGGGCCGCAAGCTGTCAGGCAGGATCAGTAATTCAGACTGTCCTCAGGGAGGGGCCCGGCTCACTCCGCTTCGTGTGAGGGTAGCTAATCACCACATAATGTCAGATACAAGCGAGGGGGTGGGGAGGCCGTCAGAACCGCTGAGCGGATAAGGGATTTCAGGACGAGTGACAGGGATGTCGCGAAGAGGCGGGTTCGCGCCAGGGATGGCGCGTCCTGCTGGTCCGTCAGAAATCCGGAAGAAGCGAAGGGACCGCGAAGCGGCGGTGAAGCAGGCCGGAGCCGGGGGGCAAGGGGGCGCGGCGACTGGCGGCCCCTTGTCGGTCGCCTGCAGAGGCGGGTCTGAAACTGCCCAACTTCTCAGGCGAACGAAACCCCTCTCATAGCCCGTTCGCGCAGCGAACACTCCAGCTTCAGCTCTGCAGCAGCCATTCGCGCAGCGAACACCTGTTAAGCCCGGGCTGCCAGGCCAATCATCTCAGCATGTTCGCACAACCTCAGCCCCACCCCGTTATTCCCTAAATTCATAAAGCCAAATTTTTTAGTATTTCCTGTTATCAATAATAGTTCTTAACATCGGGGAATCAGATTATGTAAAGGGAGGTAAATACCGTGAATTTCCAGCAGCTTAAAATCATCCGCGAGGCGGCCCGCTGTGAGTTTAATTTAACGGAAGTCGCTAATACGCTGTTTACCTCTCAGTCAGGTGTCAGTCGGCATATTCGTGACCTGGAAGATGAACTGGGTGTTGAGATCTTTATCCGTCGCGGTAAGCGCCTGCTGGGAATGACCGAACCGGGTAAAGCGCTGCTGACCATCGCCGAACGCATCCTCGATGAAGCGGGGAAGGTACGACGTCTGGCCGATGTTTTTACCAATGAAACCAGCGGCATTCTGACCATCGCCACTACCCACACTCAGGCGCGCTACAGCCTGCCGAAAATCATCAAAGCGTTTCGTCAGCTCTACCCCAACGTCCGGCTGGAACTCAATCAGGGATCGCCACAGGAAATTGTCACCATGCTGCTGGCGGGTGAAGCGGATATCGGCATCGCCAGTGAAATGCTGGTTAATAACAGCAGTCTGGCGGCATTCCCCTGGTTCAGCTGGCATCACGCATTGCTGGTGCCGAAAGATCATGAACTGGTGCAGAATCAACCGGTTTCACTGAGCACCCTCAGCCGTTATCCTCTTATTACTTACCGCCAGGGTATCACCGGCCGTTCGCGGGTTGACCGTGCCTTCCAGTCGGCGGGCTTAAAACCGGATATCGTGCTCAGCGCCCAGGACTCCGACGTAGTGAAAACCTACGTTAAACTTGGTCTGGGCGTCGGGATACTGGCCGATCAGGCGTGTGAAACCGAAGAGAGTGAAGAGCTGGTACGCATCGACGCCACACATCTGTTTGATGCCAGCACCGTCTGGCTCGGCCTCAAGCGGGGTCAGCTGCAGCGTAATTACGTCTGGCAGTTCCTGGAGCTCTGCAACGCTAACCTGTCGCTGGAGGAGATCAAACGGCAGGCGCTCTCCTACAGTAATGACGACGAACCGGTTATCGACTTCCAGATTTAAAGCGCGTGCGCATCCCGCCGGATGCGCGCCCATTTCCGCACAGCATAAAATTTCAAATCACCGCGAAAAACTCGCTTAGCGACCTTTCTGACCCCGCACAACAACATCCTGCGCTGACACGGCGCGATAAAGTGGAATCAGCTGACCACAAGGGGATGTTATGTCGCGATTACAACTTAAAGACAGCGATCTGCTGCGCCAGCAGGCGCTGTTTGCCGGACGCTGGCAGGATGCGCATCAGGGTGCCACGCTGCCGGTTACCGATCCCGCCACGGGCGAAACGCTGGCGACTATTCCGGCGCTGGGCCGTGCGGAAACAGAGCAGGCGATAGCCTATGCGGAAACGGTACGCATCAGCTGGGGCAAAACCCCTAACGCCAGCCGTGCCGCACTGCTGGAAAAATGGCATCAGCTGATTATTGAACATGCTGACGACCTGGCAATCATCATGACTGCCGAGCAGGGAAAACCGCTGGCGGAAGCCAGAGGTGAAGTGCTCTACGGGGCCAGTTTTGTGAAATGGTTCGCGGAAGAGGCGCGCCGTATCTATGGCGACACTATTCCCGCGCCCAGCGACGACCGGCGCATTCTGGTGCTGAAACAGCCGGTAGGCGTTGCCGCCGCCATCACACCCTGGAACTTCCCGATTGCGATGATCACCCGCAAGGTGGCTCCCGCACTGGCCGCCGGATGCCCGATTGTTGTCAAACCCTCTGAGTTAACGCCGCTCTCGGCACTGGCGCTGGCGGTACTGGCAGAGCGTGCCGGTTTTCCGTCAGGCGTATTGCAGGTGCTGACCGGCCTGCCCACGGAGATTGGCGCGGCACTGACCAGTAGCCGTACGGTGCGTAAAATCTCCTTTACCGGCTCGACCCGCATCGGGCAGTTATTAATGCAGCAGAGCGCTGACAGCATCAAACGTCTGAGCCTGGAACTGGGCGGCAACGCCCCGCTGATCGTGTTCGATGATGCCGACATTGAGATTGCGGTCGCGGGCGTCATGCTCAGCAAGTTCCGCAATGCCGGGCAGACCTGCGTCTGCGCCAACCGCATTCTGGTGCAGCGCAACATCTATCCACGCTTTACCGCAAGACTGCTGGAGGCGGTCGCCACCCTGAAAGTGGGCGATGGCTTTGCACCCGACAGTACCATTGGCCCGCTGATCAACAGCCGCGCGGTGGAGAAAGTGAACGGTCACATTGATGATGCGCTGAGTCAGGGAGCTACGCTGTTGACCGGCGGCATCAGCCAGGGCAACGGCACTTTTGTTCAGCCCACGGTGCTCGGCGAGGTCACGTCCAGCATGCGCATCGCCCATGAAGAGACGTTCGGCCCGGTCGCGCCGCTGTTTATTTTTGATGATGAAGAGCAGGCGATCGCGATGGCGAACGACACGCCATACGGCCTGGGCGCCTACTTCTTTACCGAAAATATCCGGCGCGCCTGGCGGGTGGCGGAAGCGCTGGAGTTTGGCATGGTCGGCTTCAATACCGGCGCGATTTCTCTTGAGGTTGCGCCGTTTGGTGGCGTGAAACTTTCCGGTATTGGCCGGGAAGGATCCCGCTACGGAATGGATGAATATCTGGAACAGAAAACGTTTCACATTGGCAGTCTGTAATTAAATATGACCCCAACGCCAGCCGGAAAATCCGGCTGGCGTTTTTTTTCGCCTGGCGCACAGAATAAATTCTGCTGCGTCAAATAATCCTCTTTAAAAAGTAAAGAATTTATCAGGGATGTGAGGCGGGTCGGTAAATTGGCGGGGCATGAGCGCAAAAGTGGGCAGCCTGACCCGGAATATCCGCTTTGGTGCAATTTCCGTGCAGGTTGCACCAGCAGGGCGCATAAATTTTGTGAAGTAAATCATCTGTTTAATTGTTCGGCAAATCCACAAAAATTATCCCGGTAATACGGCAGAAAATTTTTTTGCGCTGTTTTAAACGCATTTTTATTTTTTGCCCGGCTGGCATACTTTCTGCATTAGCTTATTAACAGCGCAGAAAATGCCAGTTAAAAACGCTAATAAGCCAGCAACTGATGGGTGTTACAAATAAGGAATTCTTCCATGTTAAGTTTCGACCCTGAAAAAGTTTCTCTTCCGGTTGGCCATTATATTGGCGGCCAGCATTGCCAGAGCCAGGGCGCAGCCTTCGAGGTTAAACGTCCCTCTGATGGCAGCGTCTATGCCACGCTGCAGGACGCCATGCCGCAGGATGTTGATCGTGCCGTCACCGTCGCGCATCAGGCGCTAAAAACCAGCGGCTGGTCAGGCTGTCCGCCGCGTGAACGTGGTCGCGTCTTACGCCGTTGGGCCGATTTGATCGAGCAGGATACGCTACTGGCTCAACTGGAAGCGCTGGGCTCAACGCGACCCATCAGCGACGTGGTGCTGCACGAAATTCCATTTACCGCCGAGGCGATTCGCTTCTATGCCGAATGCGCCGACAAATACAGTGGCGATCTCTTTCCCACCCGCGACAGCAGCCTCGGCATGCTGATTGCGGAACCCTATGGCGTCATCGCCGCGATTACCCCGTGGAATTTCCCGCTGTCGATGGCGTCGTGGAAATGCGGACCCGCGCTGGCAGCAGGCAATGCGGTCGTGCTGAAACCCTCTGAACTGACCCCGTTTTCAACGGTGCGCATGGCCGAACTGGCGATTCAGGCGGGCCTGCCAGCGGGCGTGCTGAACATTGTGCAGGGCAGTGGCGCGGTGACCGGCAGCGCGCTGGTGAAACATCCGCTGGTGCGCAAAGTCTCGTTTACCGGCTCGACCCTGACTGGCGCGCGCATCATGAGTGATGCCGCGCAGCACGGCATGAAACCGGTGACGCTGGAACTGGGCGGCAAAAGCCCGCAGCTGGTGTTTGATGATGCCGGTGACCTTGAGGTGCTGGCTCAGCGCATTCTGCGCGGCTTCACCGCCAACGGTGGTCAGGCCTGTGTAGCGGGCACCCGTCTTATTGTGCAGCGCAACATTGCCGATCCGCTGGTTGAGCGACTGGCCCAGCTTTGCCGGGAAGTGAAACCGGGCGTCACCTGGCAGGAAGGCAGCCGCTACGCGCCGCTGATCGATGAACGCCAGGGCAATAAAGTCTGCTCGGTCATTGAAGCCGCAAAAGCGCAGGGCGCAGAGGTGCTGGTGGGTGGAGAGCGCTTTGCCGACACCCAAGGCGGCTGGTTCTGGCAGCCGACGCTGCTGAGCCATGTGGCGCAGGATAACCCGGCGGTACAGCAGGAAATTTTTGGTCCGGTGCTGACGGTACAGACGTTTGATGATGAAGAGCAGGGCCTGGCGATGGCTGCGCACGACACCTATGGCCTCTGCGCCGGTGTTCACACCCTAAGCCTGCCGCGCGCGCTGCGGGCGATGCGCGCCATCGACGCGGGCACTGTCTGGATCAATCGCTATGGTCGCTCCGGCGACTTCATCATTCCCACAGGCGGTTTTCTCGGCTCCGGCATTGGTAAAGATTTAGGGCGTCAGGCGTTTCAGGCCTGCCAGCGCCAGAAAAGCGTACTCATCGATTTCTAAGCGCAACTGACAAGACAGGGGTGTTACATGGCACTGTTTAAACCGAAATTCATCACGTTTGACTGTTACGGCACGCTGATTCGCTTCGATATGGCCGGTGCGGCACAACGCTGTTTCAGCGACCGCGTCGACCCGGATGCGATGAACGCGTTTACCGCCGACTTTGCCAGCTACCGGCTGGATGAGGTGCTCGGCGCATGGAAACCCTATTACGACGTGGTCAGTAATGCGATACAGCGCACTTGCAAAAAGTGGGGCATTAAGTGGGACAAAGCCGACAGCGACTTTATCTACACCGACTGCGCCAGCTGGGGTCCGCACCCCGACGTGCCGGCCGGACTGGCAAAAGTCGCTAAGGCGTTTCCGCTGGTGCTACTGACCAATTCGATGAAAGACCTCATCCCGCACCATGTACCGCGTCTGGGCGCGCCCATTCACATGACCATCACGGCAGAAGAGGCAGGCGCTTATAAACCGCAGATGAAGGGCTTCGAGTACATGCTGGATAAGCTTGGCTGTGGTCCGGAAGAGATCCTGCACGTCTCCTCCAGCTTCCGCTATGACCTGATGACCGCCTACGATCTCGGCATCAAAAACAAAGTCTGGGTCAACCGTGGTCATGAACCGGCGAACCCGTACTACCAGTACACCGAAATCAAAGATATCGGCGGCCTGCCTGGCGTCGTCGGACTCTGAGGAACTCCCCATGAAACTGGAATCGTTCTGGCAGGCCACGGCACCGGCCTTTACCGGTGCTGCCCGCGAACCGCTGCCCGCCCAGGCGGACGTGGTGGTGATTGGCGGCGGCTTCACCGGCGTTTCGGCAGCACTTAACCTGGCGCGCAGCGGCATCAGCGTGGTGCTGCTGGAGAGTGGCGACGTCATGAGCCAGGCATCGGCCCGCAACGGCGGTCACTGCAATACCGGTGTGGCGCAGAACTTCGCCTCGCTGGTGGCGAGTCAGGGTCTGGAGCAGGCCAGCCGCTTCTACCGGGCATTTGACGACGCGGTGAGCTACGTCCAGCAACTGATTCAGGCTGAAGCGATCGACTGCGACTTCCGTCTGTGCGGCAAACTTAAGCTCGCCAGCAAAGCATCGCATGTCGCCGGGCTACGGGAAGCCTATGAACTGATGCGTCGCACTGTGGACCCCGAGATCGAACTGCTCGACAAAACGGCAGTGCGCGACGAAATCGCCAGTGACAAATTTCACGGCGGCCTGCTGCAGAAGCGTGGCGGTCAGATGCACATGGGCAAGTTTGGCATTGGGCTGGCTGAAGCCGCCACCCGCAGCGGGGCGAAAATTTACCCGCACCACGCCGTGACGAAGCTGGAACGTCTGAAGGGCTATCAGCACCGGATTCACACCGCGCAGGGCACCCTTCTGGCGGATAAAGTGCTGATGGCGACGGGCTGCTCCAACAGCGGCCCTTTCCCCTGGTTTCAGCGCCGCATCGTGCCGGTCGGCAGCTTTATTGTGGTGACGGAAGCGCTCGACCCGGCGCTGCTGCGCCAGGCGCTGCCCCATAATCGGACCTATGTGACATCGCTGAATATCGGCAACTACTTCCGCACCACTGCCGACAGCCGACTGGTGTTTGGCGGGCGGGCGCGGTTTGCGGTCAGTAACCCAACCTCGGATTCGCGCAGCGGCGAGATCCTGCGCCACGCGATGACGCAGATGCTGCCACAGCTCGGCCAGGCAGAGGTGGAGTACTGCTGGGGGGGCATGGTCGATATGACGGCCGACCGTCTGCCGCACGCGGGTGAACAGGATGGCCTGTTCTATTCACTGGGCTACAGCGGCCATGGCACGCAGATGTCGGTGTGGATGGGGCGGGTAATGGCCGATTTGCTGGCCGAAAAGCGCACCGAAAATCCTTGGCAGCGTGATGCATGGCCCGCGCTGCCCGGTTATCACGGCAAGCCATGGTTTTTACCGCTCGCAGGACTCTATTACAAAGCAAAGGATCGCCTTTCTTAACGTCCCGTCGGGTGCTGGCCGCCAGGTTGCCAGCACCGCCAGAACATGATCCCGGTTCGCCTGACTATTGAGGGTAGAGAGATGAGTAAATTTGATAATAACGACGCTGATGCGGTAAATCCGGCACTGACGCGCATGATCACCGAAGGATCGCTGTCACGTCGCAGCCTGATGAAAATGCTTTCCGCTGGTGCGGTGATGAGCAGCGGGCTGGTGGGCTTTTCCGGGGCGGCACTGGCGGACGACAAGCCGGTCAAAGGCGGTAAAGTGCGGGCGGCAATGTCGAATGCTTCCGCTACCGACACGCTCGATCCGGCGAAAAGTAACAACAGCGCGGACTATACCCGTCAGTTCATGTTCTACAGCGGCCTGACCGAACTGGACAAAAACCTGATGGCGCAACCGGCGCTGGCCGAATCACTGGAGTCCAGCGACGGCATCACCTGGCATATTAAACTGCGGAAGGGCGTCACCTTCCATGATGGCAAACCGCTGACCGCTAAAGATGTGATCTTCTCGCTCAGCCGACACAAAGATCCGGCTATCGCCTCAATCGCCTTTAAGCTGGCCGATCAGTTCAAAACCTTCAGCGCAGTCAATGATAACGAGGTGCAGCTGGAGCTGAATAGCGCCAACTTTGACGTCCCTTACATGCTGGCGACGCCGCCTTTTTTGATTGTCAAAGACGGCACCACCGACTTCAGCAAAGGCATCGGCACCGGTCCGTTTGTCTGCAAAACCTTTATGCCAGGCACACGCACCATCGGCACCAAAAATCCCCATTACTACAAGCCCGGCTTGCCGCACCTGGATGAGGTGGAGCTGATTGGCGTTACCGACGGTGCAGCACGCGTCAATGCCCTGATGTCGGGCGATCTGCAGATGGTCTCCACCCTGACAGCCGCAGACTGCAAACGCATTAAAGCCAGCAGCGAGTTTGGCATACTGGAGAGCAAATCAGGCATGTACACCAACCTGATTATCCGCACCGACGTGAAACCGGGTAACAACGAAGACTTTGTGCTGGCGATGAAATATCTGCAGCCGCGCGACATGCTGGTGAAAACGGTACTGCAGGGTTATGGCGACGTCAGTAATGACACGCCGGTGCCGCCGTGGCATCCGCTCTACAACGCCGACCTCAAACCGCGTCCGCTCGACATAGAAAAAGCGAAGTTCCACATTAAAAAAGCGGGTATGGCTGGCGCGACAGTAGAGATCATCACGACGCCCAACATTGAAGGGGCGAACGAAGGGGGGCAGATGATCCAGCAGATGGCGCGCGGGGCAGGGCTGAATGTAAAAGTGCGACGTGTGCCGTATGACGGTTACTGGTCTTCGCACTGGATGAAAGATCCGGTGGGATATGGCTCGATAAATCCGCGTCCGACGCTCGACATGCTCTTCTCACAGTTTTATCTCTCTACCGCACCGAATAATGAATCGGGCTGGAAAAATCCCCAGTTTGATCAGCTGGTGGTCGCCGCGCGAGGGGAACGCGATCAGGCAAAGCGCAAGCAGATGTATGGCGATATGCAGACGCTGATTTATGACCACTGCGGCACGATCATCCCGACCTTTATCAGCTCCACCGATGGCTACAACAAAAAGGTTAAAGGGGTCGAAGCCTGGCCGTCAGGCATGATGATGGGCTATCGCTTCCATGAGTTTGCCTGGCTGACCGCCTGATCTCAGCCTGTCCCATCAGGCTATTCATAAGGAGTTCGCCGATGAACCGATACATGCTGTTCCTGATTGCCCGGCGCATTGGTGCTGGCATCCTGACGTTGCTTATCGTCTCGGCGGTGGTGTTTTTCATCACCAGCCTGCTGCCGGGTGACGCGGCGCAGATGATCCTTGGCCAGAATGCCACACCGGAAACGGTGGCGGCGTTACGGCAGCAACTGGGTCTCGATCAGCCTTTGCTGATGCGCTACTTCCACTGGCTGACAGGCATGGTGCAGGGCGACTTTGGCACCTCGTTTGCCAGCCATTTGCCGGTCTCGCAGCTGGTGGCGCAGCGCATTCCCGCCACCTTTGAACTGGCGGGCATCACCACGCTGATCTGCGTGCCGCTGGCGCTGATTATCGGCATTATTGCGGCGATGAATCGCGGTTCCCGGCTCGACCGGGCCCTGGTTATCGGCACCATGGCGACGGTGGCCGTGCCGGAGTTTCTGGTGGCGACGGTAGCGGTGCTGATTTTTGCCGTGAAGCTGCACTGGGTGTCGGCGATGTCGTTCGGCAGTCCGGATAGCGACCTGCTGAGTTACCTCAAAGCCTATGCGCTGCCGGTGCTGACGCTCTGCTGCGTGCTGGTGGCGCAGATGGCGCGTATGACGCGAGCCGCCATTATCAACCAGCTCGACAGCCCCTACCTGGAGATGGCGCTGCTGAAAGGGGTATCGCCGCTCCGCGCCGTGCTGCGTCATGCGCTACCCAACGCGGTTGGCCCGATCGCCAATGCGATTTCACTCAGCCTCTCCTACCTGTTTGGCGGCGTGATCATCATCGAAACCATCTTCAGCTATCCCGGTCTGGCCAGCCAGCTGGTGGATGCGGTCAGTAATCGCGACCTGCCGGTGGTGCAGCTCTGCGTGATGTTGTTCGCCGCCTGCTACCTGGTTCTGCTGCTGGCGGCCGACATTCTGACTATCGCCTTTAACCCGAAATGGAGAAGCGCATGAATACTCTCTTGTTGCCCTGGCGTTTCTTACAGTCGCTCTCCTGGTCAGGCCGGCTGGGTCTCATCATGTCGCTGTTCTGGCTGCTGATGGCGGTGTTTGGCACGCCACTGGCTCCGCACAGCATTGATGACATCGGCGGCGGTCCGCTGATGGGCGGCATGACGGCGGATAACCTGCTGGGGACCGACTACCTGGGACGCGACATGCTGAGCCGTATTCTCTACGGCGCGAAGTTCTCCATCGGTCTGGCGCTGAGTGCGGCACTGCTGGCCAGCCTGATCGGCACGCTGCTGGCGCTGCTGGCGGCGGTAACGGGACGCTGGCTGGAGGAGCTGCTGGGCCGCGTCAACGATGCCCTGCTGGTGCTGCCGGGCAAAGTGCTGTCGCTGATGATTGTCGCGGTGTTTGGCTCCTCGCTGCCCATGCTGATCCTCACGGCGGTATTCACCTACTGGCCGGGCGCATTCCGCATCGCGTTTGCCATGGCCAGCTCGCTGCGCAGCATGGACTACGTCCGGGCATCACGGCTGCGGGGCGAAAGCCGCTGGTATATCGCCCTTCACGATATCCTGCCTAACATGGTGCACCCGATGCTGACGGACTTTGGCCTGCGCTTTGTCTACATCGTGCTGCTGCTGAGCGGCCTGAGCTTCCTTGGCCTGGGAGTGCAGCCGCCGTACGCTGACTGGGGCACGCTGGTTCGTGAAAATATGCAGGGGCTGTTTGATGGCTCGCCCGCGGTACTGATGCCCGCGCTGGCGATTGCCAGCCTGACCATTGGCGCCAACCTGTTTATAGACAGCCTGCAGGCGATGCGTCCGATGACGCTGGCGAAGGAGGGAGCATGAACGTGACACCACATACCGCCATGCCGGTGATTTCGGTGGATAAACTGCGCGTTACCGCGCAGACCGATCGCGGCGAAGAGATCGACCTCGTTTCCGACATTCACTTCACGGTGCAGAAGGGCGAGGTGCTGGCGCTGATTGGCGAATCCGGCTCCGGGAAAACCACTATCGCGATGGCGCTGATGGGCTATGCCCGCAGCGGCTGCCGCATCGCCGAGGGCAATATTCACGTTGCCGGCACCGACATTAACAGTCTGACACCGGGCCAGCTGCGCGCGTTTCGCGGCAATAAAGTCGCCTATATCGCCCAGAGCGCGGCGGCGTCATTTAATCCGGGCATGAAGATCCTCGACCAGGTGATTGAGCCGGTGGTTATTCACGGCACGATGACCCGTAAAGACGCGAAAGCGAAAGCGATCGGCCTGTTCCGTGAGCTGGCGCTGCCCAATCCCGGGACCATTGGTGACCGGTTCCCGCACCAGGTGTCGGGTGGTCAGTTACAGCGTCTGATGACGGCGATGGCGCTGATTGGCGATCCCGACGTCGTGATCCTTGATGAGCCTACGACCGCACTGGATGTCACCACGCAGGTGGAAGTGCTGAAGGCGTTTCGCCGCGTGGTGGTGCAGCGCGGCGTCACCGCGATTTACGTCAGTCACGATCTGGCCGTGGTGGCACAGATGGCTGACCGGATTCTGGTGCTGCTGCGCGGTAAAATGGCGGAGTATGGCAGCACCGCGCACCTGATTGGCGCGCCGCAGGCAGAGTACACGCGGCTGCTGATGGACGCAGCGCGGCAGAAAGAGCGGCCCAGCAACTGGTGTCCGGCTGCCGCCGATATTCAGCCGCTGCTGGAAGTGCGCGATCTCTATGCCGGTTACGGTCCGCGCGGCAGCGACGGCCAGCCAAAAATACGCATTCTGGAGGAGATTAACCTTAAGCTGTGGAAAGGGCAGGCGATTGGCATCATCGGCGAGTCAGGTTCAGGCAAAACGACGCTGGCTCATGCCATTGCTGGTCTCAACGCGCCGAGCCACGGGCATATCCTGTTTAACGGCCACTATATTGCCGGCGATATGCAGAAACGTCCTGACAACGAGCTGCGGCGCATTCAGTATGTGTTCCAGATGGCAGATACCGCGCTGAATCCGGCCCATAGCGTTGAGCGCATCCTGTCGCGCCCGCTAACGCTGTTTCACGGCCTGAGCGGCGCAGCCCGACAGCAGCGACTTTATCAGCTGCTGGATCTGGTGCAGCTGCCACGCAGCGTACTGTGGCGGCGTCCCTGGGCACTCTCCGGCGGTCAGAAGCAGCGCGTCAACCTGGCGCGTGCGCTGGCAGCGGAGCCGGATCTGATTTTGTGTGATGAAGTGACCTCAGCGCTGGATACTGTGGTCGCCGCCGCCGTCCTCGACTTAATCAGCGAACTGCGCCGCGAACTGGGGCTTTCCGTGATCTTCATCAGCCACGACATGCATGCGGTGCGCGCGGTGTGCGACGAAATTGTGGTGATGAAAAGCGGTCGCATCGTCACCCAGCTGGCACGCAACGACTACGACAAGCCGACCAGCGAGTTGTATTTCGAGCGGCTGAAGCGCGCAGTGCCGGAGCTGCGGCAGGGCTGGCTGGATGAGCATGAAGAGATTTTAAAAGCGGAGTGAGTTGCCGCTGAGCCTTACGGGCAACTGAATTTATCCGTCTGCATAGTACTGATGTGCAAGGCAGGCGGCGTGGGTCAGCGTACAGCGGCGACGTCGCTCTGCGCCAGACCCGATACTGACAACAGAGGTCATCTTGTTATGCCCGCACCGATTCGTTATGTACAGGACAGTGCTGACTTTCCCGATTCCGCCGATGTGGTGGTGATTGGCGCCGGTATCGCCGGTGCCGCCGCCACCTGGGAGCTGGCGAAGCAGGGAGTGAAGGTGGTGCTGATTGAAAAAGGACTGGTCGGCGCTGAGCAGTCAAGCCGCAACTGGGGCTGGTGCCGCCAGCAAAACCGTGATGAGCGTGAGCTGCCGCTGATTATCTATGCGCTGCAACGCTGGGGTGAGCTCAGTGAAGAAACCGGCGAAGAGCTGGGTTTCCGCCGCAGCGGGCTGGTTTACGCCACGCAGGAAGAGTCGGATATCGCGGCCTGGGATAAGTGGAACCAGATGGCGAAAGGCTATGGCATGCGCAGTTCGATTCTCACCGCAGAGCAGGCTAAAGCGATGACGCCCGGCAGCACCACAAACTGGCTGGGCGGTCTCTCGTCGCCCACCGATGGTCACGCCGAGCCGCGCCTGGCGGCGCCTGGGCTGGTGGCTGGCGCGCAGAAAAAGGGTGCACTGCTGTTTCAGCAGTGCGCCGTGCGGGGACTGGATATCGCCGCCGGACGGGTCAGCGGCGTCTGGACCGAGCGCGGTCTGATCAAAACCAGCCGGGTTATCTGTGCCGCCGGGGCCTGGACCTCCATGTTCTGCCGTCGTCACGGCATCGACCTGCCGCTGGGCAACGTGATTGGCACGGCCTTCCGCACGCAGCCCATTGAGCAGGCGATCGCCATGCCGCTCTACACACCGGGCTTCGCCTGTCGCCCACAAATGGATGGCAGCTATACCGTGTCAGTATCTGGTCGTGGTCGTCTGGAGCCGGGCGCACAGGGGCTGCGCTATGCCCGTCAGTTCTATCCGACCTTTAAGAGCCGCCGCAAGAATCTGACCCTGAATCTCGGCCTGTCACCGTTCTTCAACGGCCCTGAGGCGATGGGGGGCTGGTCATTCGACCGCGAGTCGCCGTTTGAGCGGATGCGCATTCTCGATCCGGCAGCGGATGCAAAAATCGTGGAAGAAGGACTGGCGGCAATGCGGCGTGAATACCCGGCGCTGGCGAATCTCCGGCTGGCGCAGTCATGGGGCGGCATGATTGACAGCACCCCGGACGCCATTCCGGTTATCTCCACCGTGGCGAAACTGCCGGGGCTGGTGCTCTCGGCGGGTTACAGCGCCCACGGTTTCGGTATCGGACCGGGTGCCGGACGACTGGCCGCCGATCTGGCGACCGACGCCACACCCATCGTTGACCCGACCCCTTACCGCTACAGCCGTCTGGTTGACGGCAGCGGACTTGACACGCCAGGCATGATGTAAGGAGAACGCGAATGAGCCTGACAATACGCGCAATGACGCCAGACGATCTCGACCCATGTTTCGCCTTAACGCAGGTGCTGAAATGGCCCCACCGACGTGAAGACTGGCAGCTGGCGTTACAACTGGGCGAAGGCACAGTAATAGAAGAGCAGGGCAAACTGATGGGCAGCGCTGTGCTCTGGCGCTGGGGTGACCGTGCCGCCACGGTGGGACTGGTGATTATCGATAACCAGCAGCAGGGACGCGGCCTCGGCAAGCAACTGATGCTGGCGCAGCTGGAAAAACTGCCCGACGTTAACGTGCGTCTGCATGCCACCGAAATGGGCAAAGGGCTGTATGAAAAACTTGGCTTTGTCAGCTGTGGTGAGATCCGTCAGCACCAGACGCGTGCAGTTACCACGCTGCCAGAGGTGGTGATCCCCGCGGGGCTGAAACTGCGCCCGGCGACAGTAGCCGATCGTGACACGCTGGTCACGCTGGATCAGCAGGCACACGGCATGCATCGTCCGGCGCTGATTGAGCATTTAGTGCGCGACTGCCAGACGGTGCTCTTAGAGGACGCGGCACAGCGGATTCAGGGCTTCGCCAGCCTGCGCCGCTTTGGTCACGGCTGGGCGATTGGCCCGGTGATAGCGGCGGATTTCCCGATGGCTCAGGCGCTGGTCGCCTCGCTGATGCAGTCGCTGCAGGGTGAGTTTCTGCGCATCGACACCGATGCCGCGCTGCCGATGGCAGCCTGGCTTGAACGTCTTGGTATCCCTCAGGTCGATGCGCCCACCACCATGGTGCGCGGCACGCCCTGGACGCCGCAGGGTATGCACGCATTTGGACTGATGACGCAGGCGATGGCCTGATGCATATCGTCTATAAATCGGAGCCGGAACGAGGCCGGATCTGGCAGCGCTGGCTGGCGGAACATGCGCCTGATATTCAGCTGCATCTCTGGCCGGAGACCGGTGATCCGGAGCAGGTTGAGGCGCTGGTCGCCTGGCAGCCACCAGCTGACATTCCGGCGCTGTTTCCCCGCCTGAAACTGCTGTTCTCGGTGGGGGCCGGTGCCGACCAGTTTGACTTCAGCACGCTGCCGCCCGACCTGCCGGTAATCAGAATGATCGAGCCAGGCCTGACGCAGGGCATGGTGGAATATGTCACCTTCGCGGTGCTCGGTCTGCATCGCGACATGCCGCGCTATTTCCATCAGCAACGCCAGCAACAGTGGCAGCCTCATGCAGCCATACCTGCCGGGCAGCGTCGGGTCGGCGTGATGGGGCTTGGCGAACTCGGGCAGGCCGCGTTAGCCCGGCTGGTGGCGCTGGGCTTTGACTGCGCAGGCTGGAGCCGCACACCGCGCGAGTGCCCCGGTGTGCGCTGCTGGCACGGCGCGGATCAACTCGCTGACTTCCTGGCGCACAGCGAGATTCTGGTCTGCCTGCTGCCGCTGACCGACACCACCCAGGGTTTGCTGAATCAGTCCCTGTTCAGCCAGCTACCGCACGGCGCGGCGCTGGTACAGGCCGGACGCGGCCCGCAGCTGAATCATGATGATCTGCTGCAGGCGCTGGAGAGCGGTCAGCTCCGCGCCGCCGTCATTGACGTCACCGATCCGGAGCCGTTACCGCCGGGCCATCCCTTCTGGCACCATCCCGCCATCTGGCTGACGCCGCACATTGCCAGCCAGACGCAGAATGAGAGTGCCATTGCGGCCCTGCTGGAGAATCTGCGGCGCTACCAGCGTGGTGAGCCGCTGCACGGTGAGATTGACCGTTCGCGAGGATATTAAGATGGAACATTTAGTGGTACTGCGCCGCGACCTGCATGTGCACCCGGAGCTGGGTTTTCAGGAGCAGCGCACCAGCGACATCGTGGCGAACTTCCTGCACCAGCTGGGCATCGAGGTGCATCGCGGCATCGGTAAAACCGGCGTGGTCGGGATACTGAAAAAGGGCACCAGTGAACGCATGATTGGCCTGCGCGCCGATATGGATGCGCTGCCGATGCAGGATCAAGGCGGCACGGAATGGCAAAGTCAGGCAGAGCAGGTGAGTCACGCCTGCGGCCACGATGGTCACACCGTGATGCTGCTGGGTGCCGCTGAAAAACTGGCGCGGGACGTCAGCTTTGACGGCAGCGTCTGCTTTATCTTCCAGCCTGCTGAAGAGGGACTGGCGGGTGCAAAAGCGATGATCGACGACGGCCTCTTCAGCCGCTTTCCCTGTGAGGCGGTCTACGCCATTCACAACTGGCCGGAACTGCCGCTCGGTCAGGTACAGACCCGCCCTGGCCCGATTATGGCAGCGGCCGACCGCTTTGATATCAGGGTGCTGGGCGGCGGCGGCCACGCCGCGCAGCCGCACCTTACACGCGACACCCTGCTGGCGGTCAGCGAGCTGGTGGTGCAGCTCAATACGCTGGTTTCACGCGCACTCGACCCGTGTGAAACCGCGCTGCTCACCGTCACACGGATGCAGGGTGGCTTTTCACACAACATGATCCCGGCCGAGGCGAGTATCACCGGCACGGTGCGTACCTTCAGCCCGGCGGCGCAGGATACGATTGAAGCGCGGCTGCGCCAGATGGCGGAGCACGTCACGGCGGCTCATGGCCTGCGCGCAGAAGTGAACTATCAGCGTTACTACCCGGCGACGATTAACAGCGCGACGGAAGCGCAGTTTTGTCTGGAGGCGCTGACGCAGGCGGGCATACCGGTTGACACCGCGGCCAGACCCGCGCTCACCTCGGAAGATTTCGCTTTTATGTTACAGGCGTGTCCCGGTGCCTATCTGTGGCTGGGATCGGCACCCTGCAAGCCATTGCACCATGCCGCTTATGACTTCAACGATGCGCTGATCCCGCATGGCGTTAACGTTTTTGTCGCGCTGGTACGCCAGGCGCTGGCAGAGAAATTTCCCTGCTGAATGCAGCGGGATTTTGACAGGAAATGCCGCTGCCTCGGAAATTACGGCAGCGTGAGAAACCAGCGGGTTGCGATACTTGAGCCAACCGAACGTTACGTGGATGAGGGTTTAAAATGCAGAATGTCATGGCAGAGCAGCAAGCATACTCCGATAACAGCCTGTTACTGGATGCACGCGAGCAGAACGTGCCGCGCGGTGTAGTGACCGCCCATCCGCTGGTGATTGAACGCGCCAGAGGCAGTGAAGTGTGGGACGTTGAGGGCAATCGCTATCTCGACTTTGTTGGCGGCATCGGCGTGCTGAATGTCGGTCACAATCACCCGGCGGTAGTCAATGCGGTGACCCGCCAGCTTGGTCTGGTGTCACACGCCTGTTTTCAGGTGGTGGCCTATCCGGGCTACATTGAGCTGGCGCAGCGGCTGAATAGACTGGTGGGTGGCGATGAGGCGTACAAAAGTGTCTTCTTCACCAGCGGCGCCGAAGCGGTGGAAAATGCGGTGAAGATTGCCCGCTCACACACCCAGCGCCCCGGCATTATCGCGTTTGATGGCGCGTTTCATGGCCGCACCCTGCTGGGCGTCACCCTGACCGGCATGTCCGCGCCATACAAACAGAACTTTGGCCCGTTCCCCGGCGACATCTATCGTCTTCCCTTCCCGAATCCACTGCACGGCGTGACGGAAGCGGACTGCCTGAAGGCGCTGGATCAGCTATTCGCGGTGCAGATCCTGCCGGAGCGTGTGGCGGCGATTATCATTGAGCCGGTTCAGGGCGACGGCGGCTTCCTGCCCGCTGGCCCGGCATTTATGCAGGCGTTGCGTCGCATTACCAGCCAGCACGGCATTCTGCTGATTTGTGATGAAATCCAGTCCGGCTTCGGGCGTACCGGCACGATGTTCGCCTTCCAGCAACTGGGTATCACACCCGATTTAGTCACGCTGGCGAAAAGCCTGGGCGGGGGGCTGCCGATTTCTGGCGTGGTGGGGCGTGCGGAGATCATGGAGGCACCGACGCCTGGCGGGTTAGGCGGTACTTATGGCGGCAACGCACTGGCCTGTGCGGCGGCACTGGCGGTGCTGGATCTGTTTGAGCATGAGAACCTGCTGCAGCGTTCCTGTCAGCTCGGCGAACAGCTCAATGCCCGTCTGCGACAGCTGGCGGATAAATATGCCTGCATCGGTGACGTGCGCGGTGTGGGCTTCATGCAGGCGGTAGAAATTCTTGATTTCGAAACCGGTCGTCCCGATGCGGCGCTGACCCAGAAGATCCTCGACAGCGCCTGTCAGGAAGGACTGCTGCTGATTAAGTGCGGCCTGCATCGCAACACCATCCGTTTCCTGGCACCGCTGGTCACTACCGACTCACAGCTGGAAGAGGCGCTGCATATTTTCGATATTGCGCTGGCACGTGCCACCGGCCGGCTGGGTTAAACCGTATTCCTCATTGATTTTGTTAGAGTAATTTGAAAATCTCCCGCTGGTATAACCACTGCGAAGCGCTGGCGCGTTTACGGTAAAGCATGTTATATCTTCGGGAGGTTCTGAACATTTGATTGCGCGCCTGGCCCAACAGGCTCTGACAATGAGGGGGGTGCTATGAACGGCTTAATGAAACTCGACCGCATCGACATCAACATCCTGGTGCAACTCCAGAAAGATGGCCGTATCAGCAACGTTAACCTCGCCGACGCCGTAGGCCTCTCGCCCAGCCCCTGTCTGCAACGGGTCAAACGTCTGGAACAGGCCGGTTTTATCACCGGTTATGAAGCGCACATTAATCTCACCCGCATCACTGATTCAGTGACTGTCTTTACCGAAGTCACCCTGTCCGGCCATCGCCGCGAAGATTTTATGAAATTTGAAAGTGCGATGCGCGACGTCGATGAACTGATGGAGTGCCATCTGATCACCGGCGGCTATGACTATCTGCTGCGCTTTATTACCCGCAGCATTGAACATTACCAGGAAGTGATTGAGAAGATGCTCGACGCGCAGATCGGCATCGATAAGTACTTCAGCTATATCGTCATCAAATCCCCGATCATGAAAAGCAGCGTGCCATTACGCTCGCTGATCGGCAAACATAACTCAGTCGAATTCGGCGTATAACGGGCGGTCGCCTCTCGCCACCTCCCCGGTGGAGAGGGCGGCCACACGCATTGTCTCTGTCTGCTGTTCCCCCCACCCACCTTTGTTCACAGACGGGCTTCCTTTCCCCTTTAACCTTTGCGATTTTTCCCTCAGCATAAAATTTTTTCCCTGCCCAAAATTCAGTCGCTCTGTCCGGTTTTGTCGCGTGCTACGGCCTCAATCGTTGAGCGAACCCTTTTACACTGAATTTAACCGATACAAGGAGTTGTGATGGACTCACTACTGATTGCTGACCAGCAGTGGCAGCGCGATGCGTTCACTGTCTCTACCGATCGCCAGCGGCTCGATCTGGCCTGGATCCACATCCAGCTGGCGGAGAAGTCGTACTGGGCCAAAGGCCAGCCGGAAGCGAAAACCCGGCGGGCGATTGCCGGTTCGCTGCCGTTTGGCCTCTATCACCAGCAGGCACAGATTGGCTTTGCCCGACTGATCACCGACTACACCCGCTTTGGCTGGCTGTGCGACGTGATAATTGATGAAAACTGGCGTGGTCACGGGCTGGGTAGCTGGCTGGCGACCTGTGTTCGTGAACACCCGGAGCTGCAAACGGTGCATCGCTGGATGCTCTCAACCCAGGATGCGCATCAGGTCTACCAACGGCTCGGCTGGCGTGTGGTGCAGCATCCCGAGGCGCTGATGGAATTTCCCCCTTCCTGACACTGGAGTTAACCCGATATGCGATACCGCGTTGGCGTGGATATTGGTGGTTCCTTTACCGATTTCGCCGTGCTCGATCAGCAAACGAACCAGATCCACACCCTGAAGGTCCTGTCGCGACCGGATAAGCCCGGCAGCGAAATCTTAACCGGGCTGGCGCAGTTTCAGCAGCAGCAGGGCATTGATCCCGCTGAAATTGGCTACTTCACTCACGGCACCACGGTAGGCATCAATGCGGTGATCCAGCGGCGCGGCGTGCGGCTGGCGCTGTTTGCCACCGAGGGCTTCTGCGATGTACTGGAGCTGGCCCGGCTGAAAATCCCGCATATCCATGACCTTTTCTCACGGCGTGCAGCGCCGCTGATTACCCGTGACAGGGTGTTTGCCATCCGCGAACGCAGCGACGCGCAGGGCAACATACTGCAACCCGTGGATCGCCAGAGTGTGCTCGACGCAATCCATCAGGCACGCGCTGCCGGCTGTCAGGGCATTGTGGTGTCGCTGCTGCACAGCTATCGCAACCGACACAATGAAGCGGCGGTGAAGGCGATTATCGATGAGGTGGCACCTGAACTGCTGACCTCCTGTTCCGCCGACATCTGGCCGATCATCCGCGAATATGAACGCACCATCACCGCCACCATCAACGCCTACGTGCAGCCGATGGTCATTCACTACCTGGAATCCTTTGAGCAGGCACTGCAACGGCTTGGCGTTAAGCCACCGCCGCGCATCACCAAATCCAACGGCGGGGTGATGGGCGTTGACCAGGCGAAGCGCGAATGTGTGCAGATGGTGCTCTCCGGCACCGCATCCGGCGTGATTGGCGCCAGTTACCTCGCCAGCGCCTGCGGTTTTGACAAAATCCTCAGCCTGGATATCGGCGGCACCAGCGCCGACGTGGCGGTGATCATCGACGGCAAGGTGGCGCAGGGCAATGGCGAAATCATCGGGGATTTCCCGATCTTTATTCCTTCCGTCGCTGTGACCTCGGTGGGTCAGGGCGGCGGCTCGCTGGCGTGGATTGATGGGCAGGGCGTATTGCAGATGGGGCCGGACAGCGCCGGTTCGCTACCCGGGCCGGTCTGCTTCCAGCGCGGCGGCACGCAGCCGACCGCTACCGATGCCTTTGCCGCCTGCGGCATGATGGGCCACGGTGCGCTGGGTTATGACGCGGTGACGGTGGATGTTGCCGCCGCCTGTGCGGCCTGGCAGCCGCTGGCGGATGCGCTCGCAATTTCGGTTGAAGAAACCGCCGAGACCGCTATCCAGCTGGCGATCTCCAGCATGTACAGCGACACCAGCGGCCTGCTGTCGCGCTTTGGCCTCGATCCACGTGAATTCTGGTTCCTCGCCTTTGGCGGCGCGGGACCGATGATGGGCTGTTTTCTCGCCCGCGAACTGAACATGAAAGGGGTGATCGTGCCGCCGACGCCGGGCGTGCTCTCCGCGCTGGGCGGGCTGGTGGCGGACATCCGCAACGACTTTATCCGTACGCTCTACGGCGATCTGACGCCTGCGCTGGCCGACACCTTAGCCAGTGAAGCCGACGCCTTGCAGCAGCGCGCCTGCGGCTGGCTGGCGCAGGAGCACGGCAGCGACATGCCATACAGCCTGCAGTTCAGCGCGGATATGCGCTATCGCGGTCAGTCGTTTGAAATCGACGTGCCGCTGGAGGCGAGCTGGCTGGTGCAGGCGGACTTCGCTGCGCTGCATGACGCCTTTGACCGGCAGCACCAGCAGCTGTTTGGTCACTGTGACCCGGAGGCGCCAGTGCAGCTGATCACCCTGCGGCTGGTGATGACCTCACCGACGCCGAAACCGGTGCTCATCACACTTCCCCCCGCCACAGCACCCGTGCCGGTCCTGAAACAGACCAGAGCCTGGATCGACGGCGGCTGGCATCAGATCGATTTAGTGCTGCGTTCAGTGCTGCGTGCCGGACATCAGCTCAGTGGCCCGGTCATCATCGCCCAGGACGACTGCACCACCTGCGTGCCGCCCGGCATGAGCGTCACGGTCGATTCATTCGGTAATCTGCTCATCACGGCGAACGAGGCATAACATGGCGATTGACGGACGTAACTTACAGATCCTGGCGAACTACTGCGCCGCTGCGGCTGATGCGATGGCCTTTACGCTGATGCGCACCGCGCACTCCACTTTCGTGAAAGAGACGGAAGATTTCTCCTGCCAGATTGTCAGCCGCAGCGGGCTGGCATTTGCCTCGCCGCGCAGCTTTGGCGCGCCCTGGTACAGCGGCATCGACTATGCGCCGGTGCTGGCGCTGATAGAGGAGTACGCCGAGGGCGACATCTGTATTACCAACGACGCCTACGCCGGTAACGTGGCAACTCACTCGCCCGATATCCACATCTGGAAGCCGGTATTCCATCAGGGCGAAATTGTCTGCTTCGTGGTCGGTCACATTCACAACACCGACGTCGGCGGCGCAGTGCCTGCCTCGCTGTCGCGCTCGCTGACCGATATCGTGCAGGAGGGTATTCGCATCCCGCCGCTGAAGATCATACAACAGGGTCAGCTCAACGAAGAGGTCGCCAGCATTATGCGGCTCAACGTCCGGGTGCCTGATCAGAACTGGGGCGATTTCAAGGCGCAGCTGGCGTCGGTGAACGTGGGCGAGCGCAAAATCCACGACATCATTGCCCGCTTTGGCATTGATGATTTTTTGCAGGGCATTGAGGGCATTCTTGATTATGCCGAAGCGCAGGCGCGCACGATTATCAGTACCATTCCCGACGGTGAATACTTTTACGCCGACTACGCCGATGAAGATGGCGAGGGCGGCTATCCCTGTCGCATCGCCATTACGCTGCGGGTGCAGGGCGACCGGCTGGAGCTGGACTACACCGGCAGCGATCCGCAGCTGGCGTCGTCGCTGAACATGCCGACTGGCGGGCGCGAGCGGCATCCGCTGGCGCTGGTGGGCGTCACCTATGTGCTATCAACGCTGGACCGTTCGCTGCTGCTTAACGCCGGTACGCTGCGGCCAACCCGGGCAATTCTGCCGCCAGGCACGGTGATGAACTGTGAAGCACCTGCAGCAGTCGGGATGCGTTCGCTGACCTGTGCACTGTCGCAGATTGCGACGATTGGCGTCTTCTCGCTGGCGATGCCGGACCGACTGCCCGCGAACTCACCGGGCGGCAACTCGATTATGAACATCCGCACTCAGACGCAGAACCGCAGCGTGGTCGCCTCACTGGGGCCGGTGGGCGGCGGGGCGGGCGGCACGCCGCATCATGACGGACCCGATGGTTCTGGCGGGCTTTCCGCCTTTCTGAAAAACACCCCGATTGAGATCAACGAAGCGGAAGTGCCGATTCGCTTCCATCGCTACGGACTGGCGCAGGACAGCGCCGGCGCCGGTCGCTATCGCGGCGGCCTGGCGACCGAAATGGCGTTCGAGATTTTCTCGCCCAACACCACCATTACCGCGCGCAACCGTAACCGGTCAGTGTTTGCCTCGGCGGGTGTAGTGGGCGGACAGAGCGGTGCGCTGTCGACCTTCCGTACCCGGCGCAACGGTGAAGTCATTAATCACGGTAACACCGATGTGATCCACTGCCAGCCAGGTGATGTGGTCGACGTGCGCGGACCCGGTGCAGGCGGTTACGGCCTGCCGTCACAGCGCAATGTTGAGGCGGTCATGCAGGATGTGCGCTGTGGGTATCTCAGCGTCGCGGCGGCCAGAGCGCAGTATGGCGTGGTGGTAGTGGATAACCGCGTGGATCAGGCGGCGACAGAAAGGTTGCGCGCCGACATGCCGCAGCAGGTCGCGCACCATTTTGAGCACGGCGAAGCACGGAGTCGCTTCGAAACGTGCTGGACGCCTCAGCGTTATCAGTTGCTGACTGCCTTTCTGGCAAACGCGCCGGTGAGCTGGCGTCACTTCCTGAAAACCCAGGTATTCCGGGCGGTGGAGGAGACAGGCGAAACGGCGGATATGGCGCAAATATTCAGTGATTTGCGTCAGCGATACCCGGCAATGGCGAACAGTTAACGGTGATGGCTCATCGTCTACTACGCTTTAAGTCTGTAAGGACAACGAGGGGAAACGCGACGATGAGCATGAAAACCAGTGATTTTTTTGTCCAGCGCCTGAAAGAGTGGGGCGTCACACGCATTTACGGCTATCCGGGAGACGGGATTAACGGCGTGCTGGGGGCGATTCAGCGCGCAAACGCCAAAGGAGACGGCATCGAATTTATTCAGGTGCGTCATGAAGAGATGGCGGCCTTTATGGCGGCCGGACACGCAAAATTTACCGGTGAGCTGGGCGTCTGCCTGTCGACTGGCGGACCGGGCGCAACCCATCTGTTGACCGGACTCTATGACGCCAAAATGGACCATGCCCCCGTGCTGGCCATTGCCGGACAGGCAGAGGCGACTGCGCGGGGTGCCAGTTACCAGCAGGAGATGAATCTGGATCGCATCTTCTCGGACGTCGCCAACTTTGTTCAGGAAGCCTCGACCTCAACGCAGGTGCGCCATCTGCTGGACCGTGGCGTGCGCATCGCCAAAGCGCAAAACGGCGTGGCGGTGATCATCATCCCTAAAGATATTCAGGATGAAGAGTGGCAGCCGCCGCAGCATCTGCACGGTTTTACCCATTCCGGCAGCGGCTATCAACGTCCTAAAGTCATTCCTTACGAAGCGGATCTGCAACGCGCCGCTGAGGTGCTTAACGCCGGTAAAAAAGTGGCGATTCTGATCGGGGCAGGCGCACGCGACGCCGCCGTGGAAGTGGTTCAGGTCGCCAATGTGCTGGGTGCGGGCGTGGCAAAAGCGCTGCTGGGCAAAGATGTGCTGCCGGACGATGCGCCGTTTGTGACCGGTTCGATTGGCCTGCTGGGCACGAAGCCCTCATCTGATTTAATGCAGAACTGCGATACCCTGCTAATGATCGGCAGCGGCTTCCCGTGGACAGAATTCCTGCCGGAAGAGGGCAAGGCGCGTGCGGTACAGATTGACATCGACCCGGCCATGCTCGGCCTGCGCTATCCCAGCGAAGTCAATCTGCATGGCGATGCGGCTGAAACCCTGCGTGCGCTGCTGCCGCTGCTGACCCACAAAGAGGATCGCAGCTGGCAGGAAGCTATCGCGGTTCAGGTACGTGACTGGTGGACGCTGATGGAAGAGCGCGCCATGGCACCCGCTAATCCGGTCAATCCGCAGCGGGTAGTGTGGGAGATGTCGCCTCAGTTGCCGGACAACGCCATTGTTACCTCGGATTCCGGCTCCTGCGCCAATTGGTTCGCCCGCGACTATCGGGTGAAACAGGGGCAGCGCGCTTCGCTCTCCGGCGGCCTGGCCTGTATGGGCGCGGCGGTGCCCTACGCCATTGCCGCGAAATTTGCTCACCCGGAGAAACCGGTGGTGGCGCTGGTAGGTGACGGCGCGATGCAGATGAACAACATGGCCGAGCTGATCACCATCCAGAAATACTGGCAACAATGGGCCGATCCGCGCCTGATCGTCTGCGTGTTCAACAATCAGGATCTCAATCAGGTCACCTGGGAGCAACGCGTGATGGAGGGTAATCCGCGCTTTGACGCCTCGCAGCAGTTGCCGGACGTGAAGTATGCCGAGTTTGCGCAGTCGCTGGGGATGGTCGGCATTTATGTCGATAATCCTGACGATCTGGCCGGTGCATGGCAGCGTGCGCTCAGCGCCGATCGCCCGGTCTTGCTGGAGGTGAAAACCGATCCGGAAGTTGCGCCGTTACCGCCGCATATCACCTTTAAGCAGGCGAAAGCCTTTATGGCGTCGATGGTGAAAGGCGATCGCGGGGCGGCGCAGATCATCAGCGACACCGCCAGCCAGCTGTTCCATAAAAAGCATTAAGGGCTAAGTGGGGCGGTTCCGCCTCGCTAACCTTGATCCCCGGATGCACTCGCGTCCGGGTCGTAAACCCCTTCATCATACTTAACGGGAGTCTTAACATGACTGCTCATTCCAGCCCTGTCTGGTTAATCTCGGGATGTTCAACCGGTTTTGGTCGTGAACTGGCGCAGCAGACCATCGCGCGTGGTTTTAAGGTCGTCGTAACGGCGCGTGATACGTCGTCCATCGCCGATCTGGTTGAAGGACACGACAACGCACTGGCGTTGGCGCTGGATGTGACCCGGCAGGCGAGCATCGACCAGGCCGTCAAAGCAGCTTTAGACACCTTCGGCACCATTGATGTGCTGGTAAACAACGCCGGTTACGGCTACCAGAGTTCGGTGGAAGAGGGTGTGGAAAGTGAAATTCGCGCCCAGTTTGATGCCAACGTTTTTGGCCTGTTCGCCCTGACGCGCGCGGTGCTGCCTGCGATGCGCAAAGCGCGCAGCGGTCATGTTATCAACATCACCTCTGTGGCTGGCTTAATTGGCTTTGCCAGCTCAGGCTACTACTCTGCCAGCAAACATGCGGTGGAAGGCTGGTCCGACTCGCTGGCGCTGGAAGCGGGGCCGTTGGGGATTCACGTTACCTGCGTCGAACCCGGTCCGTTCCGCACCGACTGGGCCGGACGCTCACTGCATCAGACGCCGAGTAACTTGCCGGACTATGCAGAGACTGCAGCCGCACGGATGAAAGCCACCGCCGAATACAGCGGTACTCAGAAAGGCGATCCGGCACGGGCCGCCGCGGCGATGATCGCCATCACCGAACATGACAACCCGCCACGCCATCTGGTGATGGGGGCCTGGGGCCATGACGCCGTTACCAGCAAGCTCAAAGAGCGTCTGGCTGAGATAGAAGCGTGGAAACAGACGTCAGTGGAGACGGATTTTCCGGAGTAGAGGTGAGTGCGCTGTGGGTGGCGGAAAGCCGCCCGCGTGTGAGCCAGAAGCTGATAAAAATACGAAAGGCCCGTTTATCGGGCCTTTAAGCGTTAAGCGCTGATCTTAGCTTTCTGCATTTCGCGCGCATTCAGCTCCTTCAGCTTGCGGCGCAACAGGGCAGATGAGGAGCGTTTTTTCCTCTGAGCTAACTGGGCCTTAATGGCGGGCAGATCGGGTCTGGCCAGCCACTCAGCTATCAATAGTGCCCTTAACTCCCTGTTCTCGGCATCAGCCGCATCTGTGATGCCATCGTATTTATCGTAAAACGACATAGCAAGCTCTCCCTGTAGTCACTACTTTATAAGCCCGGAAATATTTCGGGATTAAAGGTTGCGGTGCTTTCTTCGGCAACCCTGTTCAGCGATTGTAGCGTAGTTCATTTTTTAACCCAAGCAAAGCGTCATAGATCTCCTCAAGGGGTGTCGGGCGATTGCGGTCGACGATCTCTCCTGATGCAGCCTGGAAAACAAAACCGCCTATAAAGAAGCTTTCATGGTGTGCCATTAACGCCAGGAGTACGCTTTTGAAAACGACAGCACCCCCTAATCCTGCAAAGCTGATATGGCGGAAATCGCCCAGACACTCCAGACCATCGAACACGTCAAAACAGACTTCAGCCAGCCCGTTAACCGGAAAAGCGATACCGGGTGGCAACTGGTATCCGATGCGGGTAAAGGTCTGTTCATCCATTAGCGTGCCCACGATGACAGTGTAATTCTCATTACCGGCAACAAACGCGTAACTGTAATGAATACGCCGATCGTAAATGAATTTTTTTCGCCTGATTTCGTAGTTTTCAAGATAAATATCTTCTTCAAAGCGCACTTCTCATCCCTGCCGCAGCTTATGAATCCCTGAAACTCGATTTTTGCTCTCCTGCTCAGTAACCTCAAACATCACTGGTAAAGATGTGGTTATTGATTCCAGCATATCGGCCGCTGTTGCTGATTATCGACATCGTTTTGTAAGCCAGCCCGCAAACCATTCAGCTATTACGCCCCTTTATCGCGCAGGCCTGCGCCATCATCGTGCTGAAAAAATAAACAGCCACCCATCCCCAACATCATAAGAATTCGATCTTGTATCCCAGCCCGTATTCCATCTGGCATCCCCGTTTCAGACCGGATGCATCACCGCTAACTGGCACGCTTCATGCACTCGCTGACAGGTACAATTCTGGCGAGGTAACCCATGTTTGACTCCTTATTAGACGAAGATGCCACCACGATGGCCGCTCTGATTCGCAGCGGGGACGTGTCGGCGTGCGAGCTGACCGGGGCGGCGCTGGCGCGGATGGAACAGCGGGAACCGGCGATACAGGCTTTTTGTACCCCGACGCCTGAACGGGCAATGGCACAGGCCAGAGAAGTGGATGCCCGACGGGTGCGCGGGGAAACGCTGGGCGCGCTGGCGGGCGTACCGCTGGCGGTGAAGGATTTAATCTGCACCGCAAACGTCAGAACCACCTCCGGATCGGCGGCATACAAAGATTTCGTACCGGAAGATGACGACATCACGGTGGAACGGTTGCTGGCCGCCGACGCCATCCTGCTGGGCAAAACGACTGCGCCGGAGTTTGGTTACAGCGGCGTCGGACACAATCCGCTGTTCCCGTCACCACGCAATCCCTGGGATCGGGCAATGACGCCAGGCGGTTCCAGCGCAGGTTCCGGCGCAGCGGTAGCGGCGCGGCTCTGCCCGATTGCACTGGGCAGCGACGGTGGCGGCTCGGTACGCATTCCGGCAGCGCACTGCGGCATTTTTGGCTTTAAGGCGTCAATGGGTCGGGTGCCATTGTGGCCCGGCTGCCGCGATGAGCGCTATCCCGGCGTGTCGAGCTGGGAGTCACTGGAGCATATCGGGCCGATGACGCGCAGCGTGCGCGATGCCGCCCTGATGATGTCGCTGATGGCCGGGCCGGATATGCGTGACCGCCACTCGATCCCTTGCTGCGACGTTGACTGGCTGGGCGCACCAGAGCATTTGCCTGGCAAACTGCGCATCGCCTTTAGCGCAGATTTTGGTTATGTGGCTGTTGACCCGGAGGTGCGGGCGCTGGTCAGCGCGGCGGTGCAGCGTTTTGCCGCTGAAATCGGGGCTGAACTGGAGCTGGCCGATCCCGGCTTCCCTGATCCGGCTGCCGCCTTTGGCGCGCTGGTGGCGATGGAGAGCGATCTCACCGGCATGCGCCAGATGATGGCGGAGCAGGACAGCAAGATGTCGCCGCATCTGGTCGCCATGCTGCAGCGCGACTGGCGGGCGGAAAACTTCACCGATGCCATCACCACCCGAAAAGCGGTCAGCAACAGCCTGTGGCGCTTTATGCAGCGCTTTGATCTGCTGATCACGCCGACGCTGGCAGTGCCGCCATTTCCGCTGGGGATGCAGGGACCAGAGATCATTGATGGCCGCATGGTCCGCAGCGATCACTGGCTCTCGTTCTGCTTCCCGTTCAACTTCACCGGACAGCCTGCTGCGTCTGTGCCCGCCGGTTTTACCGCCAGCGGCCTGCCCGTCGGGATGCAGATTGTCGGACGTCATCTTGATGATGCGTTAGTGCTGGCTGCCAGTGCCGCTTTCGAGCGCATTCAGCCGTGGAATCACCTTCAACCCGGAATCGCCCAATGAAAACATCTGATACACCTGCGCTGGAGCAGGAGTTTGAACATGAGCCGGTGCCGCTGTCGCACCGTCATTCCACCCGCTCCGTCTCGGCGGTCTGGTTTGGCTTTCCGATGATCCTCACCAACGCGCTGTTTGGCGGCATCATCACCTGGCATCTGGGATTCTGGCCCGCGCTGATCGCCATTCTGCTGGGCAACCTGGTACTGTTCGCCTATGTCGGTGCGCTGAGCTGGTACGCCGGTAACAGCGGGATGAACTTCGCTCTGCAGGCCAGACGCACCTTTGGCAGCAAAGGCTACATCCTGGTTTCCGGTTTTCTCTCGACGGTGGTGATCGGCTGGTATGCCTTCCAGACCGGTCTCACCGGCACGGTGATTAATCAGACCTTTGGCTGGAATGCGCTGGCGGTGACCGCCTTTGCCATGATCCTTTACACAGGTATTACGTTCCTGGGCGTGCGGGCGCTGTCGGTACTGGGGATGATCGCCGCGCCGCTGTTTGTGGTGCTGGGGATGGTGGCGTTGTGGCTGATCAGCAAACAGCACGACTTCTCCATCGTGACGCAGTGGAAGGGCAGCGCCAGCGCCGCCGGTGCCATGAGCATGGGCACCGCCGTCACTATGGTGGTGGCCGGTTTTGCTGACTCCGGCACCATGACCGCTGACTTCACCCGCTGGTCGAAGAATGGCCGCTCGGCGGTGATTGCCGCGTTCTCTGCGTTTCCGATCGCCAATGTGATCTCCTATCTGTTTGGCGTGGTGATTGTGGCAGTGGGCGCGGCGGTTGATCCGCTGACCAACGGCGGTAACTTTCTGCCGATGCTGATGGGACACAGCGCCTTCCTGTCGGTGGTGGCCTGTCTGTTTGTCTTTATCAATCTGGGGTCAGTTTGCACCCACTGTCTCTACAACGGTGCGGTGGGTTTCAGCCATCTGTTCAGCAGCAAAATGCGCCTCTGGACGCTGATCCTCGGTGCCATTGGCGGCGTGCTGGCGCTGGCGGGAGTCTGGTCTTACTTCCTGGAGTGGCTCAGCCTGCTGGGCATTGTGGTGCCGCCGTTTGGTGCGGTAATGATTGTGGATTTGATTTTCATGGCGCGCATCAGCGAGCAGCGTCCGGCGCAGCGTTTCCGTGGCACCGCGTTTGCCGCCTGGGCGATTGGCAGCCTGTGTGCAGTCATCGCCCATGTGGCTTTCCCGCAGTTCGGTGAAGCGGTTATCGGTTTGATGACCGCCGCCATCAGCTACACCCTGATCAGTAAAATGCGCATGCCGCGCCCGGTAATGGAGAACAGCAATGCCCGACTACAGCGTTAATTCGACCCCCTACGCCTGGCCGTTTGACGGCAGCTTTAGCCCGGCTGACACGGCGCTGATCGTGATTGATATGCAGACCGATTTCTGTGGTGTCGGCGGCTATGTCCACAGCATGGGCTATGATGTGAGCCTGACCCGCGCGCCCATCGTCCCTTTGCAGCAGGTGCTGGCGGCGATGCGCGCCCGGCAGTTTCCGATTATCCATACCCGTGAAGGACACCGGCCCGACCTCAGCGATCTGCCCGCCAACAAGCGCTGGCGCTCGCGACGGATGAACGCCGGGATCGGCGATGTGGGACCCTGTGGCCGTATTCTGGTGCGCGGTGAACCGGGCTGGGAAATCATCCCGGAGCTGGCTCCGTTGCCGGAGGAAGTGGTGATTGATAAACCGGGGAAGGGATCGTTTTACGCCACCGATCTGGAGCTGATTCTGCGCAGTCGCGGCATCCGTAACCTGATCCTGACCGGTATTACCACCGACGTCTGCGTCCATACCACGCTGCGCGAAGCCAACGATCGCGGCTTTGAGTGCCTGGTGCTCTCCGATTGCTGTGCTGCGACCGAGCAGCGGCATCATGAGGCGGCGCTGAGCATGATCCCTATGCAGGGCGGCATCTTTGGCGCGGTCGCTACGTCGGCCGCGCTGCTGGATAGCCTGGGCGTGTAGCGTTTTGCATCCCACAGTAAGAGGTGCTGCCCTGATTCTCAGGGCGATTCCGCCTGGCCTGAGCGCCGTTATGCGCTCAGGCCATCCACAGCACTATTCGCGCTGCGTATCCTCTGGCGCAGGTAATCTCATCAGCGCTTCAAGCTGATCGGCGGGTACCGCCTGACTGAACAGATAGCCCTGCAGCTGATTACAGCCTGCATCTGCCAGTGCAGACATCTGCCCGGCGGTCTCGACACCCTCCGCCGTCACTATCAGCCCCATGGCATGGCCCAGTTTCACCACGGATTCAACAATCGCCACGGAATTTTCCGCCACGCCCAGCGACTGGGTGAACGAGCGGTCAATTTTGATTTTGTCCACCGGGAAGGTGCTGAGGTAGTTGAGGCTGGAGTAGCCGGTGCCGAAGTCATCCAGCGCGATGCGGAAGCCTGCTTCCCGCAGCGACACAATAATCTCGCGTGCTTCGCGTTCATCCTCGATTAATACGCCCTCAGTGATTTCCAGCTCCAGCCGCTTTGGGTCACCGCCGTGCTGGCTGACAATCGCCATTACACGGTCAACAAAGCCGGTAGAGCGGAACTGCACGGGCGAGACATTGACAGCCACCAGCAAATCGGGAAAGCGCTGCTGAGTGGCACAGGCTTCAGCCAGCACCCATTCGCCCAGCGGGATAATCAGGCCGGTCTCTTCGGCAATCGCGATAAATTCACCGGGTGCGATCAGGCCGCGCGTCGGGTGATGCCAGCGCAGCAGCGCTTCAATGCCGACCATCTGCTGACCGCCAACGTCCATCAGTGGCTGATACCATACCTCCAGTCCCTGTCGGGTTTGCAGCGCCGTACGCAGATCGGCGGCGATGGTCTGCCGGGTTTGCACTGACTCATCCATTGCCCGTTCAAACTGACGAAACCGGCCGCGCCCGCCGCTTTTGGCTTCATACAGCGCGATATCGGCTTTGCGCATCAGCTCCAGCCGATCAATGCCGTCTTTAGGTGCCAGCGCCAGTCCGATACTGGCCCCGCTCCAGACATCGCTGCCGAACAGGGTAAACGGCTGAGCCAGCTCGTCAATCATGCGCTGCGCCAGGCTATTCACCTGACCAATATTATCGACCTCCGGCATCACCACGATAAATTCATCGCCCCCGATGCGTCCCACGGTATCGCTGGCCCGCACGATACGACTCAGGCGCTGCGCCACCGCGATGATCAGCTCATCGCCAGCATGATGACCGTGGGTATCGTTGACGGCCTTGAAGCGGTCAAGATCGATCAGCAGCAAGGCTACCCGCTGATCGTTGCGCGTCGCCAGGGCCAGCGCCTGGGTTAAGCGGTCTTCAACCAGCGCGCGGTTCGGCAGGCCGGTCAGCACGTCATGAAATGCCAGATGTTGTGCCTGCGCTTCCGATGCGCCCAGCCTGAGCATCGATTGCGAGAGGTTAACTGACGAGTTCCAGAGTCGCCGTACCATATAAAGACAAAGCAGCGATATCGCCAGCACCGCCAGCCCGGTAGACGGCCCGATGGTGCGCAGCATCTGCGCACCCGGGCGGGCGGGGATCCAGTTGAGATAGCCAACCGGCTCGCCCGCCTGCGCGATCAGCAGATAGCGTGCGCTGGTGCCGGACTGAGATGTGCCATCAGAAAAGTGCAGTCCCTCCAGCTGATTGCGTTCCGCCAGGCTCGCCAGATAACCGTCGTCGAGAAATTTCAGGCTCACCAGCCGGAAACGCGGCAGGTCGTTGCTATCCCGCTGTATGCTACCCACGGCCAGCGCCGCAGCTCGCTGGGTAACACGGGCATAATCGGCGTTATCCTGACGCCTGGGATCCTGGATCAGCGTGTTTTGCAGCACCTCGGCGATCAGCGGACCGTTGTCCGCTTCCATAACCGGCTGGCCTTCACGCCAGACTCTGACGATCTGGTTTTGCGCATCCAGCACCATAATCAGCTGATGACCGAACATCTCATACAGCCACTGCCCGATGTTCTCATCCAGCCACCTGTCGCTGTTCCCCTCAGCCAGATGCTCCTCAAAGGGCCGCCAGCGTGACAGGCTATGCAACTGGCGCAGATGCTCATTCAGACTCTGCGAAAAAGAGGCCTCGATCATCCGCTGCTGCTGATGCCGGGCCTCAGTATTGGTCAGTGACGTGCCAATAAATAGTGCCGCACCCGCACCAGCAAACGTCAGCACAAGGATAGCCACCAGCGGCACCAACACTTCGCGCAGAAAACTGTGGCGAAAATCAGAGGAAAGTTTAAGGGTATTAATCATATTGTTGTTTTTCTCAGCAGCAGGGGAACAGCTTAAAAATTAGCAGATAGGAACAGATCTTCCATGAAAAGCTTGATGGATAGTGAGCAGGCGAGCGTTTTTCTGTTAGCGAGCGGCGGGGGCAGGCTGACAGTCAGGGAAAGAAAGTGAGTACGTTTTATCAGTTATTTTAATGAGCGCGGCAGTCATGCCGAGGGCATAAAGGTCAGGATGGTAAACCCTGACCTGTGCGGTAAGGCTGACAGGCTGAATTCGGCCGCAAGTCCATCACCGCGCATTTCCTGCCAACTTCGCTGCTATGGTTCATACTCATGAGCGCTGATTGTGTTACGAATGGATAACCGTGCAGACAACGGTTACTGAGTGGGTCACTTATCTGACAGCCTGCGCCTGACAGCTAACGAAAAGGGAAAATAATGCCATTGTTATTCGGTGAGTTATCTGGTTTCCCGTCATGGGTACCTGTTGTATTACTCGTCTCGCTTTCTTTTATTCTGGGTTTCCTGGCCCGCCTTATCCTGCTCGCGTTTATCCGCTACTGGCAGGGCCGTGACAGAAAGCTGTTCAAATCTCTGGAAAAGCACCTTAGCGGTTCGATGTTCTTTTTCGTGCCGTTATTGATGATCAATGTCGGGATTAACTACATCGATTTCCATCCTGAATCACTTGAACTCATCACCAATATCATCAACGTTTTTATCATCATGTCATTCTGCTCGGTCTTAATCCGGCTGACCAACGTGGCGCAGGATATGCTTTATATCCGCTACGACATTAATATTTCCAATAACCTGCGTGCGCGAAAAATCCGTACTCAGATTATCTATGTCAAGAAAGTCGTTATTGTCATCCTGGTGCTGTTCTGTGTTTCGCTGATTCTGCTGAGTTTTCCCGGCGTGCGTAAATTCGGCACCACTATTCTGGCCGGTGCGGGTGTGGCCGGTATCATTATTGGTTTCGCTTTACAGAAGTCGCTGGTTAACCTGTTCGCCGGTATTCAGATCGCCTTTACCCAGCCGATTAAGATTGATGATGCAGTGGTGGTGGAAAAGGAGTGGGGCTGGATTGAAGAGATCAACCTGACCTATGTGGTGGTGCGCATCTGGGATCTGCGCCGTCTGGTGCTGCCGATTACTTACTTCACCGAGAATCCGTTTCAGAACTGGACGCGCAACAACGCGCAGATTTTAGGCTCGGTATTTCTCTATGTGGATTACTCGATGCCGCTGGAGCCATTGCGTAAGCATTTCGACAAAATCCTGAGTGAAACCAAACTCTGGGACCAGGAAACCTCGGTGCTTCAGGTGACCGACACCACCGAGAAAACCATGACCATCAGGATGCTGATGACCGCCCAGAACTCCCCGATCGCCTTTGATTTGCGCTGTTATGTGCGTGAAAAGATGATTGAGTTTATTCAGCAGAATTACCCGGAAAGCCTGCCACAGGTGAGGGCGTCGCTGACGGATAGTGGGTCGGAGAAGGTGGGGAGAGCAGTAATGGAAGAAAATATTTAGAGAAGGAGAGAAACGGCAGTTTAATTGGGTTTGCAGAAAAATACAGCTGTCGTTTCGATTTTATAAGCCAGAAATTAAGTTTGCACATTCTTACCCCACTTATGGATTGGGCATAAGATAACGGGCAGGATGGGGGCAACTTTTAGACATTATTTCTTTTTATAGTTTTACGTTTAATCGGCAGGCATCAGAATTCAGTTTTTATTTATGCCATTGAACCCATGTGAAACGCCTCACCACGCTATTCTCATAGCGCCCGATTTCATATTTACCACTGAAAAATAAAATTATTGCTCTTTTGTCAGTTTATGCAAATAAGAGGCCTGACCCACCGCCATGATGAAAAATATGACTTAAATCAATAGGTTATTTGCAGGATTGCTTTCTCTTTTTTTGAGGTTATGGAAGTAAAGCGAAACGCTGAGAAACATAACTTTACATTGAATTTTTTATCAGACGCTTACCAGGTTGATAAAAGAGGTTAATTTAACCGTTTATTTAAAAATAAGAACTTGTGAGTTAATCATCCTGAGCAGATGACGAATATCACCATATACTTTCAGCATATTCGTTGAATGAATATAAACCTGCTTGATTAACGATAATTTGTCGCTGCATTGCTGGCGCGATACCGGCGTTTTAGTACAGGAGAGAGAAAAATGGATCAATCCGCATTCATGATTGGGTTTTCGGTCATGGCCATCGCATCACTGATTATCTACGTGACGGGTGACAAAAAATATCCTTTTGGCCACCATACACTCGTGCACGCGTCAGTCCCGTTTATTGCGGCCACGGCTTATCTGGCCATGGCGTTTGAATTTGGCAACCTCACGCTGGACAGTGGCACGGTAGTGTATCTGGCACGTTATGCTGACTGGTCTGTCACCACGCCTCTTTTACTGGCCGGGCTGGTCATGCTGGCTTTCCATGAACAGGGTAAGCCGGGCGAAATGGCGGGCTTTCTCACGGCCATCATTGTGCTGGATGTGATGATGATCGTCACCGGTCTGGTCTCTTCGCTGGCTGAAAATGCTGTCGCGAAATGGGTCTGGTATCTGTGGTCATGCGCGGCATTTCTGGGCGTTGTTTATCTGCTCTGGGGACCGCTGCGTGCTATAGCCGCTACGCGGGGTAGTGCGCTGGCAGGTGCATATAACAAAAATGTGGCCTTGCTGACCATCGTATGGTTTATCTATCCGATCGTTTTTCTGGTGGGTCCGGAAGGGCTCAACATCATTACTGATGCGACATCGGTCTGGGCATTCCTGATTCTGGATATCATCGCAAAAGTTTTCTATGCCTTCTACGCCGCGGCTAACATGAAGAAAGCCCTTTCTCATGCCGTGCCTGTTGGTGCAGTCAGGAGATGAGAGGCCAGGTGCGGCTCGGCTGGGCAGGACTGTGGGGGGCAGCGCTGGCGGCCTCTTTCAGCCCTCTTGCCGGGCAGGTGCTGTTTGCGACCGGAGCGATTGGCCTTATCGGCATGGCGCACGGTGCCAGCGATCTTGACGTCGTGAAACGCGAGCGTCAGTTTCCATTTCTTGCCGCCTATGGGCTGGTCATTGTGCTCTGTCTGTTCTGGTGGCACGGTGCGCCGGCACTGGCGCTGCCCGTTTTTCTCCTGGCCTCAGCCATACACTTTGCACTTGAGGATGCCCCTCTTGGATGCAGCATTGAACGTCTGGCGCGGGGAATAAGCATGATAGCGACGCCAGCTGCTCTGCATCTGCAGGCGTTCAGTACAATTCTGCATGAGGCGGGGCTGGGATTTTCATTGCCACACTCTTTTGCTGCAGGCATTGCCCTCACAGGGGGAGTTTGTGCAGCAGGCCTTATTTTTGTGGGCTTACTCCGCCGGGACAGACGTCTTCTGGCCGGTACACTGGCATTATTACTCCTTCCGCCTTTCGTCGGTTTTTCAATGGGCTTTCTGATTTTGCATGCGCTCCCGCAAACCCGGCAGCGGCGCGATCTGCTGGGATGCAAAAGCTACACAGGCTACCTGCATGCCACATGGCCGGTACTGACGGCAGCCATTCTGCTGGCGGCGGGAACCGTCGCGATGATGCATCCCACGGATAAAGCGGGAATTCAGTCACTTTTTGCGGCACTGGCCGCACTGGCGATTCCGCATATGCTCATTACGCCCTGGTTTGAAACACGGCAAGAAGCGTAAAGCCATCGTGCAGCACCCTGAAAGTGTTCCCGGACAAACAGAGCAGAGGGTTTCAGGCCTGAGCTCTATTCCCATGACGCCTCTTTATCCTTAACTGGCTTCTGTCCCGACTTTCACTTTCACCCCACCTTCACCCCTGCGTCACTATTCTGTCATCTGCGTCCCTCAGGCTAACCCCATCCCGCAGCGTCTTATCACTGCGTTCCCACTCTGTAACCCGTGAGGATTTCATCGTGATGGAGTTATCCAGACATCCGACCACTGTCTATCAGGCTGTTGCCGCACAACTGGAGCAGGCGCTGAAAGAGCGCTACCGCTGCGGCGACTATCTTCCTTCCGAACAACAGCTGGCCGATCACTATGAGGTGAACCGCCACACCCTGCGCCGCGCTGTCGATGAGCTGGTGCACAAAGGGCTGCTGCAGCGCCGTCATGGCGTCGGCATCCTGGTGCTGATGCGCCCGTATGACTATCCGCTGCATGCGCAGGCGCGCTTTAGCCAGAACCTGATGGAGCAGGGCAGTCACCCGACCAGCGAACGGCTGCTGGCGGTGCTGCGTCCGGCCAGCAACGACGTCGCCAGTGCGCTGGGCGTAAAAGAGGGCGACAACGTCATTCACCTGCGCACCCTGCGCCGCGCCAACGGCGTGCCGCTCTGCCTGATCAACCATTTCCTCGCCGACCTCAGCTGGTGGCCACAGCTGCAGCAATTTAACAGCGGGTCGCTGCACGATTTCTTAGTGGAGCACACCGGCAAACAGCTGGTGCGCACCCAGACGCGTATCAGCACCCGCCGGGCGCAGGCAAAGGAGTGTCGGCAGCTGGATATCGCGCTGCATGCGCCGCTGCTCTGCGTGCGGACCCTGAACAAAACCAGTGATGGCGCGGTGGCGGAATACTCCGTCAGCCTGACGCGCGGCGACATGATCGAACTGACTCTGGAGCACTAATGGAACAGCAAACGGATCGCCAGCGCTGGCTGTCGGTGCTGGCACACAGCAGCGCCACCCTGCTTGAAGCGCACTGGCAGGCGCTTAATCTCCAGCCCGAATTCACGCTGGTTCGTCCGGCAGAGATCGGGCTGACGCGGTTACAGGCGCGGATGGGGGCTACCGGAAAACGCTTCGTGATGGGTGATGCCACGGTAACGCGCGCAGTGGTGCAGCTGGGCGACGGCACCCTGGGCTACAGCTACCTGTTAGGGCGCGACAAAGCCCATGCCGAACGCTGCGCCCTGCTGGATGCGCTGTTGCAGCAGCCGGAAACCCGGCTTTTGCTGGAAGAGAAGATTATTACGCCGCTGGCAGCGTGGCGCGATGAGCAGCGACAGCTGCGCGCCCGTGAAATCGCCAGCAGCAAAGTGGATTTCTTTACGCTGGTTCGCGGAGATAACTGATGACTTTACTGGCAAGTTTTAACCATCCGGTCGCGGATGCACAGCGCGCGTTTCGCCGCATTCTGAAAGCGATGAGCGAACCGGGCGTGATGGTCTCGCTGCCGCTGCAACAGGGCTGGGGCGCACTGTCCCCGGCGGCCACGGCGCTGCTGCTGACGCTGGTCGACCAGGAAAGTCCGGTCTGGCTGGATGCGCAAATCGACAACGAACAGCTGCGCAACAATCTGCGCTTCCACACCGGCGCGCCCATCACCACGCAGCAGGACGCCCCTTTCGCGCTGAGCCATGCGGCGGCGCAGCCGGATCCGACGCAGTTCGCGGCGGGTGACAACATGTCGCCGGAAAAAAGCACCACGCTGATTATCGAGGTACCGTCGCTGAATGGCGGATTAACGCTGCGTCTCTCCGGTCCCGGCCTGCGGGAAACCCGCGCCATTGCGCCGCAGCTGCCGGAAAGCGTACTGGAATATCTGCGCACCCGTCCGCATCCGTTTCCACAGGGCGTGGATCTGATCTTCACCTGTGGCGAAGCGATCATGGCCGTGCCGCGCACCACCGTTGTGGAGGTGTGCTGATGTATGTCGCGGTGAAAGGGGGCGAAAAAGCCATCTCTAATGCCCACCAGCTGCAGGCCGATCTGCGACGCGGGGATCGGGCAGTAGCGGAACTCGGCTGTGACCAGGTGGCGCAGCAGCTGGGCCTGGCGGTGGACCGGGTGATGACCGAAGGCGGAATTTACGATCCGCAACTGGCGGCGCTGGCTATCAAGCAGGCCAGCGGCGATCTGGTCGAGGCGATCTTTCTGCTGCGCGCTTATCGAACCACATTGCCACGGCTGGCGGAGAGCACGCCGCTGGCGACCGGTGCGATGCGTATCGAACGCCGCATCTCGGCGGTCTACAAAGATCTGCCGGGCGGCCAGGTGCTGGGCCCAACCTATGACTACAGCCACCGGCTGCTCGACTTCACGCTGCTGGCTAACGGTGAAACGCCCGCTGCGCCGCGTGACGATTGCCCGGTGCCAGACCAGTGCCCCCATATGTTCAGCATGATGAGCGAGGAAGGGCTGGCTGCTGGCGAGGTGGATGACGGCAGCGAGCCGGTCGATATCACCCGCGAGCCAGTGAGTTTTTCCGCCTCACGCGCCGCGCGGCTGCAACAGCTGGTGCGCGGCGACGAAGGGTTTCTGCTGGCGCTGGGCTATTCGACCCAGCGCGGCTATGGCCGTACCCATCCGTTTGCCGGTGAGATCCGCACCGGCACTCTCAGCGTCAGCATCTGTCCCGAAGAGCTGGGTTTTGAGCTGGAGATCGGGGAACTGCTGCTGACGGAGTGTGAAATGGTCAACGGCGTCGCCCACAGCGATGATGCTGCGCCGCAGTTTACCCGGGGTTACGGGCTGGTGTTTGGCCGTGCCGAACGCAAAGCGATGGCGATGGCGCTGGTAGACCGCGCGCTGCAAAGCCGCGAGCAGAATGAGCGTGTGACCAGCCCGGCGCAGGATGAAGAGTTTGTGCTGTCGCACGCCGACAACGTCGAAGCGGCGGGCTTTGTCTCGCACCTCAAGCTGCCGCACTATGTCGATTTTCAGGCCGAGCTGGAATTGCTGAAACAGCTCCAGAACGATTATCAGGAACGCAACCATGGCTGAACTCACCGGCTATAACAACGGCTATCTCGACGAGCAGACCAAACGCACCATCCGTCGCGCCATCCTGAAAGCGGTGGCGATCCCCGGCTATCAGGTGCCATTCGCCGGACGCGAGATGCCGATGCCTTACGGCTGGGGCACTGGCGGCATCCAGATCACCGCCAGCGTGATTGGCGATCAGGATGTGCTCAAGGTGATCGATCAGGGCGCAGATGACACCACGAATGCGGTATCGATCCGCCAGTTCTTTAAGCGGGTCAGCGGCGCGGCCACTACCGAGCGCACCGCCGATGCCACGCTGATCCAGACCCGCCATCGCATCCCGGAAACGCCACTGGAGGAGGATCAGATCCTGATTTTTCAGGTGCCGATCCCGGAGCCACTGCGTTTTATTGAGCCGCGCGAAACCGAGACCCGCACTATGCACGCGCTGGAGGAGTACGGCATCATGCAGGTGAAGCTGTATGAAGATATCGCCCGCTACGGGCATATCGCCACCACCTACGCTTATCCGGTGCGGGTCAACGATCGCTACGTGATGGATCCGTCGCCCATTCCTAAATTCGATAACCCGAAGATGCACATGATGCCCGCGTTGCAGCTGTTTGGTGCCGGGCGTGAAAAGCGCATCTACGCTTTGCCGCCTTATACCCGCGTGGAGAGTCTCGACTTCGACGATCACCCGTTCACCGTGCAGCAGTGGGAAGAACCCTGCGCGCTGTGCGGCTCGCGCCACAGCTATCTCGATGAGGTGGTGATGGACGATCAGGGAACGCGGATGTTTGTCTGCTCCGACACCGACTTTTGCCATCAGCAGCAGGAACAGCAACATGCACAGTGAACAGCCGCTGCTTGCGGTGAACCAGCTCACCCATCTTTACGCGCCGGGCAAAGGGTTTGAGCAGGTCAGTTTTGATCTCTGGCCCGGTGAAGTGCTGGGGATTGTCGGCGAGTCCGGCTCCGGTAAAACCACGCTGTTGCAGAGCCTGTCGGCGCGTCTGACGCCGCAGCAGGGCAGCATTCTTTATCAGAACCGCAACCTTTATCAGATGAGTGAAAGCGATCGCCGTCGCCTGCTGCGCACCGAGTGGGGCGTAGTACATCAGCATCCGATGGACGGACTGCGTTCGCAGGTCAGTGCGGGCGGCAACATCGGCGAACGGCTGATGGCGACCGGGCAGCGCCACTATGGCGACATCCGCGCCGAGGCGAGCCGCTGGTTACAGGCGGTAGAGATTGATGCCGGTCGCATCGACGATCTGCCGACCACCTTTTCCGGCGGGATGCAGCAGCGTCTGCAGATTGCCCGCAACCTGGTGACGCAGCCGCAGCTGATGTTTATGGATGAGCCAACCGGCGGGCTGGATGTCTCGGTGCAGGCGCGACTGCTGGATCTGCTGCGAACGCTGGTGCGCGAGCTGAATCTGGCGGTGGTGATTGTCACTCACGATCTCGGCGTAGCGCGACTGCTGGCGCATCGCCTGCTGGTGATGAAACAGGGGCGGGTGGTGGAGAGCGGTCTGACCGACCGCGTGCTGGACGATCCTCATCATCCTTACACTCAACTGCTGGTCTCTTCGGTGCTCAATTAAATGACGACTCACACTCCGCGTCTGCGTGTAGAAAATCTGTGTAAAACCTTTGTGCTGCACAATCAGAACGGCGCGGCGCTGCCGGTGCTGCACAACGCCAGTCTGACGGCAGGCGAGGGCGAATGCGTGGTGCTGCACGGTCACTCTGGTAGCGGCAAATCCACGCTGCTGCGCGCGCTTTATGGCAACTATCAGCCCGACAGCGGCCACATCCGCGTGGCGCATCAGGGCGAATGGATCGATATGGCGCAGGCATCAGCGCGTCAGATTATCGCCCTGCGCCGTGACACGCTGGGCTGGGTCAGCCAGTTTCTGCGGGTGATCCCGCGCGTGCCGACACTGGAGATTGTGATGCAGCCGCTGCTGGAGCGCGGCGTGGATCGTGAATTCTGCGAAGCGCGGGCCGCCGAACTGCTGGCCCGGCTGAATGTGCCGCAGCGTCTCTGGTCGTTGGCCCCGTCCACCTTTTCCGGCGGTGAGCAGCAGCGCGTGAACATCGCTCGCGGCTTTATCGCCGACTATCCGGTGCTGCTGCTGGATGAACCCACCGCCTCGCTCGACAGCGTCAACAGCGCGGCGGTAGTGAGTTTGATTGAACAGGCGCGCGCCCGGGGTGCCGCCATCGTCGGTATTTTTCACGATCGGGCGGTGCGCGAGCGGGTAGCCGACCGGCTGCACCTGATGCACCCGACCGACACAGGAGTGCAGGCATGATCATCAATAACGTCAGACTGGTGCTGGAAAACGAAGTGGTGAACGGATCGCTGGAGTTTCGTGATGAGCGCATCAGCAGCTTCAGCGAAACCACCAGCCAGCAGCCGGGCGCGCTGGATGGCGAAGGGGCCTGGCTGCTGCCGGGGCTGGTGGAGCTGCACACCGATAACCTCGACAAGTTTTTCACCCCACGGCCAAAAGTGGACTGGCCTGCACATTCGGCGATGAGCAGCCACGATGCGCTGATGGTTTCCAGCGGCATCACCACCGTGCTGGACGCGATTGGCGTGGGCGATGTGCGCGACGGCGGGCACCGGCTGGATAACCTCAGCAAGATGATCGACGCCATCCGCGACAGCAACCGTAAAGGGCTGAACCGGGCCGAGCATCTGCTGCATCTGCGCTGTGAACTGCCGCATCCTACCACCGCGCCGCTGTTTGAAGCGCTGATGGGCACGCCGGAACTGGCGCTGGTGTCGCTGATGGACCATTCGCCGGGCCAGCGCCAGTATGCGTCGCTGACCAAATATCGCGAATATTATCAGGGCAAATATCAGCTCAACGACGCCGAGATGGATCAGTTCGAGCATGACCAGCTCACTCTGGCGGCAGCGTGGTCGCAGCCCAATCGTCAGGCGATTGCCGGACTGTGCCGTGAACATGGCATCGCCATTGCCAGCCACGATGACGCTACCGCGGCGCACGTGGAGGAGTCCCATGCGGCAGGCAGCCGCATCGCGGAATTTCCGACCACGCTGGAGGCGGCTCGCGCCTCACGCTATCGCAACATGCAGGTGCTGATGGGCGCGCCCAACATCGTACGCGGCGGCTCGCACTCCGGCAACGTTGCCGCCTGGGAACTGGCGTCACACGGCCTGCTGAATATTCTGTCATCCGATTACTACCCGGCCAGCCTGCTGGATGCGGCGTTCCGGCTGGCAGATGATGAGCGCAACAGCCTCGGCATGGCGCAGGCGATTGCACTGGTGACCTGTAACCCGGCCCGCGCGCTAGGGCTGGAGGATCGCGGTGTGATCGCCGAGGGCTGCCGCGCCGATCTGGTGCTGGCGCACACCGCACACGGCTATCCGCACGTGCGGCACGTCTGGAGCAAAGGCCGGCAGGTGTACTGATGGCGCGGCTGATCTGGCTCACCGGTCCCTCGGGTTCGGGTAAAGACAGCCTGCTGGATGCGCTGCGGGCGTCACCGCCGCCCCGGCTGCTGATCGCCCATCGCTACATTACCCGCGCCGCCGATGCGGGCGGTGAAAACCATGTGGCGCTGACTGAGGTGGAGTTTGAGCGTCGCGCCGCACTCGGCCTGTTTGCGGTGAGCTGGGAGGCGCACGGTTTCCGCTACGGCATCGGCTGTGAGACCGAGCAATGGCTGTTGCGCGGGCAGAATGTGGTGGTGAACGGGTCGCGGCTGCATCTGGCCCAGGCGCAGGCGCGGTTTGGTGCGCAGCTGCTGCCAGTCTGTCTGCAGGTGTCGCCCGCGGTACTGGCGGCGCGGCTGCGTCAGCGCGGACGGGAAGATGAGGCGGAGATCGCCCGGCGGCTGGCGCGCGCCGCTCAGCCGCAGCCCGATGGCTGCCTTATTCTCAACAACGACGGCGCGCTAGCGGATACCGTCTGCCAGCTGCGCCAGATACTGGAGGCGCATCAATGAAACTCACTTTTCTGGGTACCGGCGGGGTGACTGCGGCACCGCTGCCGGGCTGCGACTGTCGCGCCTGCCAGCGGGCGCAGCGCAATAGCGCCCATGCGCGTGCGGCCTGCAGTGCGCTGATTGAGTTTGGCCACGAGCGAATCCTGCTGGATGCCGGTCTGCCGCTGCTGGCGTCGCGCTTTCCGCCCGGCACGCTGACGCGCATTCTGCTGACCCATTACCACATGGATCATGTGCAGGGCCTGTTTGCGCTGCGCTGGGGAGTGGGCGCACCGATTCCGGTCTGGGGACCGCCCGATCCGCGAGGCTGTGACGATCTCTATAAACACCCTGGCCTGCTCGATTTCCGTCCCGCCTTAACGCCGTTTGTAGCGCACGCCTTCGGTGAATTGCAGGTCACGCCGCTGCCCCTGCAACACTCGAAGCTGACGCACGGCTATCTGTTCGACTGGCATGGCACCCGGCTCGCCTGGCTGTGCGACACCTGCGGACTGCCGTCCGATACCGCCGACTTCCTGCGTGGCCAGCCGCTGGATCAACTGGTGATTGACTGCAACGATCCGCCCCGTGCCGAACCGCGTAATCACAATGATGTGACCCGGGCACTGGCGATTGCGGCGCTGCTTCAGCCGCGTCAGACGTGGCTGACCCACCTCAGTCATGAGATGGATAACTGGTTAGCCGAAAACCCGTTGTCGGAGGGTGTGCAGCCTGCCCGTGACGGTCAGACATTGCTGTGCGGTGCGCACTGGCCTGTCACGGTTTGATCATCTTGCTGTCATCCCGCGTTCATCGCGCCACGCCTTAATAACCGGCAGACGCAATCAGCGATGACGGAGAACAGCATGGCACAGGCACTTCTGAAAACGGTGGTCGATAACGACGTACCACCGGCCAGCCACAGCGGACAAAAAGTGTTGTCGGTGCAGAAACTGAGCAAAGCCTACGGCGACACCCAGGTGCTGGATCAGGTTAGTTTCGACCTGCACGCCGGTGAACTGGTGGCGGTGATTGGCCGCTCGGGCGCGGGTAAATCGACCCTGCTGCATATGCTCAACGGCACGATTAACGCCACGTCCGGCGCGATTATAAGCCTGCATGAAGGCGAAGCCGATCGTAACGTGGTCACGCTCAACAGCCGCCAGCTGCGCGAATGGCGCAGCCAGTGCGGCATGATCTTTCAGGACTTCTGTCTGGTGCCGCGACTCGACGTGCTGACCAACGTGCTGCTGGGCCGTCTGAGCCAGACCGGCACGCTGAAGTCTTTCTTTAAAATCTTCTCTGACCAGGACCGGGCGCACGCCATCGAACTGCTGCAGTGGATGAACATGCTGCCGCAGGCGCTGCAGCGGGCGGAAAACCTCTCTGGCGGTCAGATGCAGCGCGTGGCGATCTGTCGCGCATTAATGCAGAACCCCAAAATCCTGCTGGCCGATGAGCCGGTGGCGTCACTCGACCCTAAAAATACCAAACGCATCATGGATGTACTGCGTCAGGTCAGCGAGCAGGGCATCAGCGTCATGGTCAACCTGCACTCGATTGAGCTGGTGAAAAGCTATTGCACCCGTGTGATTGGCATCCAGCGCGGCGTGGTGCTGTTTGACGGCCATCCTTCCCGACTCACCGACAGCCTGCTGCACCAGCTGTACGGTGATGAACTTAACCAAATCCATTAACGTCCACAGCAAGAGAATAATTCCGAATGAAACTGACTTCTTTAGCACTTCTGACCCCTGTCATGGCGTTTGGTGTCAGCGCAGCGGATGCGCCGAAACAGCTTAATCTGGGGATTCTGGGCGGGCAGAACGCCACCCAGCAGATTGGCGATAATCAGTGTGTGAAGACCTTCTTTGATAAAGAGCTGGGTGTGGATACCCAGATGCGCAACGCCTCTGACTATTCGGGCGTGATTCAGGGCCTGCTGGGCGGCAAGATCGATATGGTACTGAGTATGTCACCGGCTTCGTTTGCCTCGGTCTACATTCAGGACCCGAAAGCGGTAGACGTGGTCGGCATTGTGGTGGATGACAAAGATCAGTCACGTGGCTACCACTCTGTCGTCATCGTTAAAGCGGACAGCCCGTATAAAAAGCTGGAAGACCTGAAGGGCAAATCTTTCGGTATGGCCGATCCCGACTCGACGTCCGGTTTCCTGATGCCAAACCAGGCGTTTAAGAAGATGTTCGGCGGCTCGGTGGATGACAAATATAACAACACCTTCTCCAGCGTCACCTTCTCCGGCGGCCATGAGCAGGACATTCTGGGCGTGCTGAACAACCAGTTCGATGGCGCGGTCACCTGGACCTCGCTGGTCGGTGACTACAACAGCGGCTACACCTCTGGCGCATTTGGCCGTCTGATCCGTATGGACCATCCGGATCTGATGAAGCAGATCCGCATTATCTGGCAGTCACCGCTGATCCCCAACGGCCCGGTGCTGGTCAGCAACAAGCTGCCTGCCGACTTTAAAGCGAAAGTGGTGTCGGCGATTAAAAAGCTGGATAAGGAAGATCACGCCTGCTTCGTGAAAGCGGTAGGCGGTGAGCAGCATATCGGTGAGGCGACGGTCGCTGATTACAAAAATATCATCGATATGAAACGTGACCTGATGAAAGGCAGCCGCGGCTAAGGCCGGACTTCCTGACTTTTCCTGCCCAGGCGGGAAAGGCGGGACGCGGCAACCCCGCCTGCGTCCCGCTGCTTTAGCGCCGGAGAACCCCTTTGACCGACTTCGAACACTATTACCAACGCATCCGCCGTCAGCAGAAGCGTGACACGCTGTTTTGGTCACTGCTGCTGGTGGCGCTCTATCTGGCGGCGGGCAGGGTGGCAGAATTTAATCTGCTCACCGTCTGGCAGTCGCTGCCGCACTTCTTCGACTACCTGCACGAAATCCTGCCGGTGCTGCATCTGCCGCTGCTGTTTGCCGACGGCAAAACCAGTGGCTCGCTGGCTTACTGGGGCTACCGTCTGCCGATTCAGCTGCCGCTGATCTGGGAAACGCTGCAACTGGCGCTGGCCTCGACGCTGGTGGCGGTGGCACTGGCCGCAGTGCTGGCCTTTTTCGCCGCCGACAACACCCAGACGCCGGTCAGCGTGCGGATGACGATTCGCGCCTGTGTTGCCTTTCTGCGCACCATGCCAGAGCTGGCGTGGGCGGTGATGTTTGTCATGGCGTTTGGCATCGGCGCGATCCCTGGTTTTCTGGCGCTGGCGCTGCACACCGTGGGCAGCCTGACCAAGCTGTTTTACGAGGCGATTGAGTCGGCGTCGGATAAGCCGGTGCGCGGTCTGGCCGCCTGCGGTGCCAGCAAGCTGCAGCGGATGCGTTTCGCCTTCTGGCCACAGGTGAAACCGATCTTTCTCTCCTACAGCTTTATGCGGCTGGAGATTAACTTTCGCTCCTCCACCATTCTTGGGCTGGTCGGCGCAGGTGGCATCGGCCAGGAGCTGATGACCAATATCAAACTGGACCGCTACGATCAGGTCAGTATCACGCTGCTGCTGATCCTGATTGTGGTGTCGCTGCTGGATACGCTCTCCGGCCAGCTTCGTCGCCGTGTCACAGGAGACAGGACATGATAAGCACCGTTCCCGATATCGCGCTAATGAAGCAGCAGCATCGTGAACTCTTCGCCGCACAGCCGCGCTATCTGCGTCGCCTGGCGCTGATGACACTGGCAGTGCTGCTCTACTACCTCTTTTTCTTCTCGGTATTTGGTCTGGAGTGGTCGCGTTTGCTGATGGGCTGTCAGCAGCTGGGGCGCTATTTCCTGCGGATGTTTGTCTGGCACGATTTCGTGAACTGGCCGTTTGGCTACTATCTGTCGCAGGTCGGCATCACCTTAGGGATTGTCTTTGCCGGCACGCTGACTGCCTCGCTGCTGGCGCTGCCGCTATCGTTTCTGGCGGCACGCAATGTGATGCACGATCGCGCTGCGAAGCCGCTGGCGTTTCTGGTGCGGCGTCTGTTCGATGTGTTACGCGGCATCGATATGGCGATCTGGGGGCTGATATTCGTGCGAGCGGTGGGGATGGGGCCGCTGGCCGGGGTGCTGGCGATTATCCTGCAGGATGTCGGCCTGCTCGGTAAGCTGTACGCCGAAGGGCATGAAGCGGTGGAGCGCTCGCCCAGTCGCGGGCTGGGCGCGGTCGGGGCCAACAGTCTGCAGAAACACCGGTTCGGCATCTTCACCCAGTCATTTCCGCAGTTCCTGGCGCTCAGCCTTTACCAGATTGAGTCTAATACCCGTTCGGCGGCGGTGCTGGGCTTTGTCGGCGCGGGTGGCGTCGGCCTGGTCTATGCCGAGAACATGCGGCTGTGGAACTGGGATGTGGTGATGTTCCTGACGCTGATCCTGGTGGTAGTGGTCATGGTGATGGATGTGATCTCCAGCCGCCTGCGTAAGCGCTACATCAGTGGCAAGCCGGTGCCGTTGTGGCAGCCTGCTGCGCGCGATTAAGTCGCTCGCTGCGCTGCCAGGCGCGCTGCAGCGCCTGCACCAGCTGGGCCTGCTGCCAGGGTTTCGCCAGTCGTTCGCACAGCGGCAGCGTCACCGGCTGGTGGCGCAGATCCTGACCGCTGATAAGCAGCGTCGCCAGCTGCGGCCAGTTCTGCTGCGCCTGGCGGATCACCTCTGCACCATTGATCTCGCCGGGCAGCATCAGATCGCTGATCAGCAGGTCGATATCAGGCGTCTGGCGCAGCAGCGCCAGCGCCGCTTCACCATCACCACACTCCAGCGTCAGATACCCCAGCTGATGCAGATGCTCGCACAGCGTCTGGCGCACCGCCGGTTCATCATCCAGCACCAGTATCAGCCGGTTGTTCGCTGCCTCTGCCTCCGCGGGCTTTGGCGGTGGCGGGGCGATCGCGGCAGTGGCGGCGGCTTCCGAAGCGCGCGGCAACAGCAGCCGCACCGTGGTGCCCTGGCCCGGCGCGGTTTCCAGTTCGATCTGCCCGCCTGACTGTCGCACAAAGCCGTAAACCATCGACAGCCCCAGTCCGCTGCCGCTGCCGGTGGCTTTGGTGGTGAAGAAGGGCTCGAAAACCTGCTCGCGAACCTCGGCGGACATGCCACAACCGCGATCGATGACCTCTATTGTGACCCTGTCACTTTTCTCGCCTGCTTCCGGACGACGCTGATTCCAGATGCGCAGCCGGATTTCGCCGCTTTGCTGATACATCGCATCGCGCGCGTTTACCACCAGATTCATCAGCGCATTCTCCAGCTGGCTGGCATCAATCCAGGCCAGCCAGCCAGGACGCTGCGCATCAATAACCAGCTGCTGTCCCGGCAGCAGCGAGTGTTGCAACAGGCTCTGCAGGTTATCCACCAGCGTCACGACCGACACCGCGCGGGGATAGAGCGCCTGCTTGCGTGAAAACGCCAGCAGCCGCTGCGTCAGCTGGGCGGCGCGATCGGCGGCCTGCCGCGCCCGCTCTATCCGGGTCGCCAGCGGGCCGGGCATCAGCTGGCCTTCAGTCAGCGCCAGACTGCCGATAATCACCGCCAGCAGATTGTTGAAGTCGTGCGCCAGGCCGCCGGTCAGCTGACCGACCGCCTTCATCTTCTGGCTGTGCTGTAGCGCTTCCTCCAGCGTTTTGCGCGAGGTCCGATCCAGCACGGTATTGACCATGCCGCGCCGGGGGATTGGGCTGAAGCGCAGCTCCAGTGTCCGGCCATCGGCCAGCCGGATCTCCTGCGGTTCGCCGGGATCGTGCAGATCGACCGCCAGCGGAGCCAGCAGTTGCTGATAATGGACGCCACGATGCAGCTCACGCGGCGCGATACCCAGCAGCTCGGCATACTGGGCGTTCCACACCACCAGCTGACCGTGGTGATCGAACAGGGCAAAGCCGTCGCGCATCGCCAGAAACGTGGATTCCAGCTGATTGCTTTTCTCTTTCAGCAGTCGTGAGGTATGCGCCAGCGAGGCGGTATTGCGGGCAAAGACGTTAAAGGCGCGCGCCAGCTCGCCCAGCTCGTCGCGCCGCTGCAATCCCGGCACGCTGACGTTCTGCTCGCCCTGCGCCAGCCGCGTCATCGCCCCGGCAATCGCCGTCAGGCTCGACCCAAGATTGCGGTAGATATAGATCCCGGCGTACCCGGTGATCGCCAGCGCCAGCAGCACAAATAGCGCGATAAAGCCGATGATGGAGTCGAGTTCGTGATGGGTGGCCTGGGTGCGCGCCTCGCTCTGCAATGCGACCTGCTGCACCGACGCATTGATATCGTCGTTCAGCATCGCGACCAGCGCTTTAATCCGGTAGGTGGCGTAGGCGATCGCCAGGTCACTCTGCTCCAGCGCCTCCGCCAGCGGCAGCAGGCGCTGCTGAGTGACCAGCAGCCGCTGTACCTGCTGACCGGTGATCCCCGTCAGCGGCACCGTGCGCCACTGCGTCATGATCTGCTGAAGCTGCTCAATCACGGCGATGGGCGAGGGTGTACGGATGGCGATAGTGATCAGCCGTTCGGTCTGCTCGCGCAGTGCGGCATCCGGTCGCGTCCGCTGTTCCAGCTGCACCCGCTGGTCGATATGGCTGAGCAGAATCTGCGTCTGCCACAGATCGCTCAGCATGTTGTTGCGCTGCAGATGCCGCTGATGGCCGTTCAGCAGCAGGCTGTTAATCGTCTGTTCCAGCATCAGGCTGCGCGCGCGGATCCGGGCGATGCGCTCCGGCTGACGGGCCGCCAGCGGCGCGCTGGCCAGCAGGCTCAGCGACTGCTGCAACGCCTGCTGATTCTGCTGCAGCCGCTGTGATTCGCTCTGATACTCCAGCGCCCCGACCACCTGAGACAGCCGCACCGCTGCTGTCGCCACGTTGGCGGTGTCACGTGCCAGCGCCAGGCTGCCGTTCATATCCGCCAGCGTCTGCGCCTGCGCCTGCTCCTGAATCGCCCCGGCATGACGAAAGCCGATAATCGCCACCACGCTCACCATCAGCGTGACCGACACTACCAGCAGATTGAACAGCAACAGGCGGCCACGTGCCCCGGCCTGCCACGGATAACTGCGCTGCATCCCACAACCTCTTCATCACTGCAACAGTGGGCCGAGTATAGGAGCGTGATGTCGGGCATTTATGACAAATATGAATGGCGGCTGACATTTTCCGTTTATCTGGTGTTGCTTAACTGGCGGCTATCCACAGTCCGCAGGAGCAGGGCGATGACAGCCACACCGATACTGGAAATGCGGGGCATTACCCGGCGCTTCGGCAATTTTCATGCCCTGAAGGGCGTTGACCTCACGGTGTATCCTGGTGAGGTTCATGCGCTGATGGGAGAGAACGGCGCGGGTAAAAGCACACTGATGAAGATTCTGGCCGGTGCCTATACCGCCAGCAGCGGGGAAATTCTCATTGAAGGCAGGCCCTATACGATTAAGGGGCCGAAAGAGGCGCTGGCCGCCGGGATCACCCTGATTTATCAGGAGATCAACCTGGCACCCAATCTGACGGTGGCGGAGAACATTTTTCTCGGCAGCGAAATCGCACCCGGCGGGCTGGTGAAGCGGCGGCAGATGGCCGAAGAGGCGCAGCGGGTGATTGACCGGCTCGGCGCGCAGTTCAGCGCCTGGGATCTGGTGAGTCGATTGAGCATCGCCGAGCAGCAGCAGGTGGAGATCGCCCGCGCGCTGCAACGCAACAGCCGCATCCTGGTGATGGATGAGCCGACCGCCGCGCTCTCTAATCGCGAAACCGAACAGCTTTTTGCGCTGATTAAACGGCTGCGCAGCGAAGGCATGGCCATTATCTATATCAGCCACCGCATGGCGGAGGTCTATGAGCTGTCCGATCGCGTCAGCGTGCTGCGTGACGGGGAGTATGTGGGCAGCCTGACCCGTGACCAGCTCAATGCCAGTGAACTGGTGCGGATGATGGTCGGGCGGCCGCTCAGCGACCTGTTTAACAAAGACCGGGCTATCCCGTTGGGCGACATCCGGCTGGCAGTGAATCACCTCGCCGACGGCGGCAAAGTGCATCCCAGCAGTCTGGCGGTGCGGGCCGGGGAAATAGTCGGCCTGGCCGGTCTGGTGGGCGCAGGCCGCAGTGAACTGGCACAGCTGATCTTTGGCGTACACAAGCCGAAACAGGGTGAGATCTGGATCGACGGCGAGAAGGTCACTATTCATTCGCCGCGTGATGCGATTGCGCGCGGTATCGGTTTTCTCACTGAGAACCGCAAAGAGCAGGGGCTGTTTCTGGAGATGGCGGCGCAGGAGAACATCGTCATGGCGACGCTGGAGCGCGATTCGAGTTACGGCATGCTCAACCGCCGTAAAGGACAGACCATCGCGACGGAGGCGATCGCCTCACTCAATATTCGTGTACCACACGCTCAGGTCCGTGCAGGCGGCCTGTCGGGCGGCAACCAGCAGAAGCTGCTGATCTCACGCTGGGTGGCGATTGGCCCGCGCATTCTGATCCTGGATGAGCCGACGCGCGGCGTCGATGTCGGCGCGAAAAGCGAGATCTACCGCATGATGCAGGCGATGGCGCGGCAGGGTGTGGCGATTTTAATGATCTCCAGCGAACTGCCGGAAGTGGTCGGGATGAGCGACCGCGTTTACGTGATGCACGAAGGCACCATCGTCGGTGAGCTTGAGGGCAGCCACATCAGTCAGGAAAACATTATGACGCTGGCAACCGGTGCGCACAGCACGTCAGCAGGCGAAATCTGAGGAGACCATCATGTCACAACTGGCCCGCACCAAAGCGCCGACGCTGAAACGCGCCCTGATGGGCGATCTGCTGCAAACGGTGGGTATCCTGCCGATTCTTATCCTGATCGTGGCGGTATTTGGGTTCGTTACGCCCAACTTCTTTACCGAAGCGAACCTGCTCAACATTACCCGTCAGGCGTCGATCAACATCGTGCTGGCGGCGGGCATGACCTTTGTCATTCTGACCGGCGGCATCGACCTGTCGGTGGGATCGATGCTGGGCACTACGGCGGTGGTCGCGCTGGTGGCGTCGCTGGATCCGATGCTCGCCTCCCTGACTATTCCGATGGCGCTGGGCGCGGGCCTGGTGATGGGGCTGTTCAACGGTATCCTCGTCGCCTGGGCCGGGTTGCCGCCCTTTATTGTCACGCTCGGCACCTACACTGCGCTGCGCGGGGCGGCCTATCTGCTGGCGAACGGCACCACGGTGATTAACTCCGATATTAACTTTGAGTGGATTGGTAACGGCTATCTCGGGCCGGTGCCGTGGCTGATTGTGATTGCCTTTGCGGTAATCGCCATCTGCTGGTTCATCCTGCGTCGCACCACGCTGGGCGTCCATATCTACGCGGTCGGCGGCAACATCCAGGCGGCGCGTCTTACCGGCATCAAGGTTGGCGTGGTGCTGCTGTTTGTCTACGGCATGAGCGGCCTGCTGTCGGGGCTGGGCGGCTTAATGAGCGCCTCGCGGCTCTACAGCGCCAACGGCAACCTCGGCGTCGGCTACGAGCTGGATGCGATTGCGGCGGTGATCCTCGGCGGCACCAGCTTTGTCGGCGGCATTGGTACCATCACCGGCACCCTGATTGGCGCACTGATTATTGCCACGCTGAATAACGGCATGACGCTGATGGGCGTCTCCTATTTCTGGCAACTGGTGATCAAGGGGGCGGTGATCATCATCGCGGTCCTGATCGACAAATACCGTACCCGACATCATGTGAGTTGAGGCTGAAAAGGGCGGATGCGCCGTGTCGCCTCCGCCACCCAAAAAACGCCATTAAGTGGTTGGCACCTAAAAACAGCAGGAGAAGGTCTATGCGTTTTAATCCGATTGTAACCGGGCTGCTGGCGGCGACGCTGCTCAGCACCGGCCTGGCTCAGGCAAAAGAACTCAAATCTATTGGCGTCACGGTCGGCGATCTCGCTAACCCCTTCTTCGTGCAGATCACCAAAGGCGCAGAGATGAAGGCGCGTCAGCTGGCGGGCGATAAGGTCAACGTGACGCTGGTCTCCAGCGGTTACGATCTCGGTCAGCAGGTCGGCCAGATTGATAACTTTATCGCGGCCAAAGTCGACATGATTATCCTCAATGCCGCCGACTCCAAAGGGATCGCCCCGGCGGTGAAGCGGGCGCGTGACGCCGGTATTGTGGTGGTGGCGGTCGACGTGGCAGCCGATGGCGCGAATGCGACCATCACCTCCGATAACACCGAGGCGGGCGCGATGGCCTGTAAATATATTTCTGACCGCCTGAAGAACAAAGGCAACGTGGTGATCATCAACGGACCGCCGGTTTCAGCTGTACAGAACCGCGTTGAAGGCTGCATGAATGAGCTGAAAACCCATCCGGATATCAAGCTGCTCTCCTACAACCAGAACGCCAAAGGCAGTCGTGAAGGCGGACTGGAAGTCATGACCGGCCTGCTCTCGGCTAACCCGAAAATCGATGCGGTCTTTGCTATCAACGACCCGACCGCGATTGGTGCCGATTTAGCCGCGAAACAGGCGCAGCGCAGTGAGTTCTTTATCGTTGGCGTCGATGGCTCGCCAGACGGTGAAGAGGCGCTGAAGCGCAAGAATTCACTGTTCGTTGCGACGCCTGCGCAGGACCCGCAGGTCATGGCGGCCAAAGCGGTTGAGATTGGCTATGACATCCTGCAGGGCAAACCGGCCCCGGATAAGCCCGTGCTGATCCCGGTGAAACTGATCGACCGCAATAATATCGGCAGCTATCAGGGCTGGACGGTGAAATAGGCTTTAATGTGGCACCCTTCGGGTGCCGCTCTCAGGAGGCCACTATGCAACGTTCAGAGGTTAACTCTTATCTGCAACATACCCGCGAGTTTTTCCGGCAGCAGGATGTGCATCTGCCGCCGTGGGCCGATTACAGCGTCAGCCAGTGGCGCGCTCAGGATCGCGACGTGATACAGGAGATTCTGGCGCTGCGGCTGGGCTGGGACCTCACCAGTTTTGGCGCGGCAGATTTTATGCAGACCGGCCTGACGCTGTTTACCCTTCGTAACGGCTCGCCGGGCGGGCAGCCGTGGCATAAACCCTACGCCGAGAAGATAATGCACGTGCGTGAAGGGCAACTGACGCCGATGCACTATCATCCGCGCAAGATGGAAGACATCATCAATCGCGGCGGCGGCAACCTGATTGTCGAACTGCATAACCGCGACGGTGACGGGCTGGCTGACTCGCCGGTGGCAGTGTCGCTGGATGGCCTGCGCCAGATTCATGCTGCCGGTTCACAACTGCGGCTCTCTCCGGGTGAAAGCGTAACGCTGGAGGCGGGCGTCTGGCACAGTTTCTGGGGCGAAAGCGGCTTCGGCGATGTGCTGGTGGGTGAGGTATCAATGCCCAACGATGATGAAAACGACAACGTGTTTCTGACGCCGCTGGCCCGTTTTAATCCACTGAATGAGGATGAAGCGCCGCGCTGGCTGCTGTGCAACGATTATTCGGACTGGCTATCCTGAGCGCGGCAGGCGTAATCAGGCAATCTGACTGGCACGCGTTGTCGAATCGGGTTTCACCACATCGGCCGAAAAGACGTAACCCAGCCCGCGGATGGTGCGGATCAGGTCAGGCTGATGCGGGTTAGTTTCAATTTTACGGCGCAGCCGCATGATGAGCACGTCGATGGTGCGGTCAAACACATCGAGACTTTCGCTGTGGGTCAGCTCCAGCAGCTGATCGCGGGTCAGCACCTTGCGGGCGTGACACACCAGCGCACGCAGCAGACTGTATTCTCCCTGGGTCAGCGGCACAAGTTCGCGCTGCGGATTAAACAGCTGGCAGCGGCCATCGTCCAGTTGCCAGCCGCTAAAACGCCAGCCCGCCTGTTCAGGATCGGCCTGTGCGATACGCCCGCTGCGACGCAGGGCCGCCCGGGCGCGCGCCACTACCACGCGGGGATTAAAGGGTTTGGCGATGTAGTCGTCTGCGCCCATCTCCAGACCGACTACCATCTCCGCTTCTGAACCCATGCCGGTCAGCATAATCACCAGCACTTCCGGTCGTTGCCGCTGAAGCTGCTGCAGCACCAGTAAACCGTTGGTATCGGGCAGCATCATATCCAGCATCACCAGCGAAATCTCCGGGTGCGCGTTGAGCATCGATAGCGCCTCGCGTCCCTGATGACAGCGGTAGACTGTTAACAGATGTTCACTTAACGCATCCTGCAGGACATCGCAGACAGCAGGATCATCATCCACCACCAAAATCGCTGGCTTCATGGCGCGGCCTCAATGTTACGAAAGAGTTAATTCTGGAGTCTACACAGGCCAGAAAAGGTTGCTGAGGCAGCGTGCTGAAACGTGACCCGCTTCGCCTGTGAGAGTATGGAAGCGTGCGCTGGCGCAGAGTTTTCAGGGGTTGCTGATTTGCCGCAGGAAAACGATTGCGCAGGATCGGTGCATTGCACCATAATCGCGCCTCGTTTTGGTTCGGACTCTTCTTAGGCAAGTCCGGCTCTGCCAGGTAATCGATTGCGTCGGCAGATGGCATGGCAATTGCTTTGGGCAGTGGGTAAGGCAGGGATTTCAGGCGGTTCTGGCACGCAGGTATGCAGCGGCCGGCATCCATGTCCCGGAAACAGAATAATCAGCATACAAACCCCTTTGGCAAGAGAGACGGCTGTCTCCTGTATCGAGAGATGATGATGTTAGAAAAACTATTCAAACTCAAAGCGCATAACACCACGGTTCGTACCGAGATTATCGCCGGGATCACCACCTTCCTGGCGATGGCCTATATTCTGTTTGTGAACCCGAGCATTCTGGGCGCAACCGGCATGGATAAAGGCGCGGTATTTGTCGCCACCTGTCTGGCGGCGGCGATTGGCTGCGTGCTGATGGGGCTGATCGCCAACTACCCGATCGCGCTGGCACCAGGCATGGGACTGAACGCCTTCTTTACCTACACCGTGGTGTTGCACATGGGTTACACGTGGCAGGTTGCGCTGGGCGCGGTGTTTCTCTCGGCAGTGATTTTCTTCGCAATGTCCCTGTTTAAAATCCGTGAGTGGATTATTGCCAGTATCCCGCTGCCGCTGCGCGCCGGGATTGGCGCCGGTATCGGGCTGTTCCTGGCGATCATTGCGCTGGAAGGGGCGGGCATCGTGGTCGATAATCCGGCCACGCTGGTGGGCATTGGCGATCTGACCAAACCGGGTCCGCTGCTGGCGATGCTTGGCTTTGTGGTGATCGTGGTACTGGAAGCGCGTCGCGTCACCGGCGCGGTGCTGATCGGTATTCTGCTGGTGACCTTTATCTCGATGGGCATGGGTTTGTCGCCCTTTGCCGGGGTCTTTTCTGCGCCGCCATCGATTGCACCAACCTTTATGCAGCTGGATATTGCCGGGGCATTTAACGTCGGCCTGATTAGCGTGATTTTCGCCTTCCTGTTTGTCGATGTGTTTGATAACACCGGCACGCTGCTGGGCGTGACGAAACGTGCTGGTCTGGCGGATGAGCAGGGCAACGTGCCGAAGATGGGCCGTGCGCTGATTGCTGACAGTGCGGCTGCACTGTTTGGTTCACTGCTCGGGACCTCGACCACCACCAGTTATGTGGAATCGGCGGCAGGCGTGAGTGCCGGTGGCCGTACCGGACTGACCGCGATCGTGGTGGGTATCCTGTTCCTGCTGGCACTGTTCTTCTCACCGCTGGCTTCCAGCGTGCCGGTTTACGCTACTGCGCCTGCACTGCTGTTTGTGGCGGTGCTGATGGCATCGGGTCTGGCAGATATTGACTGGAAAGATATCACCACGGCTGCCCCGGTTACCGTGACCGCGCTGACCATGCCGCTGACCTATTCCATCGCCAATGGCATCGCGTTTGGTTTTATTACCTGGACGCTGGTGAAGCTGTTGAGTGGTCGCGCGAAAGAGGTGAATGCGGCGCTGGTGATTCTGTCGATTTTGTTTGTGATTAAACTTGGGTGGTTAAGTGCCTGATGGGTGCCTGGCGGCGGGGTGAGTTTCGCCTCGCGGCAGGCAGGGATCGCTTTGCAGCGGGCTGGCACTGAGAAGGTTACGCCCGCCAGGCTATGGGGAGTTTCAGGTTGCCTGTGCAGGCGAACGCGTCAAGGGGCGGACGCCCGCCCCTTAACAATCCCGGCGTCCGGCAGCCTGCGCGCCCCGCTGTGCGGGGTGCCTTCATCACGCCCTGCGGCCAGCGGACCGTCCGGACGCGCCATCCCTGGCGCGAACCGTCCTTTCGCCGACGTCCTGTCGGC